>CAZNKU010000108.1:0-1594 GCA_964573775.1 uncultured Clostridiaceae bacterium | reverse complement strand
TTGTACAGGTGACCTTGCTCGCTGGAGAGAAGATGGAGAAATTGAGTACCTTGGAAGAATTGACACACAGGTAAAAATTCGTGGATTACGAGTTGAGCTTGGTGAAATAGAGAGTGTAATGAGTACATTTGATGGTATAAATATGACTGCTGTTACGGATAAGCGTGATTAAAATAATCGTCAGTATTTGGTTGGCTATTATACTTCTCAAACTGAAATAGATGAAAAGGCTCTTCGTCAGCACTTGTCTGTAAAATTGCCAAAATATATGGTGCCAAACTATTTTGTCCATCTTGATGAAATGCCTATGACAGCAAGTGGTAAGACAGACAGAAAAAATTTGCCGTTACCTGATTTCAGTATCACAGGAGGAATATATCGCTCCCGAAACTGAAACAGAAATCAAGCTTTGTAATTTACTTGCACAGCTGTTTGAAGTCGAAAAAGTCGGCGTTACAGATGATTTCTTTGACATTGGTGGTGACAGTCTGAGGGCTATTGAATATGTTACTAAGGCACATACAATAGATGTAGAAATTGCATTGCAGAATGTTTTTGATTATCCAACTGTGCGTAAACTATGCAATTTTCTTGATAATGATATGAAAAAAATTGTAAGATATTCAGCGAATGATTTTAAAAAATACGAAAAATTCTTTAACAAAAATGTAATTGATAAAAGCTTTATACCAAAAAAGAAAATTTTAGGCAATGTACTCCTTACAGGTGCAACTGGATTTCTTGGAATACATGTACTTGATAAATTTATTCAGAATGAAACAGGTAAAATTTATTGCCTTGTAAGAAGTAGTGCTGAAAAATTGATAGAAATGCTTCATTACTATTTTGATAATAAATATGATGATGAAATTGGTAAACGTATTATACCTGTTGTGGGTGATATAACCAATCCGGATTTATCATATGATATCCCCGATGATGTGCAAACAGTTATTCATACAGCTGCAACTGTAAAACATTATGGTTCATATAAATATTTTTATGATGTAAATGTACAAGGAACAAAGAATGTTATACTTTTTGCAAAGTGTATGGAAGCAAAAATGATACATGTGTCTACCATTAGTGTAAGTGGGAATAGCTTTGCGGATGCGTTTAATGTGTATCGTTCAGAAGAAGAAAAGTATTTTGACGAACAGAGTTTATTTATTGAGCAGGAGCTTGATAATGTTTATGTGCGAAGTAAGTTTGAAGCGGAAATGGCTGTAATGGATGCTGCACTCGAAGGTCTTGATGTTAAAATTATTCGTGTAGGAAATCTTACAAACAGACTTTCTGACAGTAAATTTCAGCCAAACTATGAATCAAATGCATTCCTTACAAGATTTAAGGCAGCGGTTGAACTTGGTATGTTCCCGCAGTATCTGTTACCACTTTATGCAGAATTTTCTCCAATTGACCAAACGGCAGAAGGTGTTGCAAAAATTGCACAGTACGCAGATAAGCAATGTGTGTTCCATCTGAACAGCAACAGACCAATCTATTTTACAAGATTACTTGAAGTTTTTAAACAGCTTAATATACATATGGAAATTGTGAGTGGTGAAATGTTTAATACCTGTGCTGTGCGATA
>CAZNKU010000107.1:0-1756 GCA_964573775.1 uncultured Clostridiaceae bacterium | reverse complement strand
GCTTTGGGGGATTTCACAAACTTTCATGAATTTGCCGACGAGGCAGGCAATCCTTCAGCAACAGGGGCTTATGCAACTGATGTTGGAAGTGCAGGTGAATTTACGGGAATATGTGCATATAACAATGTTTTACTTTTATTTAAAAAAGATATTGTTTACGAAATGTACGGTTCTATGCCCTATACAATAACAGAGCTTTGCAACACAGGATGTATTGATAACGACAGTATATGCAGTGTTGACGGTGTGCTGTACTGGGCATCGCCTAAGGGTATTGTACGTTACAGCGGAGGTGTGCCGCAAGTAATTTCAACACAGATAGATATAAATACCGAAAGCATTGCAAAAGCAGGTACGGACGGACGTAAATATTACATTTATGACGGATATAAAACTTATGTTTATGATACCTATTATCAGATGTGGCATATAGAGGATGAAAAGCCTGTTACGATGTGCTTTAGCCATATAAATGACCTTTATATGGTGTGTGATGACGGTATATACAAGGCAAATTCAGGCAGTGAAGCTGTTGAGTGGGAATTTGAAACAAAGGACTACACCTTTTCGAGTGCAGAGCGTAAAAACCTTTCAAAGCTATGGATACGTGCAGATATGCCGAGAAACAGCAGACTTGAAGTGTATGTACGTCAGAATGGCGGACAGTGGCAAAGAGTGGCTGTAAAAACTGCAGAAAAAGACGAAATGTTTGACTTTAAGCTGAGGGTTAAAAAGTGCGACAGCTATGCTTTGAAATTCAAAGGTAAGGGTGATGTACGCATACTTGACATTCACGGCAAGGTTACCGTTGGAACAAGTAAGCACAGAAGCGGTGAAAGTTTGAATGTTTATCGTAAATAAATGCAGAATGAAGAATTAAGAGTGCAGAATTAAGGATAGCAAGCTTTGCTTGCTTTTGAATTAAGAAATGCAGAGCATTTCAACCATAACTCTGCATTCATCACTCTGCATTCTGCATTCCAACGACAAAGGAGTTGATTTTTTGAACATAGAAAGAATAAATGTTGACAGCATAACTGACCTTGAAAGTGCAAAGGTCGTTATAAAACAGCTTGTGGATTGTATCTTTGTTATGAACAGGGATATTAAAAGACAAATGAATAATTTATCAAGTCAGAATGTTAAGACACTTGATTTTAACATTACTCAGGTAAAAAATATTGATAAGGTAATAGGTAGTTAAGGAATGGGGTGAAATTTTGAAAGAAATAAATGTTAAATACAATGAAAATGGCTATATATCCCATATAACCGATGATGCCATACATATAGAGCAGGAAAACGACAGCCTGCAGATTAATGCGACTATCCGAACTGACAAAAAGGTGCGTGCATACATAAAGTCAGCTAACAACAATTCCACCATTACAGATGAGCTTACGTCGGTTGAGGACGTCTATTCCTGTGTGGTGGATGGTGACTACATGGCAAAGGGTACACTGTACATAGGTTATGAGCTTTATGATGATACCGGGTATATTGAACGTCTTGAGCCACTTAAAATATACATTGACAGCTTTGTGTCACTTGGCACAGGAAGCAGTGACAATGTGTATGTTGTTACCGTTGCCATAGGCGAGGTTGAAACACTTGCCACAGGTATGCCTGCTACCGTTGAAAATGTTGGTACTAAAAAAGATATGATTTTAAACTTTGGTTTGCCAAGAGGTGAACAGGGCGAAAAAGGTGATCAGGGTATACAGGGCATTCAAGGCGATAAGGGCGATAAAGGTGA
>CAZNKU010000106.1:0-1769 GCA_964573775.1 uncultured Clostridiaceae bacterium | reverse complement strand
ACCTATCTGTGAACATATGATAGTGTCATCTACTACCTTTGTACTAAGTGGCGTAAAATCAATCATAAATAGCCATATACAAGAAACCGGAATAATCAGTAGCAAAAGTGTAGAAAAAATATACATACCTTTTCCTATACCAGTCGCCACATTCAAGGCAGTGCCTGACCCCATACGATTTTCCACCATGACATGCGTATCGTTTTTGTTGTAATATACAAGACCGTAAAGCCAATATTTATCATCATCCGCCGCATTAATAACTGTTTTTTTGCTTTCATACTTGTTGTTGATTTCATAAACTTTTTTCACAAGCGTTACCGCACTAAATATAATTACGATGCCATAAATAACCGAGCCCCAAAGAATCAGGGACATTCCATATTCTCTAAAATACATTGATAGAAGTACAAACCAAGTAAACGCAGTATGTATCCAAGATGTAATCAGCCAGAAATTTTTCCAAAGCTGCTTTTTAGCTCTGGCATAATTCATATTGGTGTCACTATCCTGACTAATCGCAGAAATCTTCTGCTTGTCTGTCCAGACTGCACATAGATAAAATAATGGTGTACACGCAGCAAATGCAATTACACAAATCTGAAATGCCAAATATCCGCTTTCGTTGAATAGGGTAAAGGATAAAACAATTGGAATTACACTCAAAACTAATACAGGCAAAAAGTGTATAAACTTTACCCTTCTAGGTACATCTGCCATCTTCAAATCAGTATAAGTCACTTCACTGCTTTGATTCCATCCACGCTCTTTTTTCAGTTCCTGAATCTGTTTATTAGCTCTTGCAAACAACACCATTGGGTAAAAACAAATCATACAAATCCATATCATCCAAATAGAAAATCCAATTGACATATATGGAATGAAAAAAGTAGAAATTGGTATGATTCCTAATACAATCATACTATTCTTTAAAATTTTACGATATTCCTTATCAATCGCCTCCACCGCTGGATCACTTTTCCATTCTTTACTCAAAGTCGCTCCAAAACACCAGCCATTTCTGTCCTTTGCATTTCGAAACATAAAATACATTAAAAATAGTATTGGGTAGCAAGTTAGTATAAAAATAAGATTAAGAAAATTCATAACATATCCTCCTTGTCGTCAATTTCATAATTATAACTCATAAATTCTCTTTTAGAAAAACTCATCACAGATTTTCTGAAATTCTTCCTTCGAAATTCCCCTGACCTTCGCCTCAGAAATCACACGCTGAAGCATCTCTTTCGACTCCATCGGAAGCTCACCAGAAAACTCCAGTCGTTCTCTTACTTTCGCTCCATTTCTCCTATCCGTGTAAATATACCCCTCTTGTTTCAACATCTGATAGGCTTTATTCACCGTCATGGAATTAACACCCATTTCCTCAGCAAGCCCCCGCACCGTCGGAAGCTGCTCTCCGGGGGCCAGTCTTCCATCAGAAATACCTAACACAATCTGATTTCGAATTTGTATATATATCGGAATATCCGAATATTCGTTGATTGCGATAATCATACTCTTCATCTTCTTTCCTAGTTTTTATTTTCGCTATATATATCATTAAGTTCATACAAATGCACCAATTTAACTTAATATATTTAAAACATTAAAAATTGTAAGCGCAAGAATACACAATTTGAAAGTTATCTCTTCAAAATTCATACTATAATGCACTGGAATCACCTCTATTTGTATTATCAATCATAATACAAACAACACAATCAGTCAACATAAATTCCAAAAAAGACAGCGACTTATCGCTGTCC
>CAZNKU010000105.1:0-1906 GCA_964573775.1 uncultured Clostridiaceae bacterium | reverse complement strand
ACGAACACTTCAATTTTGTATGGGGTTTAGTGTAAATGATAAAAAAAGTAATTCACGACCCTGTTTTTCTTGCGGGAAAGTCTGAGGAAGCAACAAAAGAAGATTTGCAGGTAGCACAGGATTTGTTGGATACGTTGATCGCCAACAGAGATGACTGTGTAGGTATGGCGGCAAATATGATTGGTGTGCGTAAGCGCATTATTGTATTTGATAATGAAGGTACATATATGACGATGTTTAATCCTGAGATTATCAAGAAATCAGGACCGTATGATACCGAGGAAGGTTGTCTTTCTCTGTTAGGTGGTTCACGTCCGTGCAAACGCTATAAATCCATCAAAGTTCAGTGGCAAACTACAGAATTTCAAACTCGCATAAAAACCTTTACCGGTTGGACAGCACAAATTATTCAACATGAAGTGGATCATTGTGATGGAGTTTTGATTTGAGTAATAGAGGAGGATAAACCTTGTGAATGATGAGTTCCAATTTGCGATATCAATTCCCACAGATGATGACGGTTATGTCCTTTTAAAGTGTAAACATTGTGGAACATTTTTTAAGGGAACACCTTCTGATATACAGGATGATGGAGTGCTTAATATATTTTGTCCAAGCTGTGGTCTAATCAGCGATAGTTATATAACAGATGATGTGCTTGAGCTTGCTAAAAACATGACCAAAAACATAATGAACGATATGATCTATGATATGTTCAAAGATCTAGAACGTCATAGCAAACGAGGAGTAGTTCAGTTTAAGGCCGGCAGTCGGCCAAAACACGAACCTGAAGATCCTATCCGGTCTGGAATTGAAGCTTTAGAAATATGCACTTTTCCTTGCTGTGCAAAAACAGCAAAAATAAAACCAATACTAAAAATGACGGGTGCTTATTGCCCGTTTTGCGGGGTTAAAAATTATGAGATTGAATAGGAAAGAATTACGAAAAATACAATACGATTTTAACTGTTTTGCTAACCGGCTACTTCAGGCTGATTTTCAGGATTATACAGGGGTGCTTGGAAAGTTTTTAAACTACATAGATAGCACCCCGATTATAATTGACTTCATCAATGATTGTGGCAAATGTGACTTGGATATATCTGATGAAGTTAAAGGAGTTCAAGCATCTTACGGAAGAATGATTTTCTCTACTGGTGATACAGATAAAGAAGAGATTCGCAATGTGTATGCAGTATTGCATTATTTGTCGGATACTAACAACTCTGTGTATCGAGGAGTAGCTATGGGATATTCCTATTCGAATGGCTTCCAAGATAAAATAAGAGGTTTTAATGATCGTTTTGTTATGGTCTTAATTCGTCATATAGAGCGATATTTAACAAAAGTAGGTATTGACATGGGATTAGATGAAAAAATCACATATAATGTTACTGTTGAAAATGGACAAGCTATCATTGCTACCGATGGTTCTACTGTTAATGCTACCAATCAAGTTGGTGTTGATGTCGGTGAACTTGCGAAGTTGATTTCTGCTGTACAGGATACAGCTGATAGTCTAACTCCAGAAGACAGAGAAGCAGTTGCGGAAAGTGTGGAGGTTATAGATGCAGAGATTTCCGGAGGAAAACCAAAGAAGAGCTTATTAAAAACAGCACTTATGACACTAAATACAATTAAAGGAACGGTAGAATTTAGCGCTGCTGTTGCTGCTTTGGTGCAATTTATTAGCCAATATATATGATTTTACATAATACACACTAAATAGATAAAATGTTTTTTACAAAGAAGGTGATACGAATGATAGATAGAAGAACTAAAAATGCGGATATATTCCGTAACACTGAACATAAATATAAATCCGATTCAGAATTGATTGCTATTGTTCAAGAATCAACTCAAAATCAAGTATTTATTCCTGAAAAATCGACTGTAAATATTACTG
>CAZNKU010000104.1:0-2041 GCA_964573775.1 uncultured Clostridiaceae bacterium | reverse complement strand
TAACTTCCTTTTTCGCAATCTGCCAGCGTGTCGATAGGTTTATCGACACACTGAAATGACCGCAAATGCGGTCATTTTTCTTTCATCAGTAATATTTATTATTTATACAATTCATAGTAAAGAGTATTCATAACCATAGCGGGCAAAATTGAATTATTACACGGACGTATGCTGCGTGCATAGAATACGGAAATCTGCTCTTTTGGGTCTGCAGATAAGTAGCAACCCGCAGCGCCTGCCCAGCCGAATGTACCAACAGGTTCTAAAATACCCTTTTCGTTGGTCATTAATGTACGTACACCCAAACCATAACCATAACCGTCAGGCGATTTCTTTATATAGTCCTCTTTAAGCTGAACATCTGTAAGGGTGTTTGTTCGCATAATATCTATTGTTTGCTGTGTTAAAATACGCTCGCCTGTTTCAGGTGAAACACCACCATTTGTAATAGCATCAACAAATTTTATATAATCGGAAACAGAACTTACAGCACCGCCTCCGCCACTTTCGTACTCACAATCCTCGTCAAAGGTATATTCACACTCATTAGGTACATAGCTAAATTCACCTTTTGATACACGGCACATATCCATAAGCCGTGCTTTTCTTTCATCATTTATCTTTAAACTTGTTTCTGTCATACCGCATGGTTCATATACATTTTTTTGCATATAGTCACCGAATTTCATACCCGACCATACTTCAATAAGACCACCTAAAACATCATGGTTAAGTCCGTAGAGCCATCTTTCACCTGGGTGGAAGTTAAGTGGCTTTTTGGCAATAGCCTTTACAACTTCAAGAGTTGGCATTTTGCCGTTTGTTCTTTCGCGTACTTCATCTATACAATCTACATCTAATTTATAATCAATTCCTGATGTCATTGAAAAAAGCTGTCCCACAGTAACAGGTGACTTTGGCTTTTCATATTTCACACTGCCGTTTGGACTTGTAATTTTGACAAACATATCCTTATATTCAGGAATATATTCATAAACCGGGTCGGTAAGTCGGTAGTAGCCCTTTTCAAGAAGCTGAAGAGCCGCTGCACAAGTAGCGGGCTTTGTACACGAAAATATGTGGTAAAGTGCATTGGGGTCAACAGGTGTTTTTTTCTCGTGGTTGGAATAACCTGCCTGATAACGAAAAATTTCCTTTCCCTTATGGTGAACACACATATCTATACCGGGATAATGTATACCCACATATCTGTCAAGAGTTGCCTTTAAGTCTTCAAAGTTCATAGCACATATATCTCCTCATTATCATCTATGTTTTAATTATAGAATTTGTGAACGATTTGGATGACACTCATTTTTTGTTAAATTCTTCATATCTCAAATCATATAATTCTTCATTCGTACATTGATTTTTAATTGCAATATAAAACTGTTCATCTGTTAACGAAGTTTTATTTTTAGTTGTAGAAGAATATATTTCTTGCACATCTCCCTCTTCATCAAATGCAAGAAAACAATCTACAAATTCTACTTTTTCTGCCTTAACCAATTCTCCTTTTGGGTTTGTATGCTCGGTATCATATTCATTAGAATATTGTTCTGCTTTTTTATATGCTTCATCAAAAGACTCTGCATTTACAGATAATATTTGTTCTTCATAAAATTTTCTGCAATCTTCACCAACAGAATAAGTATATATTACTTTTACTCCATATTTCATACAAACACCTCACTTTTGAGATTTTTCCTTCACGGTATTAATTGATGAAATTAACATTCTGCGAATCTGTCCACAATCATTTATTATTGACTTATATTGTTCATCATCAATATATCCTGTTCGATTAAGCAGTTCCAACCAATATTCTGATTCATAACACTCTTTCAATGCAATCTGCATTTTTGAAATAAAATCGGCTGTGCCATGTGCATATTTTGATTCGTGTATATTCGCACCAATTGATGTTCCGGAGCGCATAAGTTGATTTGTTAAAACGCTTTCTCTTTTCATTTCTTTGATGTTCTTACACATATTTATAATTTCAACTGCAAAATCTTTTGCTTTATCAAGCATTATGCTT
>CAZNKU010000103.1:0-2052 GCA_964573775.1 uncultured Clostridiaceae bacterium | reverse complement strand
CAGTGATTTTTGATTTTTCATCAATAACCTTCTCTGCTTCATTTTTAACTCTTTCGGCAAATATCTTTGTGATTTCCGCATAGTCACCGCCTACAAGAGCATCGACATATCTTTCAAATATGCCGTTGTTTTCATAGTTGGCTACAACAAATCTTTCATCGGGAGCAGCAGTTTTATCCTCACCGATTATGATTTCCTTTGTACCGATTTCAAATGCTGTGGTAACCTCATAATTACCTGCCATTCTTTTTTCTACCATAACATAGACCTCCTTTTATTCGTTTTTAGTTGTGAGCATTACAGAAAGACCGAGAGGGGTAAAAGAATAGCTTTTTGTACGTTCAAATTTACTTTTGTTGTGTTCCGTTCTCAAAATATATCCTTTGTGGCGAAGTCTTTAAAGAGCGCCGTAAACGGCACCCTTACCCATAAAGGGAAATACTGCCGTAAAATTGTTTACAGAGCATCTGTACCACAATTTACCCCAAAGAATGAAGCCTTTTTCTTTCTGTTGCTCGTACAAATATCCTGCGATTAAAGCAGAATTTATACCGCAATTTTCCGCTATGATATTACTGTATTTACAAGTCATAATTTTAATCCTTTCTCAAAGAAAAAGGACTGCTCCTTTTCTTTGAGAAGGAAACAGTCCAAAAGTATTTGTTATTTTATTTATCTTCCAATGTACCAATCGTCATACGCCGAATCTGTCAGGCGTACTGCATCAGCCTTGGAAGCTCTTTTTATCATACCCGAAGGTGTCCAGAAATCTCTCTGCTCAATACATACCGTATAGTCGCCGTCGGGATACCATAAGGGTGTGAAATGAACATAACCGTAAGTGCCGTTTTCTCTGAAACGCCATTTATCATTATTAAGTTCAAGTGTTCTGTAATTGCCCTCTATTCTGCCGTAGCCGAATTCGGGGAATAAAGCCATAGCATACTGTGAGGTTGTGTAACTGTCCGTATTGGGAATATTGTAACCTACAACGGAGCTTACGGAGTTAGTAAGAGAAAGTGCAAGACCGTAGCCTGACTTCATATTCCACATTCCGCTTACCTTTTTAGCCGTTTCACCCGTTGCAGGAGTTATATACGGTGTTGTGTTGGCTATGCCTATGGCATATTCGTACTTTTTGAATGTGCCGTTTTCATATTTCCATAACCACCATGAGGCCGCACCGCTTGTGGTTGCAGGCAAGGTCGGTGTGCTGAAGCCGCTTGGCTTTTTCTTTTCAAACTGTGTGTCGGGTGTTTCCGAGATAATATACGGTACAGTAGAGTTATACATATTCTTTAAGTTGTATGATTTACCGTCATCAATAATCTCGCCCGTAATCTTTACCTGTCCGCCGTTAATACCCGTAGGCACCTTCCACTTAAAGTAAAGAAGGTTTTTATCACTGCCCGGCACAACAACATTCTCTATTGTTTCAGTGTGAATAAGTGTGCTGTTTCTGTAAACCTTGAAGCGAACATCTACCTCATCAGAGGGTGTGTAATTATCCGTATAGCCGTTTTTAAGCCAGAACGAAGAAACAACCTCTGTCTGTTCACGGTATGCGGCATTAGGTGTAATGGGTACAAGGGTAAGAGGGTGATTAACCTTACAGGTAAGGGTTAATTCATTGTTTGTTCCGTCTGTTTCGTAATCGGTATTACCTATACCCATACCTTCCTGATATACACCGCCCCAAATAGTGAATGTTCTCTTATTCGGTACGGTAAACTCTTTGCCCCATAAGCCTGCATAACTCTTTGCGGGAATGGAGTAGACAGCATTTCCTATTCTTTCTCGGTCATTATTGTAGTTTTCAACGAAGACCTTTGCATTGGTATTGTTGTAGTAAATATATCTTACCTTAACCTGCTGTCCTGCTTCGAGCTTTAAGGGGTCAAGCTCCTTGTTTGTGTTCTTATCATAAAGTTTAATTTCATCGAGCTGTAAATCACAAGGTGCAACGGGAAGCTCTATCCAAGAGGATTCCTCTGTGTGTTCCTGGTCATTCATCCACCAAGTAATGAGGTTAAACCTTAACTTGTTCTGTGT
>CAZNKU010000102.1:0-2079 GCA_964573775.1 uncultured Clostridiaceae bacterium | reverse complement strand
GAGCACTTGACTTTTAATCAAGGTGTCCGGGGTTCGAATCCCCGATGGATCACCAGAAAAAAAAGACATTTTTCGACAAAGAAAAATGTCTTTTTTTCAGCTAAATTCGCCTTACGGCGAGCTAAATGTGCTAACGCACGCTAAATTACTTCGTAGCTAAATTGACCTTCGGTCAGCTAAAAGCGAATTTAATTTAGCTGTTTCGTCAGAAACAATTTAGCTATTGCGAAGCAATAATTTCACGTTGCACGAATGTGCAAAATTTAGCTAAAATCTGTTGCATCTATTTTGTACACGAAAGCCAACAAAAGAGGATGCGTAAGCATCCTTTTTTTGTTGGTGATTTTTAGATGGAAGGGATTCGAACCCTAGCAGAGGTTGTAAAGGTTATTGAAAAATAATAAAAAACGCTATGGTTTTCCATAGCGTTTTTACTTAATTGATTTAGTGATCTATTGCACCTTTGCTTACATTTTGTGTTTTATCAACAAAGAACATACTTAGAAGCAAAGCAACGATGTAAAGAGTAATTGTTACATATAGTACTGTCTGGTACCCTACGGGGTTTGTTACTGCTTCAGGTGTACCAACCTTGCTTACAATCAAGCTTGCTAACTGGTTACCTGTAAGACCGGCAAATGCCCAGGCTGAAAGTGTTATACCGTGAATAGCACTGATGTTGCTCATACCGTAGTGGTCTGAAAGTAGTGTAGGTACATTTGAGAAACCGCCACCGTAACCTGCGTTTACCATCATAATAAGTACCAATACAAGGCTGGTTAGAATAATGTTACCTTCACCGTTTGAAATACCGTTTGTTAAAATTACAATACCTGTTAAAACGATAGAAATGATAAATATCATTTTATATATTGTATTTCTGTCTTTCATCTTGTCACCCCATGCAGAAAAGCCTAAACGACCTGCTGCATTGAAAATAGCAGAAATTGTTGAGATAATTGCAACAGAGCCTGCAAGACCAAGACACTTAACAATCATTTTTTCCTGAGAAATAAGTGCAAGACCGCAAGTGATGTTAATGTAGAACATTAACCAGATACCTATGTAATTTTTGATTGATTTTGATTTTATAACTGACATAATGCTGTTTGATTTTTCAGCACCCTGAGGTTCGTGCCAGTCATCAGGTTTTTTAAGTAGTAAATGACCTACAAACATCATTACAAAGTATACAACTGCAAGAATTATAAACATTTTATAAATTCCGCCGTCACCAAGGTTTGCAAGCATCCATTCCATAATTGGACTTGCTATAGCTTTTGCAGCACCAAAACCTGCAACAGCAAGACCTGTTGCAAGACCTTTTCTGTCTTTAAACCATAGCATTAATGTTTTAACCGGTGAAAGATAACCTGTACCAAGACCTATACCCATTATAAAACCATAGCATACATAAATACCAATCAATGCCACCAGGCTTCCGGGATTTAAACCACCGTAATAGATGAATCCACCTGTACCTGCCATACCTGCTGCAAAGCATATAGCTGCTATAAGAGATGACTTATGTATATCCTTTTCAACAATGTTCCCTAAAAATGCTGCGGACATACCAAGGAAGAAGATAGCTAAGCTAAATGCCCATTCTGCTGCACCTTTTGAAAAACCTATGTAATCAGCAATTTGCTGACTGAAAATTGACCAACAATAAACTGTACCGATACTGCAGTGTAGTAACAATGCAGGAATTGCGGCTCTTATCCATTTGTTTGTGCGCCAACCGCCTTTTTGTTTTACGTTATTCATTTTCAAGACCCTTTCTTGTTTCTTTTTGTGATTAGTTTTATAAACAAACCACTAAGTATAATATCACAATAAAAATAAAAAATCAAGGTTATTGTATGAATTTGTAGAATATATGATTGTTTTATATAAATAAAATCGTGTACACAAACAGTGAAGCATACGAGCTTTCATCAGGTCTTGACCCTGACGATGCAAGCTGTGTGACCTATTTATCACACAGCTATCTTATACAAAAAAGAACATACCTTATCAGTATGTTCAGACCGTCGAAAAAGTTGTTCTACCGCAATTGATTTAATAATTATATTCAAT
>CAZNKU010000101.1:0-2090 GCA_964573775.1 uncultured Clostridiaceae bacterium | reverse complement strand
ATAACAGACGGACAGATATTCCTTGAAACAGAGCTTTTCCATGCAGGTATTATGCCTGCTATAAACCCCGGTATTTCCGTAAGCCGTGTTGGTGGTGCAGCACAGCTTAAGGCTATGAAGAAGGTTTCAGGTGAGCTTAAGCTTTTGTATGCTCAGTACCGTGAGCTTCAGGCATTTTCACAGTTTGGAAGTGACCTTGATGAAGATACTAAAAAGCGTCTTGCACTTGGTGAGAGAATAGTGGAAGTGTTAAAGCAAAAGAAAAATGCACCAGTACGGGTAGGTTGTCAGGTAGCAATTGTATATGCTGTTGTAAACGGATATTTAAATGATGTTCCCGTTGGCAAGGTGGCAGAGTACGAGGAAAGACTTTTTGAACTTTTGGAAACAAACTATCCTGAACTTCTTGAAAGATTTGAAAATAATTTCTGTGACGATGAAGATATTGAAATGCTTAAAAAATCACTTGATGAAATGAGGCGTTGATTTTATGGGCGTAGATATTAAAAGCTTAAAAAGTCGCATAAAAAGTGTTGATTCCACTTTGCATCTTACAAAGGCTATGGGGCTTGTAGCATCTGCTAAAATCCGCAGTGCAACAATTGCCATGAACAAAAGCCGTGAATACAGTATAGCCCTTGAGGATACTGTTTCAATGCTTGCTTCGTCAAAGGTGTGCGAAAAAAGCGAGTATATGCAAAAAGGGAAAGAAGGTAAAGTTTGCCTTATAGTAGTTGCAGGTGACCGAGGTCTTGCAGGCGGATATAATTCAAATATCTTTAAACTTGCTGAATCTTTGAATGCTGATGATATAATACCAATAGGTAAAAGAGCTTGTGATAAATATGGTAAAGCACAACTTAAAGTGGAAACCTATTCTTATGAGGATGCCATTTTACTTGCAAACCGTCTTTGTGAAGAATTTAAGGGTGGTAAGTACGAAAAGATAGGCATTGTTTCTACAAAGTATGTTTCAATGATGTTGCAAAATCCTGAGGTTGAATGGGTTTTACCCATTGCTAAAGCAGAGAAAAAAGCAAAGGCAGATATAATATACGAGCCTGATGAAAGAACCGTTTTGGAAGCGGTTATAGGAGAATACATTGCAGGAAAGATAGTTGCTGCGGCAAGAGAAGGCTTTGCCTGCGAAGTAGTTGCAAGACGTTTTGCTATGGATAATGCAGGCAAGAATGCAGGCGAAATGATTGACAGCCTGAAGCTTGAATACAACCGCGCAAGACAGGGTGCAATTACACAGGAAATTACAGAAATAGTTGCCGGAAGTGGCATGTAAGGAGACAAGAGTATGTCAGATTTGAAAAAAGGCAGTGTTTTACAGGTTGTAGGACCTGTAGTTGATATCCATTTTGAAGATGGTAATCTACCCGCCATATATAATGCACTTGTTATGAATATAGGCGAAAGAACACTTACAGTTGAGGTAGCTCAGCACATTGGTGACAATACGGTAAGATGTATTGCTATGTCATCTACCGATGGTCTTATAAGAGGTACAGCTGTAACTGATACAGGAAAAGCTATCAGTGTACCTGTTGGCAGAAAGACACTTGGACGAATTTTTAATGTTCTTGGTGACCCTGTTGACAACAAGCCTGCTCCGGAGGGTGTTGAAAAGTGGGACATTCACCGTCCTGCACCTGAATATTCAGAACTTTCCACATCAACGGAAATTCTTGAAACAGGTATAAAGGTTATTGACCTTATCTGCCCATATTCAAAGGGTGGTAAGATTGGTCTTTTTGGTGGTGCAGGTGTTGGTAAAACAGTTCTTATTATGGAGCTTATCAACAACATTGCAAAGGAACACGGCGGTCTATCTGTATTCACAGGTGTTGGTGAACGTACAAGAGAAGGTAACGACCTTTATAACGAAATGATGGAATCGGGAGTTCTTTCAAATACAACCCTGGTATACGGACAGATGAACGAACCACCGGGAGCAAGAATGAGAGTTGCTCTTTCAGGTCTTACAATGGCAGAATATTTCCGTGAAGAGGAAGGTCAGGATGTTCTTCTGTTTATAGATAACATATTCAGATTTACACAGGCAGGCTCCGAGGTTTCTGCAC
>CAZNKU010000100.1:0-2094 GCA_964573775.1 uncultured Clostridiaceae bacterium | reverse complement strand
AAGCAAGCCTTATCCGAGTTCGCTTCTGTGTAACACATCATTGACAAACCTACAGACTGAGAACTCGGCTATCTAAAATTTTGTGTAGTTTTTTATAAAACAGGCTTTTTTAAAATCTGGGGCGTTCATCTCGGCTTTTTAAAGCCGAGATGAACGCCCCTTTTACCCTTGCGTTTTGTTGCATAAGGTAAGTATATATGTTATAATAATCTTATGAAAAGAAACAATTATAAGTACACACATGGTAGAACATGCGTGTACAATATCAACTACCACATTATATGGGGTACTAAATACCGCAATAAGTGGATGACCGCTGAAATGGAAGATGAAATAAAACAACTCCTGCATGATATAGCAAAAGAGAATGGGTTCTCTATAGACCATATCGAAATAGGTTTGGATGACCATATACATCTTCTGGTTTCAGCACCGCCAAAAATATCTGTCACCGTAATCGTAAAATGCTTAAAAGGCACAAGTTCTTTTAGATTGTTTCGATTACATCCTGAGTTGAAAAAATTCTACTGGAATGATAGTGCCAGACACATTTGGTCCCCAAGCTATTTTGTAGAGTCGATAGGAACTACAAGTTCGGAAGCTGTTGCCAAATACATTGATGAACAACGAACAAAGGAGTGCCGCAGTGCGTCAAAAATCGAACAAGGCGATTAAATATCGGATTTACCCTACGGATGAACAGCGAAATCTGTTTATCCGTACTTTTGGGCACTCTCGATTTGTCTATAATTATATGCTTGCTTTTAGCAAAGAAGCTTATGAACAAGGCGAAAAAGTATGTTCAAGAAACAAATTTAATTATAGGCTCACCGACCTCAAAAAAGAGTTTCCGTGGCTCGCAGAAGTCGATGCTACCGCATTGACTTCTGCAAACGATTCGCTCGCTGCGGCGTTTGCCAATTTCTTTGCTAAAAGAGGAAAGTTCCCAAGATTTCACAAAAAGAAAAACGATGCTTCTTACACTTCCAAACGCATTCGTAACTCAAAGAATATTGATATAGGCACCAACTTTATAAAACTTCCTAAAGTTGGTTGCGTAAAAGCAAAAATACATCGTTTGCCTCCCGAAAATTGGACACTTAAATCAGCTACAGTTTCTATGAAGGCAGATGGCAGCTTTTACGCTTCGCTGCTCTTTGAGTTTGAGGCTGATGTTCCCGAAAGGGTACTTGATACCAATAACGCCATAGGTTTAGATTACAAATCCGATGGTTTGTATACTGACTCCAATGGAAATATTGGTTCGAGTCATAAATACTTTCGTGAGGGATTAACAAAACTGCTGAAAGAGCAGAAAAAGCTATCCCGAATGGAACAAAGTCATATTACAGGTTATAAAGTAATCGGTAATAAACGCTATCCAATTTATGATAAGCCTCTTTCAGAATGTAAAAATTATCAAAAACAAAGAACTAAAGTTGCCAAAATCCACAGTCATATAGTTAATCAAAGATTTGATAATCTTCACAAACTTTCTACGGAGATAGCCAATCTGTACGATATTGTTTGTGTCGAAAGTCTTGATATGAAAGCTATCGCTAACAAAGTTTTTGGGATTGGCAAAGCGACTATGGATAACGGCTATGGTGCGTTTCTCAATATGCTTAAATATAAATTATCTGACAGAGGAAAGAAACTTATCAAAATAGACAAATGGTTTCCTTCCTCTCAGATATGTCATAATTGCGGCGCTTTGCACAAATTGGAATTGAACGAGCGCACATATAGATGCGAGTGCGGCTACATATGCGACAGAGATCTCAATGCGGCTAAAAACATTCTTTGTGAAGGCTTAAAGCTGTTTGAGTCTTTTGCAGCTTAGTACATATCCCCACGGTACGGTAGGAACTGTCGAAACCTAACGCTTGTGGACATTATGTAAGACTTACTGTACTTTGTACTTTTAAGCTATGATGGTTGAAGCAAGAAGCTCGGTAATTTATTGCCGAGTAGTTCACACGACTTCGTGTTTCTCCCAAGTTTTGTGTGGTATAAATACGATACCCATTATAGAAGAAAAAAGGAGCTGTCGCAGAATGTAAAAGTGATCCGCCCCTGTCAAGGTAGACCGGG
>CAZNKU010000099.1:0-2107 GCA_964573775.1 uncultured Clostridiaceae bacterium | reverse complement strand
AATAAATATCCCCCCGTATAACGGGGGGTATTTCATTTTCGGGCATAGCCCTATCCTTTACTGGCTGCACACAAGTGTGCTTTATATTGGCCTGCCAGCCACGCAATTATTATTTACTACCCATAAATGGGTCCCGTGGATCAAATAAGCTTAATTGGTCGCTTTCTTGGTCTCTTTTTAATTGTTGTGATATATATGATTTTATCGCTTTTGTATCCTTGCCCACGGTATCAACGTAATATCCCTTACACCAAAATTCGCGATTTCGGTATGCAAATTTCATATTACCCCACTTTTGAAATATTAACAACGAACTTTTACCTTTTAAGTATCCCATAAACCCCGAAATGCTCATTTTGGGTGGGATGCTCACTAACATATGTATGTGGTCTGGGCATACTTCTCCTTCTATTATTTCGACACCTTTCCACTGACATAATTTTCGTAGTATTTCCCTTATTTCTAACCTTTTTTCTTCAAAGAAAACTTTCCTTCTATACTTGGGTGCAAAAACTATGTGGTACTTGCAATTCCATTTTGTGTGTGTTAAACTACTTGTATCATTATTTTTCATTTTTAAATCCTCCATTTGTGTTATTATTTTGACTGGCAGGTCATTTCTATCTTAACACAAATGGAGGATTTTTGTTCATCGGTTAACCTCTATTGAACCACGCGACTATCGCGTGGTTTTCATTATACAAAAAAGCGGCACACTGAAAATCAGCAATGCCGCCATAAGAATACTGCATATTTTTTTATTCATTTTCTCCTCCAAATTATTCAGCATACTTTGTAGCAAGTATTGCTGCTTTTAACTCATCTGAAATTGTACCTGTAATTTCCGTTATGTTTGTATCAGTTATTACATACTCGTAGCTATCCAATCGCTTAGAGTTAATTTCTAATGCCCCCGTGAGAAGCTTACATTCGTAAAATGCTCCATATATATCGGTTATATTTTCATGAATCACAGATGCGGTTTTTAGATTATGACATAACTCAAATGCTGCACATAAATATGTAACACTTAAAGGAAGAACAGGTGCTTCCACAAGCGAAACACAATCACGGTATGCGCTGTCCATCTCTTTTACAGTTGATGGGAATTTTGGTGAATATTTTAGATTAGAACAATATCGGTAAGTTCCAATCATATTGGTTATATATTTTCCATTTACAGACAGAAGCATATTTTCATATGATGTCTTTTCTGTATCAAGAACACATACACCCCAACCATTGCAATAGTAATCAAACCAACCAACTTCATATCCGGAATTGTATCTGTATTCGTAGTCACCATACACATACACATCACCATCGTTTATGTTATCAGGAAAGTCATCTCCGGCAACCAATGTTTCTTCAGCAAGAGAGTAATCGCCTATTAAAGATGTATAATCTTCTCCTGTAGCTTTCACATAATATGTTCCGCCAACAGGGATAACTCCCGAATGCTCTTCGAGAATATTTATCTCAGTAAAATCAACTGTATATTCAAAGATACCTTCCCATGTACCAAAAGGAACATCACCAATCTCTTCTATATGAAGTTCATTTGATGCACTTACCTCAGATGAATCACTTCCGGCTTCCAATATTCCTTCAAAATATATCGGAAGTGTAATTTCTTCATCATCAGTATCATTAGCAAGCGTTACACTTTCATCTGCAGTAACACTGATTTGCTTTGAAGAACCCCACTTTCCTGTAACTGTTATAGTGGCATAATCACCCGGAGCCATAACAGCGGGTACACTTAGTTCATAATATGAATCAGGATTTGATGTGTATCGTACAGTTGTGCTTTCGGCAAGGCTCGTATATGAAAAAAGCGGCATATTGAAAATCAGCAATACCGCCATTAAAAGACTGCATATTTTCTTATTCATCTTTTCCTCCCAGTTAATAATCATATTTTGTTGCAAGTATGTCAGCTTTTAGTACATCTGAAATTATTCCTGTTAGTTCAGAAAAAAGATAACATAAAGTAAAAATAAGACTTTTAGATTTTTTAATTTAAAACTCCTCCTTAAGAATATATTTTTTGCAAGCATCAGGGTATTAGGGGCGGCAAGCCCCTAACAAGTGGAATATTTGATAG
>CAZNKU010000098.1:0-2375 GCA_964573775.1 uncultured Clostridiaceae bacterium | reverse complement strand
CCGCAACCTGCTGATTACAAATCAGCTGCTCTGCCAATTGAGCTACACCAGCACAACACTTAAAAAAGTATACCACATAAACTGACACTTGTCAACACTTTTTAAAAAAGTGGTCGGGGTTACAGGATTTGAACCTGTGGCCCCCTGGTCCCAAACCAGGTGCGCTACCAAACTGCGCTAAACCCCGAATTTATTGGCAACGGATTATATTATACACAAAACCTACTTACTTATCAATTCCAATTATGACCGTTTATTAACGATTATTTATAATTATTATATTTTTTCTTTATTTTTCGAGGTTTTTCTCTGTTTTTTAAAAAGATATTAAAATTTGTCAATAATATATACAGCCCCATATATCCGAAAAAACTGTACAAATATCTGACTATAAACCCAAAGCTGAAAAGAGAAAACAAAAGCGAAAATACAAACAAAAAAAACAGTGATACATTTTTTTTGATTCCAACCGCATTTATAAAACCATAGCCATTAGAAACAGCCGTAGTAAGCATAGCCATTGCAAGCACAAAAATAAACATAAGAGCATAATCCTCTGATACGGCATTTAAAAGCGGAATAGCTGATGTTGTATCAACACCCTTTAAAATACAGAGAATACAAAGTGCAAGAACAAATATTATTCCGCAAAAAACAGTTGTACACAACATTATATTTTTCTTTGATGACAAAATATTTTTAATACCAACCATAACAAATGGCAGAGAAATTACATTATATGATGTATAGATTATCCCCGAGGTTACAAAATTATTGTATGAAAAAACTTCTGTTGTATTTTTTATACAGAAAACAAAAACTATACCTAATATAATAAGCGGTGTCACTGCTGAATTAAGTTTTATTAAACCGTCTGCACCGAAATACAATATTATTATTGTGACAGCATCAATTAAAATAACCCCGTATATTTTTGGAAAATCAAATGCCTGATTCAAACTTTCACCGAAAGCAGTTATCATTGTGCAAAATATTAGTAGCATGTAGCAATTAAAAAGCCAATTAACACACCTGAATTTGCATATTTGTTCAACATAACTCTTTTCACCAAGGCAGCTGATGTTGTCTGCAGTGCAATATGTAAAAGCACCAAGAAGTATACAACTTATCAAAACTCCAACTATACCAAATTTACCAAACACTCCAAAATATTGCATAATTTCCTGCCCGGACGCAAAGCCTGCACCTATAAATGTGCCGGTTAAAACCATTGCTGCACTTATTACGTTTTTCATTTAAAATCCCCCAACTATTGACAAAAACAGTAATTATAAGGTATTATATAGTATACTAGGTAAATCTTTTTTATGAAAGAAAACCTCAAATTTTTTGCCGCAGCCGGCGGCGGATAGGAGAGAATTATGTTAAATCAGGAAAAAACAATGGAGCAAATCGTATCCCTTTGTAAACAAAGAGGCTTTGTTTACCCGGGCTCTGAAATTTACGGTGGCCTTGCAAACACATGGGATTACGGTCCTTTGGGTGTTGAACTTAAAAACAACGTAAAAAAAGCATGGTGGAAAAAATTCGTTCAGGAATCACCATATAACGTAGGTCTTGACTCCGCTATACTTATGAATCCTACAACATGGGTTGCATCAGGCCATGTAGGTGGTTTTTCAGACCCACTTATTGACTGTAAGGAATGTAAGACACGTCACCGTGCAGATAAATTGATTGAAGATTTTGACGGTACAGTTGCAGACGGTTGGACAAACGAACAGATGATTGAATACATCAAGACAAATAACATCGTATGCCCTGACTGCGGCAAGCTTAACTTTACAGACATCAGAAAATTCAACCTTATGTTCAAAACATTCCAGGGTGTTACAGAAGACAGTTCAAGTGAAATTTACTTAAGACCTGAAACTGCTCAGGGTATTTTCGTAAACTTCAAAAATATTCAACGTACAAGCCGTAAGAAAGTTCCTTTCGGTGTTGCACAGATTGGTAAATCATTCCGTAACGAAATTACACCGGGTAACTTTACATTCCGTACAAGAGAATTTGAACAGATGGAGCTTGAATTCTTCTGCGAACCTGGTACAGACCTTGAATGGTTTGAATATTGGAGAAGCTTCTGCAAAGAATGGTTGCTTTCACTTAATATTAAAGAAGAAAATCTAAGACTTCGTGACCATTCACCTGAAGAACTTGCTTTCTATTCAAAGGCAACAACAGACTTTGAATTTATGTTCCCATTCGGTTGGGGTGAGCTTTGGGGTATTGCAGACAGAACGGATTATGACCTTACTCAGCACGCTAATACATCAGGCGAATCTATGGAATACATTGACCCTGTTGACACAAATAAGAGATACATTCCTTATGTTGTTGAACCATCACTTGGT
>CAZNKU010000097.1:0-2400 GCA_964573775.1 uncultured Clostridiaceae bacterium | reverse complement strand
CACAAGCTCTGTCATTTCAGTGTCGGTATATACAGCAAGATACAAATTATATTTAGCTGTTTTGTCAGTACCGTTGGTAACAACCACACTTGCTGTAGCCTTGCCATCTGCAACTGTGAGACCAGGAGCACCCAAGGTAACTTTACCATCACACACAGTAACATCAAATGTTTTTGTGAAGCTATAACCTTTATAGCTTACAGTTGCTGTGAGTGTGTCATTTACAAGCTGACCATCACTTGGAATAAGTTCACCGGATGATGTAATAACACCCTCACCTGATGACCATACAATATTTGCACCTTTATAGTATTTAGGAAGTTTATTTACAAGAGCTTCCTGACCATCTGATGTAATCTTTTCCCACGCAAATCCTTTTTCAAGGTCTGCAAAGTAGCTTTCATCATCTACTTCTTCATCATAATATGAGATGGTTATTCCTGATGCATCTCTCAACGGGAAGAAGTATCCTGTTTTAGTTGTTGAAGGTAATGGGAGAATACCAAATGTAAGTATTCCATCAATACCTGTATTTAAGGCGTTTATGTATATCTGAGGGTCCAATTCAAGGCTTATAGGCTCTTTAGAAGGAGTGCTTCCATCACTGTTTGTGTGGAGAACTACACCGTTAGATGCATTCTGCATGCCATGTTTATACGCATAAGCATGATTTATTGATTTATGATCATAGTCATCCATTATGTCAGGGAACAATACTAACTGATAGTCAATAGACGGATAGTTGGCACTGCCTCCACCACATTCTAAATCAAAGGTGATTTTTGTGGAAGGACGCTGCAAAATTTCTTCAAAACCGCTTAAATCCGCCTGGAAATATCCATACAGCATATTGCTGGCGCCACCATGTCTTACCTGAACAGCATTAAGATACGATGAATTACCCTGATATAAGCTGATAAAAGTTCCCTCGGAATTATCTCTGGTATTTGCTGCATTTTTAAAATATATTTTCTCCGTCTTCTGAGGCTTCTTTGCAATTGTAACATCAAATTTCTTTGAAGCTGTAACGATTTGTCCATTGGCACCTGTATATGAGAAATTCGCTGTTAACACAGCTTCCTGTTCAACAAATTTAAAGTTTATTGTCCCATCCGAATTTATAACTTCAGCAGGCTCGGATGACCATTCAATATTTGTGCCACGATACTCTGTTGCCAGCTGATTAACAACTGATGTAATTTCATCATCAGATAAATCAGACCACTGAACATTATCAACAATTTCATCTAAATAGTCCTGATCACTAACTGAGTTGGCATCGTAGTTTATATATAAATATGTACTATCACTTTCACGAGTAAACCACGAAAGACTGGTGCCACCATCAATGATAAATGTTATCCAGCCGTTATCACCCACCGCAGATTTAACAGCATCTGCAGATATATTTTCGAATATATGCGCCCCGGAAACCTTGGTCTTTCCTTCAGGGAGAGTATAGCTACCTACCTCTATAAGATTTTCGGATGATGTATTGATAGAATACTTAACAGAAGAAGCTGAACCGGATTTTGTTACGATGCCTAATTCGGTATACGCATATTTCATTGACATTTTCGATTGCGGAGTTCCACCGGTTTCATCTACATGCTCGCCTTTTACAATATAAAGTTTATATCCTGATTGTACATATCCTCCACCACTTTTACCATGATATATTCCAAAATCAATTGCTGTGTCACTTGTCAGATATCTCATATAGTCTGATATATCATATTGAAAAAATGCAATTCGATTGTTTGAGCCCGAGCTGGTTCTGGCTGTAGGTGTACTTGATAGCATGACATTGCTATATTGATCAACATCTGAGCTTGTTCCATATCCATACATTGTTCCGGCTATCATCACAGGATTCGTTGAGCTGTACCGTATTGTTACATCATCAGCCAAAACACCAAGAGGTAAAATGCTTGCTACAAATACGAAAGTAAGCATTACAGCAATGGCTTTTTTAAATGTTTTCATCATTTATATTCCTCCTATATAAAAATTACTAAGTTTTAATAATGCCTTTCAGGCATTCCAAAAAATATTATCTTCTGGAGATGTTTCTTATGTATGTAATACATAAGAAAGGGTATATACCCTTTCTTATGTATGTAATACATAAGAAAGGGTATATACCCTTTGCTTTCGGCTTTTTCAAAAATTCCTTTGAATTTTTTGCACGATTTCAAATTTTGTATAAAGATAACTTTGATTATAATTTATGATAACATTTAAAAATTTAAAAGTAAATTCTTTTAGTGCACAAAATTTTTTTGGATTTTAGTGGGTTTTGCACAATAAATTTATGTAATTTTTGGCATTTTAGACCAAGATTTATGATTTCAGCTATTAATTTATGATTTCAGCTATTTTAAAAATTCATAAATAAAC
>CAZNKU010000096.1:0-2488 GCA_964573775.1 uncultured Clostridiaceae bacterium | reverse complement strand
CCGTGCGACTTTTATATATTATCACATCTTTTTTCCTTTGTCAACACTTTTTTTCATTTTTTTGTAATTTTTTTCAAAAAGCATTTTTTGCCGACAAAAAACAACCTGCACTAGCCTGTGCAGGTTGAATAAATTGCTTATTATACTTCCCCATTATCATATTCAGCTATATACGGAAGGTTGCGGTAATATTCTCCGCAATCAAGACCGTAGCCTATAACAAAGAAATCCGGAATTGTGAACAATGACATATCAGGCTTAAAATCAACAATTCTTCTTGAAGGCTTGTCCAAAAGTGTAACTACACGAAGCGAAAGCGGATTACGTGCCTTCAAAAGCTTTACAACGTCGTTAAGTGTTCTGCCTGTATCCACAATATCCTCTACAATTATAACATGATAGTTGCTGATATCCTGTTCAATGTCCATAGTAATCTGAACAACACCGCTGGAAACTGTACCTTTATAATAGCTTTTTGCACACATAAATGCAATTTCACAGGGTACGGTAATTGCACGGCAAAGGTCTGCCATAAAAACAAAGGCACCGTTTAATATACTTACAAGCAAGATAGGACGTCCATCGTATGTACTGCTTATTTCCTCCCCAGCTTTTTTAATAGCCGCTTTTATTTCATCTTCGGTAATAAGAATCTTTTTGATTTTACTGTTAAATTCCTCAACTGTCATATTCTCGGGCATAACAATATCTCCTTTTGCATTAAACTAATTATCATTATACCATAATTTTACTGTTTGTTCAATAGTTTTTGTCGAATTGTGTATTATAAATCTTTTTCAAGAATGTGGCGTATAAATGTACCGATACTTTCTGCCATACGGATAAAGCCTGCATCCAGAGGATGAGTACCGTCAAGAACATACTCGTTCTGATGTACATCTGCAAAAAAACTCATACCGTCTATAAACCACACATTTTTGTCACCGTTTTGACGTGCTTTTAAATATGAAGACATAACCACATCTCTGCGTGCAAGAACTTCTTCACTTTTGGCAAAGGCTGTCCAATAGTTTGGACGTGTTATCATTATATAAGGAAGGTTTGGATTTTTCTCCCTTATTATTTCATACATAGCATAGTGAGTTTCTTCAAGGTGTTCAACAGTTGGAGCATTGTGGTCGTAATCACACACAAACACACTCATAGGCAAAGTTGCCATCCACCTGGCAAGTACAGGCTCGCCTTTTGCACTCCCTGAAAAACCCATATTTCTGTAGTCAATATTTAAATTACGTGAAATAATTGACGGATAACTATTGCCCGGGCGACTTGCCGCTGTACCGTGAACTATTGATGAACCGTAAAAAACAATTGGCTTTATATCGCGGTAAGGAATTGCTTCCTTAATAACTGAATCAGGTTTAAGCCCGATTTCCAATGATTCAACAGCGGAAAGGGCAGGCATATTTATTGTAAAGGAACGCATTACACCTTTGTCGAGATGAATAATCTGTTCATAACTATCTACCATATCATCGGGCGTACTGAATTCTTTTACAAAGCGACTGCCGAATTCATTGTCAATATAAAGATCAAAGCCTGCTGTGGCTACAAGCCCAAGACGTGGCGAACGACTTACTGCACGATACTTTGCACGTATAGCAATATAGGGTGAATCCGTAGAAAAACGTACTCGACCACCTGCACATTTCCGATGAAACATTTCTACCTTTTTACTTGTTGCCGCCGCAACATCTAAAGGCAGACGATGGAAAAATGGCTCCGTTTCAGGTTTGTATAATCCGTGTATTTTAAATGGTGATTTCCTTACATCATACCATGTAACATCTACATCACCGATAGTTGTATTTACAATCATATTTTTATCTAAATTTATAAAGTTTTCCATAAAAGTCACCTCGTGTATATTATAGCAGATTTAGTTTTATTGTGCAATATTAAAAAATTCATAATGTAAATCACAGCCATATTTCTTAATTTTCCGTTCACAAAATCAAAAAAGACATAACTGGAGTTATGTCTTTTTTGATGGCTTTCACGTTCATAATAGATGCAGGTATGTTTTGGTGATATTACAACTTCGTTGGAGTGATATTTTTACTAAAGCAAAAGTGTTATTGCAAACTTTGTTTGCAGTTATATTATATTTGCCTTTAAACTGTGCGAAGCACAATACCACTTGGCATAAGCCAAATAAAACTGCGTAGCAATATCACTTGCCGTAAGGCAAATATAACTGAAAAAACGACAAGTCGAAACTTGTCGCTTTTTCTGGTGGAGCTGAGGGGAGTTGAACCCCTGTCCGAAAGTCTATCCGTCAAGGCTTCTACGGGCGTAGCTTATGATTAAAATTCCCCTCCGGCACAAGTCATAAGCAACCGATGCCGTCGGGTAGCTTCATTATTCATGGTATATTCAAAGCTTTATATACTCACGTTCACCGCATAAATGACGCCCTCTCCGGTGCCGCGGTCTGCACCGGGAGAACGACTGCCTTTAATTAGGC
>CAZNKU010000095.1:0-2657 GCA_964573775.1 uncultured Clostridiaceae bacterium | reverse complement strand
GAACCCACACAATCAGCTTGGAAGGCTGAGATTCTACCATTGAACTACACCCGCACAATAATGTGCTTATTGTCACTGGTTCTCATCAGCGGACCTTTATTATTATATATGTTTATGACTATTTTGTCAATAGTTTTTTTAAAAAAATTTACTTTTTTTAGAAAATATAGGATATTTACTATCTTTTCCTGCAATTATTAATTATATTCATAAAATTTCAATAAATTACAGGTATTGTAAATACAAGACCTTTCTTAATTTGTTATTATGTTAATTATGAATTTACCTCTATTGTTGTCAACAAATATTTTGCTTAAAAAATGGCAAATTTATCTTGCAACACAACAGAATGTTTGCTATAATTAATTTATTAAGAAATTGGAGGGTTAAAAATGAAATTTATAAACGACGATTTTATGCTTCACGGCGAAACAGCAAAAAAGCTTTATCACGATTTTGCAAAGGATATGCCTATTATAGACTATCACTGTCATTTGCCGATTAAGCAGATTGCAGAAAATCATCAGTTCAAAAACGCATACGACTTGTTCCTTGGCGGTGACCATTACAAATGGCGTCAGATGAGAACAAACGGTATTGACGAAAAGTACATAACAGGGGATGCTGATGACTATGAAAAGTTCAAGGCATTTGCAAAGACAGTTCCTATGCTTATAGGCAACCCACTCTACCATTGGACACACCTTGAGCTAAAAAATTATTTTGGTATAGATGATGTACTTTGTGAAGAAAACTGTGAAGAAATATGGAACAAATGTAATGAAATGCTTGCAAGAGAAGATTTCCGTGCTCAGGAGCTTATTAAAAGATCAAATGTTGCAGTTATCTGCACAACAGATGACCCTGCTGATGACCTTGAATATCACAAGCAGTTAAAAGACTTCCCAACAAAGATTCTTCCTACATTCAGACCTGATATGGCAACAAATATTGAAAAAGAAACCTTCATTCCTTACATAGAAAAAACAGGTGTTAAGTCATATTCCGAATTTTTGGACTGGATGACATCAAGAATTGAATACTTCAACGAGGTAGGCTGTAAAGTATCAGACCACGCTATGGAATATATCCCATTTGCAATAGGTGACCCTGAAGCAGTATTCAACAAAAAAATGGCAGGCGGCGAACTTACAAAAGAAGAAGCTGACGTATTCAAAACAGCAGTTTTAAAACATTGTGCAAAGCTTTATGTTAAATTTGACTGGGCTATGCAGTTACATATCGGTGCACTTAGAAACAACAACACAAAGATGTACAAAAAAATGGGCCCCGATACAGGTTGGGATTCAATAAACGACCTTTGCATTGCTGAACCTCTTTCAAAGTTTATGGACAACCTTGAAATGGACGATTGCTTGCCAAAAACAATTCTTTACACATTAAATCCAAAGGATAACTATGTGCTTGGAACAATGCTTGGCAACTTCCAGAAAGGCCCTACAGCAGGTAAAATACAGTTTGGTTCAGGTTGGTGGTTCAACGACCAGAGAGACGGTATGGTTGAACAGATGAAGGCTCTTGCAAACCTTGGTATGATAAGCAGATTTGTTGGTATGCTTACTGACTCAAGAAGCTTTGTATCCTACACTCGTCACGAATATTTCAGACGCATTATGTGTAACCTTCTTGGCAGTTGGGTAGATGCAGGCGAATATCCTGCAGATATGAAAACTCTTGAAGTTATTGTTAAGGGTATTTGTTACGACAACGCTAAAAACTACTTTAATTTCTAATTTTTTCAAGACGGTCAATTTTATGACCGTCTTTTTTTAAATAACCATTGCAAAAAACACACATTTATGTTATTATTATGGCGTATATAAATTTAATGAGAGGATGTTTATATGTTGAAATCAAAGAAAATCTTTGCTTTGGTTACAGCTCTACTTGTAATCGGTATAATGATGGTACCGGTTATTTGCGGTGCTGATACCGGGGCAGAAGAACCAGTCAGTAAAATGTTCGCTACATTTTGGGCACTTATCCCACCGGTTGTAGCTATCGGGCTGGCACTAATCACAAAAGAGGTTTACAGTTCACTTTTTGTAGGTATTGTTATTGGAGGTTTATTCGCAACTAATTTCTCACCTATCAAAACAGTTGATGCAGTTGTAAACAACGGTCTTATAGGTGCAGTATCAGACCTTGCAGGTATATTCTTATTCCTTGTACTGCTTGGTGTATTGGTTGCTCTTATCAACAAATCCGGCGGTAGCCAGGCATTTGGTGAATGGGCAAAGACACATATCAAATCACGTACAGGTGCTATGCTTGCAACATTTGTACTTGGTGTACTTATTTTCATTGACGACTACTTTAACTGCTTAACAGTTGGTACAGTTATGAAGCCTGTAACAGATGCACATAAAATTTCAAGAGCAAAGCTTGCTTACCTTATAGATGCAACAGCTGCTCCGATATGTATGATTGCTCCTATTTCTTCTTGGGCTGCTGCAGTATCAGAATTTGCTCCTGAAGGTCAGGGTCTTTCATTGTTTGTAAAGGCTATCCCTTACAACTTTTATTCACTATTAACACTTGTGTTTATTATAGCTATTGCTTTGATGAAATTCGATTACGGTCCAATGAAGCTTCATGAAAAGAATGCACGTCAGGGTGACTTGTTTACAACAGGC
>CAZNKU010000094.1:0-2671 GCA_964573775.1 uncultured Clostridiaceae bacterium | reverse complement strand
TAAGGAGGAATTTTAAATGAGTTATCAGAATTTTAAACCGACCTTTTGGTCAAAACACATACAGATGGAATTAGAGCGACTTTGCACACTTGCGGACTGGTGTAATACCAAGTTTGAAGGGGAGGCAAAGAAAGGTGAGCAGGTAAAGATTTTAGGTCTTGCTGTTCCTACTATCGGTGACTATGAACCGGGCACAGCTATTAACTCTCCTGAAAAGCCTGCTGATGAATCACAGTACCTAAAGATTACCGAAGCTAAATACTTCAATGTTGGTATTGATGATGTTGACAAGGCACAAACAATTAATGGCATTATGGAAACCAACTTAACAAATGCCGCGCGAGAATTTGCGGTTATAAGAGATAAATTCGTAGGTTCTTTGGCTGCACAGGCAGATGACATTACGGAGGCAGGTGCGATAACTACGTCAAAAGCTGCAAAAGCGGCCATTGATGCGGCTGTACTTGCACTTCGTGAAAATGATGTGCCTACTAATATGGAGGTTGTTATTGAGCTTCCATGGTTTATGTACAACATCTTTAAGGAAAATCTTATTGAGCTTAAAACCAACAACGACAAGCTTTTGGAAAGAGGCATTATTTCTATGTACGACGGTTGTTATGTAAGACCTTCCAACAACCTGCATGTTGACGATGACGGTGCCTACTACTGTATGGTACGTACACACGATGCCATTGCCTTTGCATCAGGTATTGACAAGGTTGAAGCATATAGACCGGAGTCAAGCTTTGAAGATGCTGTAAAAGGTCTTAATACATTTGGTGCTAAGATTGTAAGACCTAAGGAACTATCAGTATTCAAAGTTAAGAAATCTGCATAATGCAGTAATTTAAATTTGTGGCGGTATTTTTAAATGAATACCGCCTATTTTTAAATATGGTGGTGAAATTTATGACTTACAAACAAAGTCTTGATATAGCTTTTTTAAAGACCGACAGTGAAAGTTCTGATTATGAAAGCAAGCTGTTCCCTGTACTTGCAAACGAGGCACAGATGTACATTGCAAAATACGGTACGCACATTGTAAGAAAGCTTGACATTGAGGTTGAAAAAGCACCTTTTAAAACAAAGCTGCCTGATGATTTTTACAGAGTGGCTTTGCAGGGATTGGTTGATGCAAATGATGAACTTAGGGGAATTGACTATCTTATTGCGGAGGATAATTTTATTGTAATTAACGATACAGGCAAGTTTGTTTTATACTACTTTGCATTACCAAAAGACCTTACGAAGATGAGTGACGAAGAATTGGAAACTTACGAATACGAGGTTTCAGAGCATACTCACGTGGCAATACCTGCATACATAGGATATCAGCTTGTAAAAACCGATGATGTACAGCTTGCACAAATACTTATGGATGAATGGAACAGATACCTTTCATTGTATGATGACAAAATAAAGGCTGTAAAACGGAGAATACGTTTTTAATGCAGAATTAAGAGTGCAGAGTGCAGAGTTAAGGACAGCAAGCTTTGCTTGCTTTTGAATTAAGAAATGCAGAGCATTTCAACTATAATTCTTCATTCTTCATTCTGCATTCTACATTAAAACGACGAAAGGAGTGATTATATGGCAATACCTTATGAGAGCAAGCCTTTGCCTGCAGTTTCAACCTTTGGTTTTGATATTACAAGCTGGCGTGGGGTAAATAAAATAAAGGGCAGTCAGTATGACGGTGAAATGGCAGACTGCAAAAACATGGCATCTGAAAACTACCCTTATGCAAGTCCCCGAAAGCCCAGAGAAAAGCTTATTGATGAGCAAGAAATAAAGAGAATTTACAAGGTTGAGAACGGCAAGGTTTACTACATAGATTCGTCAGATAGTTTATGCTATGTGGAAAACGGTGTGAAAACAAATCTTCAATATACGAATGATAATAATGAACTTGTAAATATGGTTTCCAGAAAAACATGTTGTACCAATAATTACGATAATGTTTCGGTTTTTTATCCAAGCATGAATTATGTTGCAGACGACAGTGTATTCCATGAACAAAAAAATGACATAAATTTTGATGTTTCACAAGCTAAGATGGACCGCAGATTAATAAGGTACACAAGTGAACCATCCTTGATTACGGATTTTGAAATGGAAGAAATTATATTAAATAACAGGGGAAAATTAAATCTGTCTGCTTATGAATTTCCAAATGGCGGAACAAAAACCTGGTTTACGACATATTTGTGTATTTATCTTTTTGATAAAGATGGAAATAACAAAATGGGCGGTATGGCGGATAAGTTTGATGGGTCACAAAGTATTGCAATAGGAGATGAGGAAACAGTTAAGTCAGAATCTCTGTATTGTGAACTCACAATATCCAAAAGGGTTAATGAGTATGTTTTTAAAATACCTGAAAAAATCACATTTAAAGATGGGGATTATATGAAGGTTGTTTTATATTATATGTACTTTCCATCAGAGCTGTCTAGTGTGGGTTTGGTTAAATTGCAAGAGGATATGGCATATGCGGTCGATAGATTTGATTGGTTTTTTGTGGGAGAGAGCGACAGTATACCTCCCATTAAATACGGCGTTGTATACAACAACAGAATAGTAGGAGTAAAGGACAGCGACATACGTGCATCAGCTTTGGGGGATTTCACAAACTTTCATGAATTTGCCGACGAGGCAGGCAATCCTT
>CAZNKU010000093.1:0-2722 GCA_964573775.1 uncultured Clostridiaceae bacterium | reverse complement strand
TCAGTTCGGCATAGATGTTGATAACGGTAAGCTTTTGGAAATAAACTTAAAGGCATTAGCAGACAACCCCGAAAACATAATAACAAATGACTTTGTAAGAGGGTATTCCGAGGTTATAGGTGAAAAGCTGACAGGCATAAATCCAAAGACTTTGGAAAACAACTACTTCGGCAAAGCACCCTTAGGCGGTAAGCTTGCTGACTACGGGCAAAAGTTCAAAAATGTTGTAGACAGTTCAGCACAGACATTAAAGGCAGAGTATGAGGGGATGCAGAATACAAAGGTTGAAACTGCTAAAAATATACAATCAACTATGGATGGGCACGAAGAAACAAATATTGAATTTGAAAAAAAGTACAAAGACTATCCTTACGATATGCAAACGGTTATTAAAGATTATGTTAATTATTCAAATCCCAAAATAAGCAATTTCGTTGAAAGAGTGATGAGTGGAGATAGCAATACTAAAGAAAAAATTTATCTTAATGCCGTAAAGGAACGTGCAGTTGATGATATAAAGGATATTCTTGGTGTTGATGTGAGTGGGTACAAAGTTGCGTTTGACAATGGTGCTGTAATACATACTGCAAAAAGACATGGGTTTGGTAACATTAAAGGAAAAGCAGATAACAGTATGTCAAATATATCCGACTGGGAAAAAATTCAGTATGTTTTGGAAAATTATGATAATGTTGTTTATGGAGGAAAATCAAGCAGATACACAACAGTAAAAGAAAACGGAAAAACAGGGCTTGCTGACACAATAGTATATTCCAAAAAAATAAATGGAACGTTTTATGTTGTTGAAGCAGTTCCGGTTACAAAAGCAAAAACACTCAATGTTGTAACAGCATATATAAATAAAAAAGGAGCAATGCAGGTCTCTGATGGTCAAGCCCCCAAAGAAACGTCCGAAACGCCCTCTGCAAATACTCCTTCTAAAGATAATATACCACAACCTGAAACTGGTGTCAAGAATGAGTATATGCAGAAGGACATCCCAACATACGAAGAATACAAGGCGGAAGTTGAAAAACGTTTTCCCGGTATTCCCGAAGAGTATATCCAGGAAAGATACAAAGGGTATTATGCTGACAATAAGGTTGAGAGTTCAGACATTCGTGTTGAGGTTACAAATAAAGTACCTGCAGAACTTGAAAAAACCGTAAAGGCTGTAAAGGTCCGTTCGGGCATTGATATAGTTTTCGGCAACAGATATGTTGATGGAAAACTTGATACTAACTTCAGAGGGTTATTTGACGGCAAAAAAATAATTGTTTCGGAAAATGCTACCAAAGCAGATGTGTTTAATGCAGTAGTTCTTCACGAGCTTACACACGGTATAGAGGGAACAAAAAAATACAATGCCATTTTCGACTATGTTGTAAAAGAAATATACGGTGATGACACTGCAAGATTAGATGCAGATGCTGAAGCTAAAATTGCCGAATACAAAAAGAATGGTATCGAGCTTACATCCGAAAAGGCAAGGGCGGAGATTATTGCTGAAAATGTTGGCAAGTACATATTTGCCGATGATGCAGGCAGCATTGTAGGTAAAAACTACACATTAGGTCAAAAAATACTTGATGTTATTAACGAACTTATATACAACATCAAAAAGAAGTTTGGCAACACCTTTGAACTTGATGAGCTTGCATCCGCACAGCGTAAGTACAGATTGGCACTTGATGAGGTTAAGAGGAAGGGTGTTAAGACTGCTGATGGTAAATATTCAATATTCAATTCATTCTATAGTGAATATGATAAATGGATAGCGAGAGGTGCGTCTTACGATACAACTTTAGAGGTTGGAAGAACATCGGAAGCATTAAAATCAATTGGCATAGATGATAAAAAAATAAAATGGGATACTAAAAAAATAAAAAAGATAAAAGAAGAACATAATTTGAATGATAAAATTATAAAACAAGTTCCAGAGATTATTGAAAATCCCGTTATTATTATGGATTCATTGCAAAAACAAAGCCGCTTGACAATACTTGGTGAAGTATATGATTTAAATAACAAGCCTGTGCTTGCAGTATTGGAATTAGAACCAACAAATAGAAAGGGAGAAATTATTCTTGATGAAATTAAAATTGCAAGTGCTTACGGGAAAGATAATGTACAAAATCTAATTAACAATAGCAATATTTTGTATATTGATAAAAATAAAAAAAGAATCAATAATTGGTTGACTCTCAATAGGCTCCAATTGCCGTTAGGACAAACCAATTATCAATTCTCTAATGACATAGTATCACAAAAAAATACTGGTGTCAATAGTAATTATATGCAAAATACAAAAAATAATTCCACATCTACTGAAAAAACAGAAATGCAACTTGCTTTTGAAAAAGCGTTTGCAAAAAGTAATGGTAATGAGCAATATTCCTTCGCATCCCAAAATGATATAGACAGTGCACTTGCAGACTTTGAGGCACATTACGGTGAAATGTATCGCAGTTTGATTGATAAATACAAAAGCATTAAACCGGGTGAAATACCGCAGGTTGAAGATGTTAAGGTGCCAAAGAAAACAGGTAAAAGGCAATATGTGAGCAACTATGCAAGGACTATGGCAGAAACAAGGGTGTTTTCCGAGGCAATGCAGGGTGAATTTGAAAAAATGGTTGTGGACGGTACTTTGTCACACGAAAGAATTTCAAATAAATCTGCAGAATCTGATGCAGGCTCAAGAATCGTAAGATTAGGTTTT
>CAZNKU010000092.1:0-2762 GCA_964573775.1 uncultured Clostridiaceae bacterium | reverse complement strand
GCTTTATGATGATTTTTGTTTGCTTTTGGTTGCGGTTACATTTTCACTTAAAGTTCTGTGTAATGTTACAATTTCTGTGTTTTCTATTGCAGTTTTAATCATCGGTTCAATATCAAGTTTGCTTTCACTTTGCATAATACGCTCAATATTAGGCTTGGTTGTAGGATGCTTTGGCGTAAATACAGTACAACAATCTTCGTATGGTAATATTGAAGTTTCGAAAGTACCGATTTTTCGTGAAATCTGTATAATTTCATCCTTATCCATACCTATAAGGGGTCTGAAAACCGGCATATTAACAACAGCATTTGTAACAGCTAATGCCTGAATAGTCTGGGATGCAACCTGTCCTATACTTTCACCGGTAATTATAGCATAAGAGCCTGTATCAGATGCTATTTTATCAGCAATCTGCATCATTATTCTGCGCATAATTACTGTCAACTGTTCTTCAGGACATTTTTCATTTATAGCAAGTTGTATTTCTGTAAAAGGAACTACATGAACCTTTATTTCTCCGCAATAATCTGCAAGTATCTGTGCCAAATCAAGTACTTTTTCTTTCGCACGTTCACTTGTGTAGGGATAGCTGTAAAAATGAACAGCATTTAGTTCTACACCACGTTTGGCAATCATATATCCCGCAACAGGACTGTCTATACCACCTGATAACAACAATGTTGCTTTACCGTTTGTACCAATTGGCATACCCCCTACGCCATGTATTTTCTCAGAATAAATATATGCAGCAAAATCTCTTATTTCAACATTGATTATAAAGTCAGGATTATGCACATCAACCTTAAGATGATGATTTTTAGAAAGTACACATCCACCTGCCTGCATACAGATTTCGGGAGATTTAAAAGGGAATTTTTTATCTGCTCTCTTTGCCTCAACCTTAAAAGTATTACCTTTTGTACGGGATGCAACTTCTGCTGCTTTTTCGCAAATAGCGTTGATATCCTTTGGTACAACATCCGCAAGTGCAACGGCAACAATACCAAAAACTTTTGACAGCTTAACAGCCAATCCCTGCATATCTATATCATCAGTTAAAGGTTCTACATAAATTGTAGCCTGCGCTCTCCATACTTTAACTTTTGTTTTGTCTATATACTGTGAAATATTTTCAACAAGTATTTTTTCGAAACGTGGCCTGTTAAGACCTTTTAAAATTATTTCGCCGTATTTTAAAAGAATTATTTTATCCATTACAATCTCCTTATTTTTTTGTTAATACTGGCAATTTCTGCAAGTGCATCACAAAAGGCGTCTGCCTCTTCCATTGTGTTTTCATTATTAAAGCTTATACGAATACTGCTGTCTACCCTTTCAGGTTTATATCCCATTGCAACAAGAACATGGCTTGGTGACGGTTTATTGGATGAACATGCAGAACCCGAAGAAACATATATGCCTCTTTGTTCTAAAGAATGCAAAATTATTTCCGATCTTAAACCAATCATTGCAATATTTAAAATATAAGGTGATGAATTATCAACATCACCGTTGATATATATTTTAGGAATTTCACTTGTAATTCTGTTTATAATATGTTTTTTTATCTCAATCAAATTATTATTTTTCTCATATATTTCAACAGCTTTTCCAAATCCTGCAATTGCAGGTACATTTTCTGTACCACCACGCAGACCTTTTTCCTGCCCTCCTCCGTATATTACAGGAGAAAGTCTTATGCCCTTTTTCACGTACAAGGCACCTATACCTTTAGGTCCATGGATTTTATGTGCAGAAATACTCATCATATCGCAATATTCAAAAGAAATATCTATCTTACAAAACCCCTGGATATTATCGGTGTGAAAAATAGTATCAGGATTTTTGTTTTTAATAACATTATATATGTCCTTTACAGGTTGAATGCTTCCGCATTCATTATTAACATGCATAATGCTTACAAGCTGAGTTCTGTCATTAACCAGACCTTCAAGTTGTTTAATATTAATTACACCATTTTCATCTACATCTAAATAATGTACTTTAAAGCCAATGTTTTCAAGTCGCTTCATACATTCCAGAACACATTTATGTTCAATCTTAGAGGTAATTATTTCGCCTTTAAATCTGAATAAATCAGCCGCTCCTAAAATTGCAAGGTTGTTTGATTCAGAACCGCTTGCAGTAAAATAAATTTCATCTGCACTCGCCTTGATTTTATCGGCAATTATCTTTCTTGAATCTTTAACTATATGTTCAGCTTCTAAGCCCTTAGAATGTAAGGAAGATGGGTTACCGTACGACAATGTCAATACATCATACATCACATCAGCAACACTTTTTTCAACCTTGGTTGTAGCTCCGTTATCAAAGTATATATTATACATAATCAAATAAAACTCCTTATTTTACACTACATATTATATTTTACAATAAAATATAAATTTTTTCAACAGAAAAAACATTAATTAAAAAAATTTTAAAAAAAGCTTGATTTTTACAAAATAATGTGTTATTATTATTAAGCTGTCTGTTTCACACAGTAGTATGCGCCGGTAGCTCAGCTGGATAGAGTATTCGGCTACGAACCGAACGGTCGGGGGTTCGAATCCCTCTCGGCGCGCCATAAAAAGGAACACTTTTTATGACAGTCCTCAATAAAACAGCATAAGTATTGACGGTCTGTCAAAGGGTTGCAGAGAGTTAAGCATATCACATTTATAGTGTGATGTGCTTTTTCTCATTTATGGGGTAAAATGTAGTGCAATAGAGGTTGAAAAATGCCCTATTTTAGCGGTTTC
>CAZNKU010000091.1:0-2808 GCA_964573775.1 uncultured Clostridiaceae bacterium | reverse complement strand
TCAACCCCCTGTCTCCGCTGTCCGCTACGGTCGTTGATAGGCGCTTGCCACCGGCAAGCATCAACCCCCAATCTTGGGGGATTAAGGTTCACTTTTGTGTAATATAGGAAATTGCAAAAAGTAGCAATTTCCTATAAGATAACAAAGGGACTGTAAAAAAATTTTACAGTCCCTTTGTTAGTGGGAATAGGAAAAAATGTTCAGAATGGACAAACTGAGCCAACAAAGCCATTAAGGGCTTTGTTGGGTTACCCGAAGGCGTACAATGGTACGTCGAGAGGCGAAGTTTATTCTTAGCAAAAAGATTTGAAAAATAGGAAAAATCGAATAGAATGAGATTTTTCAACCAAATTAAGATGTTTTGCAAATTACAAATCACTTGAATTTCTTGTTTTTATCCTCTTTTTGCGGTCTGGACTTTTTTTACATTCCCTTTTTATTTAAATATATTTTCACTTACATCATAGCGGGGAGCTAATGAAAGCATAATATCTTTGCCAAGCTGTAAGCCTCCGAATTCAAGTTCTCTTGCAACCTCGGAAAAAGCTATTTCCGGCGAATTATTTTCATTACTTAAATGCCCAAGCATAATTTGCTTTGTTCCGTTTTTTGCAAGGTATGTAGCCAAAGTGCCTGCATCCTTGTTGGCAAGATGTCCCTTTGCCCCTGCAATACGTCTTTTAAGATGCATGGGATACGGTCCCGTCTGCAACATATGGTCGTCGTAATTTGATTCCAAAAGTATCGCATCACAACCCACAAGGTTTCTTACGACACTATCCGTAATATGCCCTATATCCGTCGCTACAGCAAACCTTTTGTTTTCGGACTCCATAACATATCCCGTAGGTTGCATTGCATCGTGAGGGATGTCAAATGGGGTAATTTTTATATCTCCTATTTCCAACGGCTGTGTTTTTCCAAATACAATACGGTTTTCATCAGGTATTTTACCGATTTCCATACCTTCCCATGTGCCTTCACTGGCAACAATGGGTATGTTGAATTTTCTGGATAATATACCTACGCCATTGGTATGGTCAATATGCTCGTGGGTAACCAATATGCGGTCAATTTCGCAAGGATTTATCCCCATATCATTTAAATAAGCGGTAATTTTCTTACCGCTTATACCACAATCTATTAATATTTTAGTTTTGTTACTGCATATAAGCGTACAGTTACCACTGCTTCCGCTTACTATAGACTGAAATCTGATCATAAAGCCAATTCCTGTTCTGATGGTGGTGCATCATTTTTCTTTCTGACAATTTGTGCACCAAGTTTCTGAAGCTTATATTCAAAATCCTCGTAACCCCTGTCTATGTATTTAAGGTTATAAACTTCGGTAACACCGTTTGCAACCAAAGCAGCAATAACCATACTTGCACCTGCACGAAGGTCTGTTGCCTTTACAGTTGCACCTGTAAGTGATTCTACCCCTTCAATTATAGCAACCCTGCCATCAACATTGATATTTGCCCCTAATCGTCGGAGTTCTTCAACATATTGGAAACGGTTGTCCCAAACACTTTCCGTAACAATAGAAGTTCCTTCTGCAACAGATAAAAGTGCTACAATCTGTGGCTGTAAATCTGTAGGGAAACCCGGATAAGGCAAGGTTTTAACGTTTGCCTTTTTAAGCGGTTTTGTACGTGAAACCAAAATGCTGTCGTCAAATTCCTGAACATCTGCACCCATTTCTTCAAGCTTTGAAGAAAGGCTTTCCATATGCTTTGGAATAACATTTTTAACTAACACATTTCCGCCTGTTGCCGCAGCCACAATCATAAAAGTTCCTGCTTCAATCTGGTCAGGTATAATGGAGTATGTTCCGCCCGTAAGCTTTTCAACACCAGTAACCTTTATTGTATCTGTACCTGCACCCTTAATGCGTGCACCCATAGCATTTAAAAAGTTTGCAAAATCAACAACATGAGGTTCCTTTGCCGCATTTTCTATAACAGTAACACCCTCTGCCCTTACTGCAGCAAGAATGGTATTTATAGTTGCACCAACAGAAACAACATCAAGGAAAATATGTGCTGCTTTCAGTTTTTCGGCATTTGCATTTATAATACCGCTTGTTGTATCAACAGTTGCACCCAATGCCTCGAAACCTTTAATATGTTGGTCAATGGGGCGAACACCAAAGTTACAACCGCCGGGCATTGCAACAACAGCATGATTAAATCTGCCAAGCAATGCACCTATAAGATAGTAGGATGCCCTCATACTCTGTACAGATTCAAATGAAGCTGTATAGCTGTGAAGTTCAGAACAGTCTATTACCAAAGTATGTCCGTCATCCTTAAACTGTATCTTTGCACCAAGTTCTTTCAATATATTACAAATTACATCAACATCATTTATAGCCGGTATATTTTCAATTACACATGTGCCTTCGACTAATAATGCCGCCGGGATAATAGCTACTGCTGCATTTTTTGCACCACTTATTGTAACTTCGCCCTCAAGCTTTTTCCCGCCCATTATTACAAATCTGTCCAAGCATGTCCACCTGCCCATTCTACAAATAAATATACATATATATTTAGAATATCACAAATATTACAAATATACAATGTTTTTTAAAAAAAATATCTAATATTTTTTTGAATATCTTGATTTTAGGCCGTTTATATAGTATAATTATTGAAAAATCCTAAAGGAGAATAATGTCAAAGTTCCTTTTCCGTTATTGCCTCCGGCGGATTTGATTGCCCGTGCGAATTTTTCTTCACATTCGTTCAGAAACGCACATGGGCGTAAAAATCTCTTATCATTCCTTGCCATACGGATAAGAGA
>CAZNKU010000090.1:1182-2809 GCA_964573775.1 uncultured Clostridiaceae bacterium | reverse complement strand
ATGCAACAAACGATATATTTGCTGAAAATTCATGGTATTTTAGAAATGCTCTTGTAAGAGCAAACTACACAAACCTCAAAAAAAATATTCATGAAACAACAGCTTATCTTGAAAAGTTTATCAGAAATCTGATTTTGGGAGAAAAGAATGACCTAAAAAACCGATATTTGCATATAAACGATCTGTTTGAAGAAAATGTCGGTGTAAATAGTAAAAGCGTCGGTGCAAATGTCGGTGTAAAATTAAATAAAACCCAGACAATGATTGTTGAACTTATGAAGAACAACCCAAATGTAACAATTGGCGAAATGGCAAAATATGCAGGAGTTGAAACGAGAACAATTGAAAGAAACATTAAGACACTAAAAGAAAGAGGTATCATCGACAGAGTTGGTGCTGACAAAAACGGACACTGGATTATAAAAATCTAGTCAGTGTGCGATAAAATTTTATATAATAGTTTGCCGATATTAAATATTTACATATGTAAGGGAAATCGAGATTTATCGAAAGGCATGGTAGAATGGAAAAAAATTTACTGACAAAAAGACAACTGATAACACAACTTGAGAAATTTCAACATATTAAGGGTAAAATCGTTACGGTACATACCTCGCTGAAAGCTGTTGGGAAAATAGAAGGCGGCGGCGAAACTCTTTTGTCTGTGCTGATTGATTTTTTTACGCAAGATGGAGGCCTTTTGTGCGTGCCAACACATACCTGGGACAGTGATGTGTATGACCGAAGAACGACATATAGCTGTCTTGGCGTATTGCCGAAGCTTGCGGCAGCACATCCCGATGCCACAAGAACCCTGCATCCCACACATTCTATGGCGGTATTTGGAGATAGTGAAAAGGTAGATCATTTTATAGATTTTGAGGCAATTACTTACACGCCTGCAAATCCCCGAGGGTGTTATGGCAAACTCTTTGCTGCGGATGGATATGTTCTTTTAATTGGTGTAGGACATGATAAAAACACATATCTTCACTATGTTGAAGAGTCTCTTGGCATACCTCATCGTCTGACTGATTATAAGGTAGAAAAAAAGATTATTCACAAAGACGGAACGGAAGAAAAGCGATTTTTATACTGGTTTGATGATAAAATTCCTGATGTTTCGGTATATTTCCCGAAGTTTGAAGAGCCTTTTAGATATTATGGCTGTATTGAGGATGGGTACATAGGAGATGCCAGAGTGCAAGTGTGCAGTGCAAGAAAAATGTATGCGGTGATTGAAAGAATATATAAAAACAACTCTTTTGGCGAACTGCTTGATAATGATATGCTGATAGACAAAAAGCTCTATCTGTAAAATCAAGATTGCAAGCTTCAGGCAGTTTGACATCTAAACCTTACATCCCCTATATGCGGTCTGCGACCGCAACTAAGTTTGCCTTACGGCAAGTGAAGTTATCTAAAGATAGTGAAGTTTACTTTGTAAGTGAAGTTCTGCCTTTCGGCAGAGTGGCAAACTTAACTTCACTTTTGAAAATCAAAAACTTCACTGCGTAAGCAACTTCACTTTGAACCTTGGTTCAAAACTTCACAGAATTGGCTTGCATCTAGACCTTACATCCCCTATATGCGGTCTGCGACCGCAACTAAGTTTGCCTTACGGCAA
>CAZNKU010000090.1:0-1082 GCA_964573775.1 uncultured Clostridiaceae bacterium | reverse complement strand
AAAACTTCACTGCGTAAGCAACTTCACTTTGAACCTTGGTTCAAAACTTCACAGATTTATGGAGGTTATACATATGGATAACAAAATAAAAAAACGAGGCATGTTTATTTTAGGTATTGCTATTTGCATGGTTGTAGCAATCCTGGCTATCATGCTTGAAAGGTTAATTCCCGGGGAACTTCTTGGTTCTTCCGTCATTGCACTGTTTATGGGAACGATAATCAATAGCTTTTTCCATCCAATTTGGATAAAGCCGGCACTAAAATTTACTTCCAAAAGGATTTTAAAAGCAGCCATCATATTACTTGGTGCATCTCTTTCTGTCAGTACGATTATGTCTGTTGGAAAAATGACCTTTTTTGTGATGGTCTTTACTTTTGCCATGTGCTTTGGCGGAGGGTACTTTATCCGTAAACTATTTGGTCTTAATTGGAAATTAAGCAATTTGATTTCGGCAGGAACCGGAATATGCGGCGGCAGCGCTGTGGCGGCTATTGCACCTGTTATTGACGCTGATGACAAAGATATAGCTTTTGCTTTATCTTCCACCTTTATCTTTGATATGGTTATGGTTGCTGTATATCCGATTATGGGCAAGCTTTTGGGAATGTCTGACATTGCCTATGGTATTTGGGCAGGAACGTCTGTTAATGATACTGCCAGCGTGGTTGCCTCCGGATATGCTTTTTCTGAGATTGCAGGCGACTTTGCAACAATGGTTAAGCTCACTCGTACCATTGCAATAATCCCCACTGTGCTAGTATTTGCTTATGTTGGTACTCGCATAAAACAAAAAGAGTTGCAAACGGTAAGTGAGGGCAAAAAGGTAAATGTTTTGAAAATCATTCCGTGGTTCATTGGTGGCTTTTTGGCATTGGCGATTGTAAACAGTGTTGGATTTATTCCTTTAGAAATATCCAACATTATGAAGGGTGTAAGTAAATTTTTAATGGTAACAGCACTTGCTGCTATTGGACTTGGAACAAGCATTACCGACTTTAAGAAAGCAGGGCTTTATCCAATGTTCTATGGTATAACTATTGATACACTGGTAACCTTGACGGCACTTGTTGTTATTTGGT
>CAZNKU010000089.1:0-2888 GCA_964573775.1 uncultured Clostridiaceae bacterium | reverse complement strand
TTAACATTTTCATTCACTTTGGCGAGATTTTTTTATCTCATGGGCATTTCATAACATTGAATTAGTATTATGTTTATTGTAGTATAAAAGAGGGAAAATTTTCCCTCTTTTTAAATTAGCTACAGGTACAATCACAACCATTGTCACAATTATTACCGCAACCATTGTTAGGGTTAGTCATTGCTCCTCCTTTAATAAAAAGAGCTTCTTCTTCCAACAAAATTTCCATTGGAAGAATTCCTTGTTCTAATGATACAAAGTTTTTCATATTTATTATAGTTAAATTAACTCACAGGACTATTCCTGCTTCTCTTTTAATTTATATTCTTTACAAAGAGTAAATGCCGTAATAAGTGGTACCGTCTTCCGTTAGAATCTGTACTTCATAGATACCAGTTGCTGTAGAAGTCTGTAAAGTCAAGCCATTAACAATCGACCATTGTTCGCCTGTAGTTTGGTTAGTGACTATTAAAGTAAATTCACCCACTTCACCAAGCAGAGACAATTGTACTTCACCGTCTACATACACGCATGTAATAGGTATGAAGGTACGAGGGTGTGAATCCTTTTTACTTGGATCACCCTTCTCCAACTCAATATCAACAGGTTTCTTTTCATTAACATCCATACCTACTGCCCCTGCATATGAATACAGTGAAAACAGCATTAATAAAATTCCTAAAATACGTTTCATAATTCTTTGGTTTTTAAATTTGATGTAGCAAAATTAGACTTCTTAAATGAAGCCACCAAAGAAACAAGTACAAACATAGCTGACACAGAGACACCTATAACTCACTGATTATCAACAAACAAGGCTTGCGTCAGACAAGTTTTTTCTGACACAAGCCTTATACCACTGACAATCAAGTAGTTACACTATCAGCTTTAGGGGGGGGATACTACATAACAACTTGATTTACGGCTACTTAGATAACAACAACATAAACATTTCTTTATGACAACAGGGTAAAGAAGCCAGTTTTTTAAGCAATCGGCTCCTCCGTTGGTAAACCACTTCTTTCGATTCGTCCATAATTTGGGCTATGTAAGGAGCAGAAACACCGGCAAACATGTAGCACACGCGGCGATAATCGGACTCGCTAACCAAACTGACTTCCTTGCGGAAATGCACCATAACATTATCTAAATAGAGATTGACCAACTTTTCTACCTGTTTATACTCTTTTTCGCCGGCAAAATAGTGTAGCTTCAATAAAGCGACTTTTTCGTTTACTCGCTTTATTTTATAATTATCGTTATGCCAATTTTCACTATGAAGAAGCACCAACTCGGCAACCTGTTCCAGATAGTTTTTCAACAGTTCGAGTTTTTGGGAAGACTGCTTCTGATTATCATCCTGCAAAGCGTCTAACTCTGAACGAAGATGTTCCAAAGAATCCGTCATTCCCCCTCTGCTTTGCTCCAAATGTTGCAACAAACGTGCAATTTCTGCATGGCTATTTTCTTCGTTCCGGAGAATTTCTTCCTTTAGCTTAGCAATGGTGATATCGGCTTCCTTTTTATCTTTATCCAACTGTGTCAACAAAGAGGCTATTCTGACCTCTGCCTTTGTTTTTTCGTTCTCCAGGAAACGGATGGTTTGCAGAGATTTCTTTTTATACCTCTTAAAAATCCGAATGAACGCATAAACAGTAACAGCCAACAGCATCAGCAAAAATAAAATAGACAATACTTTATACCGTTTTTCCAGACGAAGTTGATAGGCTTCTAGTTCCAGCTTTTCAGCCAAAAAATCACGTTGAGCAGTGAGCACAGGTTGAAACAAAGCATGACGAGCCACTTTCATCTGTAAAGTCATACTTTTCTGCAATTCTTGAAAAGCGATATTATCTTTACCTTGGGCATTATTAATGTAAGCTGATGTAATGTACAAAGAAACTGAATCCGTATTGTTTTCAGCCCTTTCCCATCCTTTTTCCAAACAGTCAATAGCCAATGGCACATTCTTTTCGATAGCGTACATTTGTGCCAATTTACCCAATAATGATGGCGAAGCAAAATCATCACTTACAAGCGGTTCTAATTCTGTGTAATATTCTTTAGCAGCTTGTACTTGATTTTGTTCCACAGATAACATAATTAAACTACCCAAACATAATCCAATTAAAGTATTATCCTTTTCTTTTTTACCAGATTCTAATGCCAATCGTAATACATGTTCACTTTCATCGAATTGGTTCAAATTTCTATAAATATTACTTTGATTGTACCACATATAGTTGCGATGGGTGATTTTTCCTGCCTGTTCATAACATTCAATCGCTTTCTGATATGACTCTATACTTTTGGGATAATCGTAATATAAGCGGTAGATGCGTCCTAATTCGGCATAGAGCAAGCCTTGTAAATAACCATCGTTCACAGCATCGGCCAGTTGTTCGGCCTCCATGTAGTTAGACGTAGCACGCAGGTAGTCGCCACCATTAGCATACACCCTGCCCCTGTAATAAAAGGCAAGGAACCTGCTATGCACATCATCGGTAGTGCGGTAATAGTCTACCGCAATGTTTATCAGCGAGTCGTTGGTTTCGTCGATGTAGTTCTTATCCAGGGCTTGGGAATAAAGTAAGGCATAACGGGCACGGTTCTTGTCTTGTTGTAGTTCGTCCACCGGTAAGGTTTGCAACAAGGTATAGGCCGAGTCGGGATATTCGTTCATCAATGCCTCGGCACGGTGCAGGGTATCGGTGAGGCCTTGCTTGTCGGTACAGGCACAAAAGCCTAGCAACAGGGTCAGCCAAAGTATAGCGGTTCTTGCTTTCATGGTAGTAAATAGTAGTTTACACCACAAATATAAGGACTTTTCTTAAAATAATAGTCCGTTAAAAAATAAATGATGAGCTATGCGGCATCTGCCACAAGTT
>CAZNKU010000088.1:0-3477 GCA_964573775.1 uncultured Clostridiaceae bacterium | reverse complement strand
TTTCAATACTTCCCAAAAGATTGTATGTGAAAATAGAGTATGCATTTTTACCAAAGGGTAAAAAAATACACACCATTGCTTTGTGTTTATTAAATTAAGTTATGTGGTATATCCTAATTATATCATAAAATTTTAAAATATGCAACTTTTTCTTTAAATATTATCTTTTTGTCTTCGATGGGTTACTTTATTTTATATATTAAAGTTTGTGTTTTCTATCAAATCCAAAATCTTCGTGCCGTCGCCATATGCGAACTCATCGCACTGGCTCCTAAAATCATTGTTCAGCATCGGTAATTGATAACAATGATTTTACGCTTGATTTTGGATTTTATGTTTGTGCTCATCTGTGGCACAAACTTTCCCACGAACCAAATACGCCGTAGAGTGAGGGATTGCAAATCGTTTCGAAGTTTTGAAAAAATTGGCGTAAAATTGCGCATATCATTTCCCGCTGCTGATGCGTAATTTTAGGGGCTCGCGCAAAGGGTTTGCGTATAGCCCCGTGCGACAATTTTAAGAAACTGACGAATTACGAGTTGCTGCCCGAACGACCCGGCGCCGATTTTTGCTTACTTTTGTCGGCGCAAAAGTAAGTCCTCCGCGGACAGCGGAATTATTTTAATATTATATTCATCTTAGTTCACAAAAAAAGAGAAACTCAATAATGAGTTTCTCCCTTAAATCTAACAAAATATATTTTCTTTTTGCGTTCTGGACTTTTTTACACCACAGAATTATTTTGTAGCAAGATATGCAGCCTTACCCGTTTCGTAAAGGTTGTTACCTTCAGCATCTATAATAACAATTACAGGGAAATCTTCAACTTCCAAACGACGGATAGCTTCAGCACCCAAATCTTCGTATGCTACGATTTCTGAGCTTTTGATACATTTGCTCAAAAGTGCACCGCAACCACCGATAGCACCAAAATAAATAGCACCGTGTTTTTTCATAGCCTCGATAACTTCAGGACCTCTTTTACCCTTACCAATCATACCTGTCTGACCTTCAGCAATAAGTATAGGGCTGTAAGCATCCATACGATATGATGTTGTAGGACCTGCAGAGCCAATAGCCTGCCCCGGTTTTGCAGGTGTAGGACCAACAAAGTAGATAACGGCATCTTTAACATCAAAAGGTAGTTCCTTACCTTCAGCAACCAATTCACACAATCTTTTGTGAGCAGCGTCACGTGCAGTGTAGATAACACCTGAAATAAGACAGCTGTCACCTGCTTTTAAAGTTTTTAATTTTTCCTGAGTTAATGGTGTAGTAATATTAATAGCCATTTATATAACCTCCGTTTTATGTCTTGTAACATGACAGTTAATGTTTACAGCAACAGGAAGGCCTGCAATGTGTGTAGGACACTTTTCAACATTAACAGCAAGAGCAGTTGTTAAACCGCCAAAGCCCTGAGGACCGATACCAAGTTCGTTAACTCTCCTTAAAAGATCATCTTCCAAATCAGCATAAAACTTTTCGGGATTATGTTCATTTACAGGACGAAGAAGAGCCTTTTTAGCCATCAAAGCTGCCTTGTCAAAAGTACCGCCGATACCTACGCCAACAACAATTGGTGGGCATGGGTTAGGACCTGCTTCTTCAACAGTCTTTACAACAAAATCAATAACTCCCTGCAAACCATCTGAAGGACGAAGCATAGCAATTTTACTCATATTTTCACTACCAAAGCCCTTTGGAGCAACAGTAATTTCAATTTTATCACCGGGTACGATATCGTAGTAAATCATAGCAGGAGTATTATCACCTGTGTTTACTCTGTCAAGTGGATCGCGTACCACACTCTTACGAAGGTAGCCTTCAGAATAACCCTGACGAACGCCTTCATGGATAGCTTCGTTTATATCACCGTTAACGTGAACTTCCTGACCAATTTTTACAAATACACATGCCATACCTGTATCCTGACAAACAGGCTGACCCTTTTCGTCAGAAATTTTGTAGTTTTCAATAATTCTTTCTAAAATTTCCTTTGCCTGAGGCCATGTTTCCTTTTCCTGAAATTCACAAATACGTTCCTTAAGGTCACTTGTAAGGAAACAGTTTGCATCAATACAAAGTTTTTTTACCGTTTCGGTAATAATTGCAGAGCTTATTTCTCTCATATGTATTTCCTCCCTCATACATTAAGTATGTTATAATTTTATCAATCTAATTACTAATATTTTATAACACTATCAAATAAAAATCAATACATTTTACAATTTTTATTGTAATTTTTACATGATTGTTGCAAAATTAAGGGCACGATGCAATCATCGTACCCTTTAGTTCTATAATTATTCCCATATAGCACTGCCCGACATAAGATTAACACTTTCCAAACCGACACTTAAAAGTCCTCTTTCCAGTGAAAAATATTTTACGGTGCCATCTTCAAGCTCTATATGTGCACGGCATGGCTTTACTGATGTTACAAAAGGTGTGTGGTTTGCCAGAACGGCAAGGTCGCCCTCTGCACCGCGAAGGGATACTTTTACAATATCCCCATCGTAAAAATTACCGTCAGGTGTTGAAATAACAAATCTAAAAGTCTTCATTACATCACCTCTTAAGCACACGGGAGTCGAACTCCGTATGCCTTAAATTTATAAATTTGCACACTTTCAATTTGTCGTCCTCGAAAGGCGTCAGCCTTACTTCGTCCTCCGCATAGAAATTGTACTAAATTTCTTTGCATTTAAGGTCGAAGAGTTTTAAAATAGCCAATTTGAGTTCAGGAAAGTAAAATTTCGCAGGGAATACTTGACGTATTTTCAAGAAATTTTACGCATTATCAACACAAATTGTCATTTTAAAACCATGCGATGTTCGACTCACGTGTGCTTAGCCTTTTCAACAGCTTCATCTATTGTTCCAACAAACAAAAAAGCAGATTCAGGCAAATCATCGTGTTTACCCTCGATAATTTCCTTAAAGCCTCTTATAGTTTCCGAAAGCGGAACATACACACCTGGAATACCGATAAACTTTTCTGACACATGGAAAGGCTGGGATAAGAATCTCTGTATTTTTCTTGCCCTTTGAACAAGCATTTTATCTTCATCGGAAAGCTCATCCATACCCATAATTGCAATGATATCCATAAGTTCCTGATATCTTTGAAGTATTCTTTGAACTTCACGGGCAACGCTGTAATGTTCTTCACCAAGAATATCCGCAGAAAGGATACGGCTTGTAGATTCAAGAGGATCTACCGCAGGATAAATACCCTGTGAAGCTATACTTCTGGAAAGAACTGTTGTAGCATCAAGATGGGCAAAGGTTGTTGCCGGTGCAGGGTCGGTAAGGTCATCCGCAGGAACATATACAGCCTGAATGGATGTAATTGAACCCTTTTTGGTTGATGTGATTCGCTCCTGCAACATACCCATTTCATTTGCAAGGGTAGGCTGATAACCAACCGCAGAGGGCATTCTGCCAAGAAGTGCAGAAACCTCTGAGCCTGCC
>CAZNKU010000087.1:0-3536 GCA_964573775.1 uncultured Clostridiaceae bacterium | reverse complement strand
GCAAAGCATAAGGTTCCGAAATATATAGACTTTGTAGACAGCTTCCCGATGAATGCGGCAGGTAAGATACTTAAATTCAAAATGCGTGAAGATGCCGTTAAAAAACTTGGTATCAAAAAGGTTGAAGGTATCGTAACACAAGACTAATAAATTTCCTCATAACACCTCCCTTGTGCAAAGGGAGGTGGCTTTGTGAAACATAGACGGAGGAATTGTAAAAGGAAATGATTCAAATGAAAAACTATAAAATAATAGATGCCCACTGTCATATATATCCCGATAAAATTGCCCAAAAGGCATCGGACAGTACGGGTAATTTTTACGATATTCCGTCACTTTTAGACGGTAAAATATCCACACTTTTAGAACACGGTCAAAAGGCAGGTATAGACCACTTTGTGGTACAGTCCGTTGCAACAACACCAAAGCAGGTTTCAAGCATCAACAAATTCATTGCCGATGCAGTTACAAACAGCAACGGTATATTTACAGGTCTTGGTACCCTGCACCCCGACAGTGAGGATATAGAGGCAGATTTTAATGAAATAATTAATTTGGGACTAAAGGGCGTAAAGCTTCACCCAGATATTCAGCAATTTAAAATTGATGACTACCGTATGCTGAAAATCTATGAACTTTGCGAAGGTAAGCTACCCATACTTATGCACACGGGAGATTCCCGCTACGACTATTCCAATCCAAACAGAATGGTGCCCATAATGGATATATATAAGGATTTAACTGTTATCGGTGCACATTTTGGCGGTTGGTCCGTATGGGAAGAAGCTACCAAAAACCTAAGTAACTACGAAAACTTTTACGTAGACTGCTCCTCCTCCTTTTATGCAATAACCTTTGAAAAGGCAAAAGAGCTTATAATGGCTTACGGTTCAAAAAAGGTCCTTTTCGGCACAGACTACCCTATGTGGGAGCCCGAAACCGAGCTTGCAAAGTTTATGCAAATAGACCTGACCGAGCAAGAACGAGAGGATATTTTGTATAATAACACAGCAAAATTGTTTGATATCAGATAAAATCGGCAGAAATTTACCGTATTATTATTACTTGAATAAGTTAATAGAAAACAAAAGAGTAGAGCTACCCAGTTATTTTGCACACAGACCAAGGTAGTGTCTACTCTTCATCGTGGTTCTCCCAAACCCATAAATATTATACCAATATCAAGCGTTCTACATAGCGAAAGATTATCATATTTATTTAGTATTAATATTAATAAAAGTAGCTTCCAGCTTAGAATACATGATTTTCTGACTGCTGTATAATCCGTAGTAACCCGACATCATATAACTAACACCGCAAACTATTGCAAATATCAGAATTGAACCGGAACCAAAAACCTCCAAAGCGAGCATGATTGACGCAACAGGGCAATTTACCACGCCACAGAACAATGCAACAAAACCTATTGCCGCACCAAACCCGGGTTCAAGTCCTAAAAGTCCTCCTACCACACAACCAAAAGTGGAACCGATAAAGAATGTCGGTACAATTTCTCCACCCTTAAATCCCGCACTTATGGTGATAACCGTAAAGAGAATTTTTAATACAAAGGCAAATGGTGCCGCTTCCCCATCCATTGCCTGGGAAATAACATCCATACCTGCACCATTATAATCATAACTTCTTACCGCCAAGGTAAGTATAATTATTATGAAACCGCCCACAAAAGCTCTTATGTATGCATTAGGAATCTTTTTTTCTGCAAATTTATCAAAAAATTTAATAGCAGAACAAAAATATATACTGACTAAGGCACACAATATTGCAAGAGCAATAACTTTAAGCAAAAGCAACAAATCAAAATCAGTTAATATAATGTTGTTGAACTTTACAGGGCTTACCCCAAATGCCAAGGCAATATTATAAGCTACAACAGCTGAAAAAACACATGGTACTAAAGCAACGTAGTAAATAACACCAACACTTATAACCTCAAGGGCAAAAAAGGTTGCGGTTAAAGGAGTACCAAACAAAGCGGCAAATACACCACTCATACCAAGCATTACTACAAGATGCATATCCTTTTCATCCAACTTAAATAATTTACCAAATTGATAACCAATACTTCCACCAAGCTGTAAAGCTGCACCTTCCCTACCTGCCGAACCACCAAGTAAATGAGTTATAACAGTACTTACAAAAATCAATGGTGCCATAAGAACAGGAACCTTTTTATCTGTACGAACAGACTCTATAACCCGGTTTGTTCCTGCACTTGTTTTGCACAATTTGTACAGTCCAACAATTATTAATCCGCCAACAGGAAGCAGGAAAATCAGCCAGGGTATTTCGTGTCTTACTTCGGTTACATAATCTACACTTTTATGAAACACAGTTCCTACAAGCCCACCAACTGCACCTACAACAACCGAAATAATGCACCATTTTATAAAAGTTTTTACATAGTTTAAAGAAGATTTTATCTTTTGAATTATTATATCTGTCATTTTGAATCTCCATATAGTTTAATTGTTGAATTATAAGGCTGCGGCTTGTATGTAACGGACGAAATTTTCTGCCCGCTTACACCATATTTAGGATTATAGCCGAATAGATTTATATATTTATATAAATCGTCACACTCTTCTGCCATTGCTTTTAAAACCTCAATTAATGCCAAAGTATCGTCAATAGCACGATGACTGTTCACAACCTTGTCCTGAAGATTATACTTTTGTATTGCGTTTTCAAGCTTGTGAGGGTATTCGTATCTGTCTTTATATACAGTATACGCATCAAGCATATTTATCTTCCTCAAAATATGTACAAGATTATTTTCAGCAAGAAAATAAAAAATAAAATTCATATCAAATTGTGCATTATATGCTATCACTAAAATTTTTTCATCTTTGAATAAACCTGCAAACTTATTGCTGACAAAAGCTGATGAATTCCCCTGCATAAGTAATATTTCGTCTGTAATACCTGTAAGCTGTTCAATTTCCTTGGGTATAGTTTTACCTACTGGCAATTTTATAAACTCGTCAAGCTCGTCTGTAACCTTAACAAAGCCGTTTTCAGATATAATACGCACTGCAGATAATTCTATTATTTTATCATTTTTAAAATCAAGTCCTGTTGTTTCTGTATCCAAAACAACAATACTGTCATATAAATCAAACAATTTATCCAACATATAAAACCCTCAATATTTACTTTAATAAGTAATAATTTCAACTCTTTACTATTATACTTGTTGCATAAAATAAAGTCAACATCAATTTATTAGTAAAAAAACTAAAAAAATTTAAAAAAAGTATTGATTTTTCAAAAAAGTTATTGTATAATATTACTGTTGCTGATTAAGGCAACTATAATTATGTGCAGGTGTGGTGGAACTGGCAGACGCGCTGGACTCAAAATCCTGTGGTAGTGATACCGTGTGGGTTCGACTCCCACCACCTGCACCAAAAAAGTCACATACCGATGGTATGTGACTTTTTTATTCAAAAGCATTTTTAAAACCTAATCTTACGATTCTTGAGCCTGCATCAGATTCTGCAGATTTATTTGAA
>CAZNKU010000086.1:0-3648 GCA_964573775.1 uncultured Clostridiaceae bacterium | reverse complement strand
ATTGAAGATGATATGCCTCTTCATAAAAATAGCGTAGCAGTCATTAAAACTACTACGCTATAAAATGTCACATCAAACGATTAATTTTAGAAAGTTTTTTACTATTTCAATTCAAATTCTCCAAGGTTGGAACTTTCAACATATTCCGGTTTTAATTCACGCAGACGTGCCATATGAGGCTGTTCAATATGAATTTGCTGATGTTCCTTGCTTTCCCATGCTTCTATTAGCAAAATTTCATCAGGATCTTTTTCAGAATAATAGTAATCATAACGGATACAACCATCCTCCGCTCTTACAGCGTCAACGATACCCTCTTCATAAAGCTTTTCAATATAAGCCTCTCTTTTACCTTCTAAACATTTAAAAACCACATAAATTCTGTACATATATTTTCTCCTTTACTTAATATTTATTTTTGCAAAACCATCTGTATATTCAATTCTGTCACCTGACGAATTAAGTTCATCAATAAATGCCAGATATTCTTCCTTTGATGCAAACAAAGGTTTGTATTCTTCAATAATTTTTTTAGCTCTTTTTGCACCGTCAGACAAAAGAATCAAAAGCATACCAAGTTGCATTTTAGCACTTGCTACGCAAGCTGCAACAGAATCGCTTATTTCATAATCATTACCATGCGATTTACCTGTAGCACCGCCTGCATAAGGGTGTACAACAGGCATTATGCAACTTAAATCACCCATATCTGTACTTGCTGAAGTGTAATTATCTTCAATATGGAATTCATATTCAGGAATGATTAACTGTGCCGCCTCTGCAGTTACCCGTATAAGATTATCATCACATACAAGCGGAGCATATCCTGGAGTATCATTAATATCAATGTTCGTACCAATAGAAAGTGCTGCACCGCATAATGCCTGATTTACTTTTTGGTTAGCCTTGCAAATGGCATCAAAGCTTACACCACGCACATAACTTTCAAGAACTGTTTTTTCAGGAATTGCATTTACCATTGCACCGCCGTTTGTAATAATCGGATGAACTCTTATTATATCACTTTCCTTAAATGTTTCACGAATTGCATTTATTGCATTAATACCACAGTTTGCGGCATATAGAGCATTTCTGCCATCCCATGGTGAACCGCCTGCATGGGAAGCAACACCCTTATAGGTAATTCGTTTTGCCATACAGCCTGCGGAACCTTTTAAAACAACAAAACTACTTGAAGTGTGTACCATAAATGCCAGGTCAACACCATCAAAATAACCTCTTGAAAGGAATTCGGTTTTACCGCCAAAGTATTTAATTTTCCCTTCTTTTTTAAGTTTTGTCCTATATTCAATTTCTAATAATTCCTCAGCAGGTACTGCACAAAGCATTATCTGACCGCAAAATTTGTCCAAAATTCCAGGCTCTTTAAGAGCTGCGGCAACACCAACAAGTGCAGCACATTGAGCATTGTGTCCACAAGAATGCACTGCTCCTGTTTCAGGATTAGCATCCTTATGTTCAGGGCAGATTATGGAATCCAATTCACCCAAAATTAATATTTTAGGTCCGGGTCTGCCTGTATCCAAAACTGTATAAAACCCTGTAATACCATCTGCCATCGTAAGCTCATATCCTAAATTTTCAAAAATTTCTGCAATGTAAGCGGAAGTTTTAAATTCCTTATATCCTGTCTCCGCATGTTTCCACACATATCTTTCAGTTTCTAAAATTAACTGTTTATTCTTTTCTACTGCTGCATTAAGTTCTTTCATAGAAATTCTCATCTTCCTTCTTATATATTTTATGTTATTTTTAGTTCGTTCATAGCCGTCATATAACATTTTTCAACATAATTCAGCACCATTCAACCTGTTTTGACACAATACTTACTCGTGTCAAGTCTGGGACAAAAATAACTTATGTAATCAATATTATCAAATCATTCTGCAAAATATGATTGAAAATACTTACTTTTATTTTTTAGTTTTTCCTGAATTTTTTCCTGATAGAAAACCACTCTTTCTGTTCCATCTTTCTGATTTCATTTGCTTCTTCTTTACATTCTTTAACAAACCCCATAATGTCAGAATTGCCAACAATGAGATGTATGCTTTCCTTGTAACGAAAGCCAATTGCATCTTCAAGATATAACCGGGGATTCTTTTCTAAAATTTCATTTAACTTTTTACTAATTTCTATAATATATTTTTTAATATGTCCCCAAAATTCATAATACAGATTAGATACTATATAGTTGTATTCAGGAATACAGTACATGTAGGAAATCTTAAACGGAGTTTCATACTTTTCAGCAACCCCATCTCTTAATCTAAGTAACTCTTGTTTAAAACTTCCTTTATACTTGAAATGAAGTAAGTTTAGCATCTGATCTATATCAAAAGACACCTTATTATCTTGAATACTAACCGGAAGAGTTCCATGCTGAGAACAATTCCGCACCATATCCATCAATCTATATGAAAAATACTTATCATATTCTCTTTCAGTAAATTTTTCCTTAAACTCAGTTTTATCTTGTTTTGTAAAAAGTTTCTCATAATTTTCCATAGCTGAAATCAAAACTTTTGATGAGCTTATATAATTCATCGTCAATGCATTTATTGAAATAAAATCACTATATTGATTATCTCTTGTTTTTCTTACAAATTTATCTGATATAAAAAGTTCATATTCACATAAGAGTTTATCTAGGTTATATCTAAACACTTTATACAAATGGCAAATCTCCTGTAATGCTCTATCCATAATTAGATATGTTAATAACCAATCTCCATCTTCATCACACACATTAGGTATATCTTCAATATTTTTTTCCCGAAGAAACTCATTTGTGACTATATATTCCGTATCCATATTATTCCCCTTTCATTCGACGTCTTTCATATGATTTTGTTAAGTTAAGGACAAAAAAATTATTTTTTTATTTTATCACCAATATATATCTTTGGCAAACTCCATTTATACTTTGTGGCCAACATTCGTATTGTAAATATAAGCAACATTGACAAAAGGGATGCTAACTGTATATTTTGAGCGTATTTTCTCAAAACAAAATATGTAATACCTCCCACAATTGCTGCCATGGCATAAATGTGTTTTTTAAAGATATAAGGAGTTTCACTTATCAGTACATCCCTAAAAATACCTCCCCCGACACCTGTAATCATTCCGGTAAAAACAACTATAAATCCGTTATTCAGAAATCCATTTAAACAAGAGACTTCAGAACCAATTACAACAAAAGCAGACAAGCCAATTGCATCAAAAACATTATTAACAACTTCAATTTTTGTCTTAAATGAATTAAATTTTTCCTTAAATATATATGCAATTACAAATATCAAAACCGCAACAACCATTGCGATAAGAAAAGTTGTAAAGTCGGTAAAAATTGCAGGTGGATTTATCCCTAACAATAAGTCTCTTACTACTCCACCGCCAAATGCAGTAATGCACGCTAAAAAAACAACTCCAAAAACATCCAGTCCCGAATTGATTGCTACCAACGCTCCAGAAAGCGCAAATGCTATAGTTCCTATTATTTCCATTATTTTTATTATTTCTGTCATATAATTCCTCTTCCCATTAAACAACATTCAACATAAATATTTTATAAAGACTGTATAATTTAGATGCCAGTCTTTTTTGTGATAGTTTATATTAAGT
>CAZNKU010000085.1:0-3695 GCA_964573775.1 uncultured Clostridiaceae bacterium | reverse complement strand
TACGAGTTGCTGACCGAACGTCCCGGCGCCGATTTTTTGCTTACTTTTTGTCGGGCACAAAAAGTACCTCCCACGCGGATAGCGAAAAAATAAAGGATAGTTTAAAAAACTATCCCCTAACTTTATCAAATATTATTCTATTTTAAAAGAATTTCCTCTGCAAGCTTTTCAAGCTCTTCTATATTATTTTCCTTCACAGATGATTTAATTGTAACTGTGTTTTCGCACAGTGTAATATCCTTCATCTGTTCAAAATATGCCTTCATAAGCTTTCCTGACATTGGTGCCCATGAGCCGTTTTCAACAATACCCACCTTACGGTTACGGTATGTTTTTATTTTAAGATGGTACAAAAAGTCTTCCATACAAGGGAACAGACAACCATCGTATGTAGGGCATGCAACAATCAGCTTGTCATACCTGAACGCATCCTCTACCGCCTCTGCCATATCCTCACGTGCAAGGTCACAACCAGCAACCTTTTTTGCACCTTTTGCCTTTAATATTTCCACAAGTTTTTCAACTGCAACTCTTGTATTGCCGTGTATTGAAGCATAAGCTACCAAAACCCCGTCATCTTCTGGCTCGTAACTGCTCCATATATCGTATTTGCCGATGTAATAACCCAAATCCTCTGTAAGTATGGGGCCGTGAAGAGGGCATATAATCCCAATATCCAAAGCCGCCGCCTTTTTAAGTAATGCCTGCACCTGAACACCGTATTTACCTACAATATTTATATAATATCTTCTTGCTTCACAAGTCCAGTCTTCATCTGCATCCAATGCACCGAATTTACCAAACGCGTCTGCAGAGAAAAGTATTTTTTCTGTTGAATCATAAGCCACCATAACCTCGGGCCAATGAATCATAGGAGCCATTACAAATGTAAGCTCGTGACTGCCAAGTGAAAGCTTGCCGCCTTCTTCAACCACGACACTGCGGTCTTTTATGTCCATATCAAAAAACTGAGGTATCATAGCCGCAGTCTTTTTGTTGACAACAACCTGCATATCAGGATACTTTTCGCAAAGATTCTGAATATTGCCTGCGTGGTCGGGCTCCATGTGCAAAACTACAAGATAGTCAGGAGTTTTACCGTCCAAAACCTTTTCCATATTTTCAAGCCATTCATCTGTGCCTCGCTTGTCGACGGTATCCATAATTGCAATTTTTTCATCCATAATAACATATGAATTATAGGAAATACCGTTAGGAATAATATACTGACTTTCAAACAAGTCAAGTGTTTTATCGTCAACACCAATATAAATTACTGAATCCGTAATGTTTTTAATCATAATTCACCTCACGCATGGTATAGTTTTTTTGTCTGATAAACAGCCTCGCAAGTAAGATTTATTCCAAGCTTTTTAAATGTAGCGTCGTCTATCTGTGACAAAATCACTGAAGAATGAGCCTCTGCACCCCTAAGGTCTTCAAGCTTTGAAAATGCCTTTGCGGCAGTTTCGTTTGTAGTAGCACTGATAGCAAGTGCAATTAAAGTTTCGTCAATGTGAAGACGTGGGTTGTGGTTTCCGAGGCTTTTTGTCTTAAGGTCCTGAATAGGCTCTATAACCTCAGGAGAGATAAGGTATACATCATCATCAAGTCCTGCCATTGCTTTAAGTGCATTTAAAATTGCCGCCGCAGATGCACCCAAAAGTTCACTTGTTTTGCCCGTCACAACTCTGCCGTCAGGAAGCTCTATAGATACTGCAGGCGCACCTGTTTTTTCTGCCTTTAAAAGTGCAGGCTTTACACAGGCTCTGTTTTCTATACTTACGCCCGCCTGCTTCATAATAAGTTCAAGCTTTAGCACTTCTTCCATTGTTGCAGTGCCTTTTTTTCTGTTTATTAAAGTATTGTAATATCTTCTTATAATTTCGTTGCCCGAAGCTTCACAAACTGCGCTGTCATCAAAAATACAGTTACCTGCCATATTTACACCCATATCAGTAGGTGATTTATATGGGCTTTCGCCCAAAATCTTTTCAAATATAGCGTTAAGAACAGGGAAAACTTCAATATCTCTGTTATAGTTTACCGTAGTTTCACCATATGCTGAAAGGTGGAACGGGTCAATCATATTAACGTCGTTAAGGTCTGCTGTAGCCGCCTCGTAAGCAAGGTTTACAGGGTGGTTAAGCGGCAGATTCCACACAGGGAATGTTTCAAACTTTGCATAGCCTGCTTTAATACCCCTTTTATTTTCGTGGTATAGCTGAGATAGGCAGGTTGCCATTTTACCGCTTCCAGGACCTGGTGCAGTAACAACAACCAAAGGTCTTGATGTTTCAACATATTCATTTTTGCCAAAGCCATCCTCACTTACTATATGTTCAATATCAGTAGGATAACCGTCAATCATATAGTGCATAAATACCTTTACGCCCTGACTTTCAAGCTTTTTCTTAAACTTGTCCACCTGTGGCTGACCTGTGTACTGGGTAATAACAACACTTCCCACATAAAGGTCTATTGTGCCGAATGCATCAATAAGACGAAGTACATCCATATCATAAGTGATGTTATAATCACCACGGATTTTGTTGTTTACAATATCCATTGCGCCGATAACTATAACAATTTCAAGCTTGTCTTTAAGGTGCAAAAGCATCTTAACCTTACTGTCGGGCTTAAAGCCCGGAAGTACCCTTGAAGCGTGAAAGTCGTCAAACAGCTTTCCACCAAGTTCAAGATACAGCTTTTCACCAAAGGCGGAAATTCTTTCCCCTATATATTGAGATTGCATCTGCAAATATTTGTCGTTGTCAAAACCAATTCTGCTTTTCATAACATATACTCCTTTATCTCAACTGACCTTTTTATTATACTACAAAACCAAATAAAAAACAATATGATAATATAATTTTATTTATAGAAATTAAATAAAAAACAAATATATAGCATATGTCTCCGACGGGGTACTTTTGTCGCAAAAGTACCAGCAGTGGATTGTATCCAATCAAACATCGCTTACACTCGTTTTCTTGGACAATCTGTGCATAGGTGCTGTTAGCCAAAACAAGTTTTGGACAGCACTCTAAAAACGTGGGGGTTTCGATTCCCCCACACCCCTAAACGATAATGGCTCTGCCCTTAACCCGTTTAAGTGTGAAAGTGATTTTTGTGCATTCAAAAAAGTGCTCGGTATCAAATTCAAAAACTTCAGGTCGGGGCTATACGCAAACCCATTGCGCGAGCCCCTTAAATCATTGTTCAGCAGCGGTAATTGATAACAATGATTTTACCTTCGTTTTTGAATTTTCTGTCACCTTACAAGGCACAAAGCTGTGGTTTAGTAAAAACCGCCGTAGAGAGAGGAATTACAGTTTGTAGAAATAATTTTTGAAAAAATTGGCGTAAAATTGCGCATATCATTTCCCTCTGCTGATGCGTAATTTTAGGAGTCAGTGCGATAAGTTCGCATATGACGACGGCGACAATTTCAAGAAAATTTTTCGTACAAAGTGTTGACCGAACGTCCCGGCGGTGGTTTTTGCTTACTTTTGCCCACGCAAAAGTAAGTCCCACGCGGATAGCGGAAAATCATATTGCATATTTTAAATCAATGTGATATAATGATATTGCGAAACGAATTAAATAATTTCTCAGTTAGATTGTATGTTTTTTACTATTTGGTAAAAATGCATACTCTATTTTCACATACAATCTTTTGGGAAGTATTGAAA
>CAZNKU010000084.1:0-3777 GCA_964573775.1 uncultured Clostridiaceae bacterium | reverse complement strand
TCCTGTTGAAAACGCCGCACCCCAGCAGGCACCTGTATATGAGGCTCCCGTTCAGCCTGTAAATCCTGTTTATGCAATGCCCCCACAGTTTAACGAGGATATGCTCCCCGAAGAGTACAAGCCGGTTTCGGTGGGAAAATACATTGGCTATTCAATTCTTTTCTCAATTCCCGTTGTAGGCTTTATTATGCTTCTTGTAACTGCTTTCAGTGGCGGCACAAACAAGAGTCTTAAAAACTATGCAAGAGCAATGCTCGTGATGATGGTAATCGGCGTAGTTCTCGGTGTTATCCTCGGCGTTCTTATGGGCGTTTTAGGAATGTCAATGATGGATTCAGGCGTGATGTATTATTGATAATTTTGAATAATACAAATTAACGGCGGGGTTAAACTAAACTAAACCCCGCCGTTAATTGTATGCCTCCCTTGTTAAAGGGAGGGGGACCGCGGAACGCGGTGGAGGGATTCAAAACGGGCGATACGCGAATCGCCCCTACAAGATATAATGTTTAATTTTAATACGAAAAGCCCCTAACCTTAAAACAAGGTCAGGGGCTTTTCTGAGAGAAGTATTGTAAAACTGATTGCGGTCAGGTTACAAGTATAACTAATATCCTTTGCGGTTTCTCCAATATGCACGCACTGCTTTTAATCTTTTTTCAGCATCTTTATGTCCATGACGCGCCGCTTCTTCGAGCCAATAACACGACCTCTCCTCTTCAAATGCAATCATACAAACACCAGCTTTAAACATCGACTCTATATGTCCTAATTTGGCGGCCTGTTCATAAAAAACATATGCTTGAGCATCACGCGTAAGCATAGATGTGTTCGGTTTTGAAAATTCCTCCTTTGGATAGCCCTTTTCAGCCAACCAACCAAGGAAATACCAAGCCTCAGCAATATTTTCGAATTTTACAGCGGAAGCAAAGCACCTAACAGCATCCTCAAATTTTTCTTTTGTCAACAAAATATATCCTGCATAATAACAGGCTTTAGAAAAATATGGTTTTGTATTTCCAAGAGCCAACTCAATTGCCCTATCAAGATAATCAAAAGCTATATCGTCATTTTGTGACACACCCTTGCCCAAAAAGTACATTCGACCTAAATCGAACAATGCAAATCCATTATTTTCATTAGTTTCAATTGCTTTTAAAAACCACGCAATTGCACTATTGTAATTTTGCTCTGTTCCCTCACCATTTTTATATAACACGCCTAAAAGGTGCATAGCTTCGTCATTGCCGACTTTTGCGGCTGCGGATGCAAATCTAAAAGCTTTATCGTGGTCTAACGGATAACCATTTTTACCGCGATAATAGCACAGAGCCATTTGATAAGCCATATCGCTTGGGGTTTCATTCATAAAATCACCTTTAATTCACATAAAAATCTTTGCCGATTTCTTTTGCACCTTTAACAACTTCCTTTGCAACTGGCGCATACTTCTTTCCTGTATTTACAACATTCTGAACAATTTCATTTTCTTTATTTAATCTTTCCGCAACTGCAGGATTTGAAAGCGTTTCCATCAGATTTTTACAGTTGTATGTTCTGCAACGCTTCATTGCAGTAAATTCATCAACGAATAGCCAGATTAAAAAACCATTTATTGTCATATTTTTAATAAGACCTTTTACGATTTCGCCCAAGTAATAACGGTCTAACCCAACAAAGGATAAAAGCTGTGCTACTATAGGCTTTCTTAACGGCATACTAAATACTATACTTTCAAGTTCTTCCGGTGCCATTACAAGTGCTTCTGTTAATTCGTTACGGGTATATTTTTTATTAGGAAATAAAAGTTTTTCGTTTTGTTTAATATAGTTTTCTACTTTTAAGTACTCCATTTTTTAATCTCCTTAAAATTAAAATCCTCTTGCCCAAGCGCGCCAAGTAAACCATTGTGCCGCCGCGGCAGTTTGGCGGTTTGCCTCGGCAGAGATAGCAGTATTTCGTGCTATTTGTTCATTTGTAACCTTAATATCAGCAAGAGACGAATTTATTGTTCTTAATGTTGAATTCGCTTGTTGCAATTCGTTGTACAACAAATGTTGATTTGCTTCAATTCTTGATAAGGATGATTTGATGTTTTCAAGATTGCTGATAATTAAACCCATTTGCAAATCTTTTACATATGTATCGTAAATTCCGCCGTGACCTTGAATTGTATTACATCTTCCCGTTTCAAGATACTCATACATAGTTGCCACCGCATTGAATGTGCGATATTTTACGGGCAAAATATTTTCAGAATAAAGACGATTAAGATTATCTCTCGCCGTATTCAATGCACGACAGATTTCATTTTGCCTTTCTGTAAGCTTTTTTTCCTGCAAAGAGCATTCGCTGATTTGATTTTGATAACGCTCAATTTCTATTTCTATAAGATTAGATGGTCCTGTCCTCGCAAAGCTTTCGGCTTCTTTTTTGCTGGAATCAGCTTTACTTTTGAATTTACGCCAAACAACCAGACTACCTATCCCGACCAAATTACAAACACCTGCAAATACACCTAATAACGCTATAAAAAGCAGTGAAAGTAATTTATCTATCGAAAATTCAGTTAAGCTTGTTCCGCTTTTTTGGGCATACATTATAACCGTGCCTAACGCGGCAACGCATATTGTCGCTATAAAAACTGCTTGGGCAATTCTTGATATTCTTCGGTAATGCTTTTCCTCATTATTATATTTCAAAATAATATCATCAGCATTACGAGGCGAGTACAAGCTTTTTGTTTTATTGCATTTTTCCAGCAACATTTTTTTATTGCTATAAATATTACTTTTTAGTTTATTTGCCTCATTTAATGCCTGTGACCAGATATAATAGTTTTTTTCAAACATTGTAGCATATTTAAGATATTCTTTTAAATATTCAATATCTGTAACTCTATTACTCATTTGTTACCGCCTTATCTTCTCTTATAATGAAAGCATCCGTTTCTGTCTTCGGGTTTATTGTATCCGCCGTAACCGCCGTTACACTTTACTCTGCCATAACTGTCTGTATCGTAAAAATTTGCGTATAGACAATCAGAGCAGTTTCCACCACAGAAGCAACCTTGTGGAATAATCACCTTTTTTGAACTTTCTTTCATTTTACACACATCCTTGATTTTATAAAATTTCAATTGCAGTTTCAAAAATATTGACTTTATCTGCAATGATTTTCGCGTAATAGCTAATCATTTTTTCTTTTGGAATAATCAGCGGAAAATACAATGCGTTTGTATATTCGCTTATACTTTTCATAATACTTTTTATATATATCATATCTGCTTGAGAAAGTTTTTCATCACCCGATGGGTGTGTATGGTAAAGTCCCATAAAATCAATTCCGGAATTGAGCCAATAAGATATAATATTGTTTATTATTTTTGTGTCCGGTTCATAGCGGTTAAATTCGTTTGAGATTTTCCCCGCATCCGCAACAAAACAAGTTACAATTTTGTTATTACCGCCAATAACCCCGCCACTTTCGGGTGGCACGTAGGGAGAATCATTAAGAAGTGATTTATAAACAGATTTTTTTATTTTTAAAGCTCCTTTTATCATATTTCGTATTTTAACACTATTTTTGACTTGTGTCAATAGTCAAAAGACTTGTTTCACAAGGTTTATTCTATCTCACACACAGTATAAAATTTTAATAAGAGGTGAATAGTGTGAATAAGGAATATCAATCAGAATATAAAAATCTTGGACTTAATATTGCCTATTACAGAAAAAGAAAAGGCTTAACCCAAATGCAACTTGCAGAACTGTTAGA
>CAZNKU010000083.1:0-3828 GCA_964573775.1 uncultured Clostridiaceae bacterium | reverse complement strand
GTCTTCTTCCATATGAATCTGCTTAATGCGGATGTCGCGTGTGCCACCGGATGTTTTAACAGTAACACAACCGTCTGTGCATATTGGGTGGTTAAGCTGTGTTATCTGATAAGCGCATGGCAAATCCGGATAGTAGTAGTTTTTCTTATCAAATGTTGTGTATTTGTTAATGTTACAGTTAAGCATAAGACCTGCTGTAACAGCAAGCTCAACAACACGCTTGTTCATTACGGGTAGCATACCCGGCATACCGCTGCAGGCAGGGCATACGCAGTCGTTGGGTTCATTTGCAGCAGAGTGCCCGCCACAAGAACAGAATATTTTAGATTCGGTACTAAGTTCAACATGAGTTTCAAGACCGATAACCAATTCATAGTTCATATTATTTACCCTCCTTTTCAACAGCGTTTGCAAGGCTTAAAAGTGTACTTTCGCCAAAGTGTTTGCCCATAATTTGAACACCATTGCTTACAAGAGCAGGAGTACCTATAAGGTTTGCAACTGATGTAAATACACTTTCGCTAAACACTTTTCCAAATGCTTCGTGAATGTCATATTCACCATAAGCAGACTTGCTGCATACAGGTGAAATCACAGCATCATATTTCTGCATAAGCTTTTCGAATTTTTCAGCAATTACTCGACGTATTTTTAAAGATTTGTCGTAGCAATCCTTATAACGGTTTTTAGAAAGAGCATCTGAGCCATAAAGTATAACTGCCTTTGTAAGGAAGTTAAAGCCCTCTGTTCTTGAATTTACATAAAGCTCGTCAATGTTTTTGTATTCTTCTGCGCGATGACCGTATTTAACACCGTCATAACGTGAAACGTTGTTGCATGTTTCAGCAGTCATAAGAATTTGCCAAGCTGTGTTTGCAACGTCAAAAATGTCAAGTGATATTTCTTCAACCACAACACCTTTTGCACGAAGAGTATCAGCATAAGCATTAACCTTTGATTTTACATCATCGTCTGCTTTTTCAAGCAATTCCTTTATGATACATACACGCTTTCCTGAAACATCTTTGCTTATTGAATAATCATAGCTTTCGTTTCTCAGGCTTGTGCCATCCTTTTCGTCGTGGCCTGCAATTACATCCATAATTTCTTTTATGCCTTCTGCATTTTTTGCATATACACCAAGCTGTTCGCCTGATGCGGCACAGGATATAATACCGTAACGTGAAACTGTACCGTAGGTAGGTTTAAGAAAATCTACGCCTGAAAGTGCAGCCGCACGTCTTGTAGAACCATTCATATCAACACCAAGGGCAGCTTTTACCTTGCCTTCAGATACAAGCTCTGCTGCAGCGCCTTTAATGTCTGATGATTTTTCACCATAATATGAAAATTCACCTGCAAGGTCAAGACCAAATTCACCAACATGAGTTTTGCCTGAAATTGCATATCCTTTGTTTTCAAGTCTTACAACAGCCTCTGCACTGAACAGAGGTTTAAAACCTTCCAATATACGTGAACCGGCAGCAGCCTGAGCACCTTTTACCAAAATAGTGTCGTCTACTGCAACATTACCGTTATCACACAAATTTACTGCATAATATTTCATTCTACACACCTCACTTTACAACTTTTGGTACCTGCCAGCTGTCTTCACTGCGTTCAGGTGCGCCTTCTAAAAGACTTTCTCTTGAAAATGGCTGTTTGCGCTCATCTTCACGAAGTACATTTGTCATAGGCATAACGTGTACCATTTCTTCTACGTTGTCTGTATCAATATCTTTAAGAAGCTTTTCGCTTTCAACCATTTCCTTAAAGATATTCTGCATAACTGTTTCTTCATCGTCTGTAAGTGAAATCTGGTTAAGCTGCTGTGCATTAGAGAATGTAGAGCGCTTGCCCTGTGCCTGCTTAGCAGAACCCGTACCTGTTGCACGGCCTGCAATGGCACTGCCGCTGCCTAAAAGATGAACATCCTCAAGCTGCTGGTTTGTAACTTCACTTGGAGCACCCAAAAGAAGATCCTGTGCATTACCGTTAAGAGGGAATGCTATAACGTCAAGAATCTTTTCTTCATCTGTAAGAAGCATAACCATACGGTCAATACCCGGTGCCATACCTGCATGTGGAGGTGCACCGTACTGGAATGCTGTGTAAAGTGCATTAAAGCGTGATTTAAGCTCTTTTTCATCATAACCTGCAATTTCAAATGCCTTTTTCATAATGTCAATATCGTGGTTACGAACAGCACCTGATGCAAGCTCTATACCGTTACATACAAGGTCATACTGGTAAGCCAAAACTTCAGTAGGCTCTTTATTTAAAAGCGCATCCATACCGCCCTGAGGCATTGAAAATGGGTTGTGAGTAAAGATAGTTTCGCCTGTTTCTTCATCGTTTTCATACATTGGGAAGTCTACAACAAAGCAAAACTCAAATGCATCATCACGGATAAGGTCAAGCTGTTCTTTTTTTGCAAGCCATGTACGGATGTGACCTGCTTTCTTTTCTGTGTCGTTTTTCTTGTCGTCACAGATAAAGAACAGTGTTTCACCTTCCTTAACGCCTGTAAGCTCAATAATTTCAGCCTTTTTGGAATCACTTAAGAATTTTGCAATAGGACCTGCAAATACGCCTTCTTTTAGTGTGATGTAACCAAGACCGCCAAGACCAACTTCTGCAGAGGTTGCAAATTTAAGTGAGTCTTCAAAGAATTTCTTTGACTTGCCTGCACAGTTTGCAACAATACCACGTACAGGCTTGCCCTTGAAAGCGGGGAAGTCCACATTTTCAAAGAAGGCTGTAAGGTCGCAGATTATAAGAGGATTTCTAAGGTCGGGTTTATCTGAACCGTATGTCATCATTGCATCAGCATATGTTATACGGCGGAAAGGCTTTTCAGTAACCTTTTTATCTGTAAATGTTTTAAATGTGTCGTAAATAACATCTTCGCATACATCCAAAACTTCTTCCTGAGTAGCAAATGCCATTTCAAAGTCAAGCTGATAAAATTCACCTGGTGAACGGTCGGCACGTGCATCTTCATCACGGAAACATGGTGCTACCTGAAAATATCTGTCAAAGCCTGATACCATCAAAAGCTGTTTGAACTGCTGTGGTGCCTGAGGCAACGCATAGAATTTACCCGGGTGCTTACGGCTTGGTACCAAAAAGTCACGTGCACCTTCAGGAGATGATGCAGTAAGAATAGGTGTCTGCATATCAAGGAAGTTCTTTTCCTCCATCTTGTTGCGAAGATGACGGATGATTTTAGAACGCATTACAAGGTTATCGTGATTCTTGGGATTACGAAGGTCAAGATAACGGTATTTAAGACGGATTTCGTCCTTGCTTAGTCTTGATGCCCTTACTTCAAAAGGAAGCATATTCTGGCTTTTACCCAAAACCTGCAATGTGTCAGCAATAAGCTCAACATTGCCTGTTGCAATTTTTTCATTTACTGTGTCGGGGTCACGCTTTTCAACTGTACCGCTTACAGAGATAACTGTTTCGCGGTTTACGTTATTAAGCAATTCCTCGTTATGGATGACTACCTGTGTTACACCGGTGTAGTCACGCAAGTCAACAAATATAACGCCGCCGTGGTCACGCACAACATCTACCCAGCCCGCAAGCTGAACGGTTTTTCCGATATGCTCGTCACGGATGTCGTTACAGAATAGTGTTCTGTACATAGTATTACCTCCTAAAATTTTGAATAAAAAAAGCCCGGGAATATCTAAGTATTCCCGGGACGAGTAAATAAATTTAACCCGCGGTGCCACCCGCTTTGATACAACAAAGTGTATCCTCTTTTGCAATATTTTATTTTTTAATTTGTGCATCGGAGTGTTCCCAAGCTTACTACTC
>CAZNKU010000082.1:0-4013 GCA_964573775.1 uncultured Clostridiaceae bacterium | reverse complement strand
GGAAAATTCAGCAACGGCAGTATTTTGGACTTTGGATATTGTGACAGTGCAAATGATGTTTTTAAATATCAATCTGCAGAATTTGACGTTATACGTTTTGACGAGCTTACACACTTTACGGAGGACATTTACACATACTTAATATCCCGATTGCGTGGTGCAAACGACTTTCCAAAGTCCGTAAAATCTTCAACAAATCCCGGTGGCGTTGGTCATACCTGGGTAAAGGAAAGGTTTATTGATGTTGGTGCACCTGATGAAGTGCATAGCTTTGAAAATGGTACACGCATATTTATACCGTCAAAAGTACAGGACAACTGCTTTTTGATGTCTAAGGATAAAAACTACATAAAAAGACTTGAAAACCTTGATGAAAAGAACAAAAAAGCTTTGTTATACGGTGATTGGGATATATTTGACGGATTATACTTTGAAGAATTTAAGCGTGATATCCACGTGTGCAAGCCTTTTGAAATACCTGCAGAGTGGCGCAGGTACAGAACTATTGACTACGGCTTGGACTGTTTTGCATCGTTGTGGATTGCGGTTAATTCTTTAGGTGAATGCTTTGTATACAGAGAGTTTGCACAATCGGATATGGTTATAAGTGATGCGGCAAAGAAAGCAAACGAGCTTTCGAAAGGTGAAAACATAAAAATAACCTATGCTCCGCCTGACCTTTGGGGACGGTCCCAGGAAAGCGGCAAGAGCAGGGTTGACTTATTCCGCAGCGGTGGACTTGTTTTACACAAGTCAGACAATAACCGAGTTGCAGGGTGGCTTTGTATAAAGGAAATGCTTAAAGCCAATACAAACGGTGATGTGAAGCTACATATATTCAGCACTTGCACAGAGCTTATAAAGTGCCTTACATCAATACAGATTGATGATAAAAATCCTAATGATTGTGCAACAGAGCCGCACAACATTACACATCTTCCCGATGCACTGCGGTATTTTGCAATAATGAGGTACAGACCGAATGCAAAGAAAGAAGAAAAGAAAGCGGAGTTCTTCAGTTCTGATAACAAGCCGAAGGACAGAATAATCGGGCAGGATATGACGAAGATACTTAGGAGGTAAACAGATGGCAAGTATACTTATGGGAACTATAACGGCATTGCTTATAATTTCAGGCTGTGGAGGTTGTTTTTATGCCGGATATAAAGTTGGGTATTCCAACATACAAAATGAGCCACAGGAAGAAAAACCGAAAGCAGAAATGACACAAGAACAGAAACGACTGTATGAAGGAATGCAGAACATATTGAACCACGCTAACAGACACGGAGGCGGTAACAAATGAGAAATGAAAAGGTTGACAATGTTTCTCTTGCATGGCAGAGATACAAAGCTTGTGCAGATTACAAGAACGCCAACAACTATTATAACACGGTAGATGAAAACTACAGATATTATCAGGGCGACCAATGGGGCAACACTCAGTCAAACGGTTTGCCTATGCCTGTTTTTAATATCATAAAGCCTGTTATACGATACAAGATATCCATTATACAGCAGAATGATACAAGCATATTATTCACAACGGAAAATACTCAAAGTGAGAACTTTTCCACGTTACAGCAGATTGCAGAGGTTTTGACAAACTACTCAAAAGTGCTGTGGGAAAAGAACAAAATGGATTATTTGAATGAATGTATGCTTACGGATGCGGCAGTAAGCGGTAACGGTTTTATATACCACTATTTTGACGGCAGTAAAAACGAGATTACATCGGAGCTTATTGACGGTGTTAATGTATATCCGTCAAATCCAAATACAGCGGACATACAAAGCCAGGATTACATTATAATTGCCTTTCGTGAGTCGTTAGGTAGTGTGAAGAGGGAAGCTGAACAGGCAAGAAAGTCAAAGCTTAATTCGTTGGAAAAGGATGATATTGACTGCATTATGCCTGATACCGATACGACATATCAGGCAGGGGATACAGCCAAAGTAGAGATGCGCGACAGTGAAATGACAACATTGCTGTTGATGCTTTGGAAGGACATTGATACCGGAACAATACATTATTCAAAGTCTACAAGGGAATATGAAATTGTTAAGGATACAGATTTAGGACTTAAACTTTACCCTATAGCAATGATGACCTGGGAGCCTGCAAAAAACTTTTTCTTCGGTGTGCCTGATGCAAAAGCATTGATACCGAATCAGGACTATATAAACACAACGGCGGCAATGATTATGGCAAGCACGTCTTATTCATCTTTTCCGAAAATGGTATACAATGCTGACCTTATAGACAACCCTGCAACAGAGCCGGGTATAGCCATAGGCATAGCGGGGGGATACAACATAAGAGATGCTATAGGTTATATATCACCTTCAGGTGTAGGCAGTGATGCCTTTAATATGTTTGAGAGAACAATTTCACTTACAAAAGAGCTTATGGGTGCAAATGACGGTGCATTAGGTAACATTAACCCTGAAAACGCATCGGGTAAAGCTATTCTTGCGGTTATGGAACAGACTGCCGTACCTTTGGACGGTATAAAACGCAGATTTTATAACTACATAGAGGATAACGCCTTAATATGGGCAGATATGTGGAGAGTTTACCACAGTGCAGATGCCAAGATTGTGACAGTGCAGGCAGATATGACAGAGATTCCTGAAACGTATTCTATTGCACCTGAAGCTTGGCAGGAATTAATGCTGAATGTAAAGGTTGAGGTTGGACCTTCTTCACGTTGGAATGAGGTTGTTATGACACAGATTTTAGACAACCTTTTACAGCAACAGATGATTGACCTTGAATTTTATGTTAATGCAATGCCATCATCAAGCGGTTTTCCTAAGGCTAAAATGACACAGTATATGCAACAGTTGAAGGAACGTCAACAGCAACAGGCTATGGCACAACAGAGAACGCCAACGGGTGATGCAAGCGGGGAAGTTGATGTAAATGCAGAGGCTGATGCAATGTTACAACAGAATACACCTGATATTGATGAATTGCTTGCTAATATGCCTGAAGAACAGCGACAGCAAGTAATGCAGAACCCCAAGATGTTGGAACAAATAATAGCACAGAAAATGGGAATGGCTTAAAGCCGTCCCATTTCGGTGCAATTATATATAAGTTGACGAACTATAAACGGAATAAATAGTCGTACGGACTGTAAACGGAGGTAATTATGACCGAAAACTTGGAAAACAAGGGAACAGTTGACAATGCCGCAGTTGAAGTAAAGGCTGACGAGCCTAAGACCTACACACAGGCAGAGGTTGACAACATTGTACGGGGCAGACTTGCAAGAGAAACGAAAAAACAGCAGGCAAGATATGACGAACTGAAAGCCGATAATGCAGAAATGGAACAGGAGCTTAAAAATGCCAGATTGTTAAGCGGTGTTTTAGCTGAAGGCGGACAGGTTACAGGCAATTTTGCTGAGCAGGCTAAAAAATTATCCGACACTTATGAGGTAACGGATGATAAATTTACTCGTATTAAAAACGAGGCATCAATTGACAGCAAGTCACAGCTTAAAAACCTTGCTTATATCAATGCTCAGAGAATTATTGCTGAAAGTGATATTAATGAGCTTGAGGCAGAGTTTGAAAGGATTGAAAAAAAGCCTGTTAATGAAAGAAGCATTGAGGAAAGGGAACTGTACAAACAGCTAAGACCTAAGGTAGAAGAACACAAAACCGATGTACAGAATGAAAAGGTTAACAACTTCAATACCGACAAGGCTTGGTTTGAATCAGAGGTTGAAGGAGCAGATTTTGACAAGTTTATACGCAGTAGTGAATTTGCAGACTTTATAAACGAAACAGGTCTTGATGTCCGCAAAGGGCTTAAAGCCTATGTAAAGTTCAACAAAGACACAATTGCCGAAAAGTTTGGAAAAGAAAAAGCTGTTCATCACTCCACCGGTTCCGTTAAAGACAACGGAACATCAAAGTTAAAGGAATTTTATTCACCGGAGGATGTAGACAATTTGTCAGCTAAGGATTTGGATAACCCTGAAATATTCAAAAGGGTAAGA
>CAZNKU010000081.1:0-4059 GCA_964573775.1 uncultured Clostridiaceae bacterium | reverse complement strand
CTCAGGACGTTCCGTTATCGTTGTAGGTCCTGAGCTTAAGATTTATCAGTGCGGTTTGCCAAAAGAAATGGCTATCGAGCTTTTCAAGCCTTTCGTTATGAAAAAGCTTGTTAACGACGGTACAGCACACAATATAAAATCAGCTAAGAGAATGGTTGAAAGACTACGTCCTGAAATCTGGGATGTATTGGAGGAGGTAATTAAGGAACATCCTGTATTCCTAAACCGTGCCCCAACACTTCACAGACTTGGTATTCAGGCATTTGAACCTGTATTGGTTGAAGGTAGAGCTTTGAAGCTTCATCCGTTGGTATGTACAGCGTTTAACGCCGACTTCGACGGTGACCAGATGGCTGTTCACGTACCTTTGTCAGTAGAAGCACAGGCAGAAGCAAGATTCTTGATGCTTTCTGCAAACAACCTTCTAAAGCCTCAGGACGGTCGTCCTGTAACTGTTCCTACACAGGATATGGTACTTGGTTCATATTATCTTAACCTTTACAAGCACGGTGAACCGGGCGAAGGTAAGGTATTTGCTTCCGAAGAAGAAGTATTGCTTGCATACAATGCTAAGGCAATCAGCCTGCATTCTATAATTAAAGTGAGAAAAACTGCTGAATTTGAAGGCAGAAAGGTTACAGGTATTATCCAGACAACTTGCGGTAGAATTATTTTCAACGAGGTTGTTCCTCAAAACCTTGGTTTTGTAGACCGTTCTAAGATTGAAAATGTTCTGGACTACGAAGTAGACGTTAAGACAAGACCTGCAACTGAAGAAGAAGCTAAAAAGCTTGCTGAGTATGAACTTGCAGTTGCTGAAGGCAAAAATCCTGAAGTTTATATGAATGCTGAACAGTACCTTAAGAAGGTTATTGTTGACGAGGCAGGCAACAGAATTGAAAATTACTACATCATTACTGACAGAAATCTTGTTGGTAAAAAGATGCTTGGTAAGATTATCGATAAATGTATTGCTGTTTTCGATATGACAAAGACTGCAGAAGTACTTGATGCTCTTAAGGCTTTAGGCTTTAAGTATTCTACAAAGGGTGCTATTACAATTTCTGTCAGTGATATTGAAATCCCTGAAGAAAAAGCTCAGTACCTTGCTGAAGCAGAAGAAAAGATTGAAAAGATTACAAAGCAGTACCGTCGTGGTCTTATGACTGATGACGAACGTTACGTTCAGGTTATCAACACATGGAACGAAACAAGTACAAAGGTTACAAATGCTCTTATGAGCAAGCTTGACCAGTATAACCCAATCTTTATGATGGCGGATTCCGGTGCCCGTGGTAGTGTAAACCAGATTCGTCAGCTTGCGGCTATGCGTGGTCTTATGGCTAACACATCAGGTCGTGCGGTGGAAATTCCTATCCGTGCTAACTTCCGTGAAGGTCTTAATGTTTTGGAATACTTCATTTCAACTCACGGTGCTCGTAAAGGTCTTGCGGATACAGCTCTTAGAACTGCTGACTCCGGTTATATGACTCGTCGTCTTGTTGACGTTGCTCAGGACCTTATCATCCGTGCAGAAGATTGCGGAACAGAAGAATATATCACAGTTACTGCTATTAAGGACGGTAACGAAATGATAGAAAAGCTTGAAGACCGTCTTGAAGGCAGATACACTGCAGAAGACGTTATTAACCCACAGACAGGTGAAATCATCGTTAACAAGGGTCACCTTATGACTCTTGCAGAAGCAGCCAAGATTGTTGCTGCAGGTGTTGAATCTGTAAATATTCGCTCTGTATTAAAGTGCGAGCTTCCTGTTGGTGTTTGTGCTAAATGTTACGGTTCTAACCTTGCGGTTTCAGGCAAAATCAACATCGGTGAATCAGTTGGTATCATTGCTGCTCAGTCTATCGGTGAACCCGGTACACAGCTTACAATGAGAACATTCCATACCGGTGGTGTTGCTCAGGCAGAAGATATCACACAGGGTCTTCCTCGTGTTGAAGAATTGTTTGAAGCAAGAAAACCAAAAGGTCTTGCGGTTATCGCTGAAATCGGCGGTAGAGTTGCTATTGAAGAAATCAAGAATAAGAGAAAAGAAATTAAGATATTCAATGACGAAACAGGCGAATCTGTTTCTTACCCAATCTCTTACGGTTCTCGTATTAAGGTTGAAGAAGGTCAGATTATCGAACCTGGTGACGAACTTACAGAAGGTTCAGTTAATCCACACGATATCTTAAAGATTAAGGGTGTAACAGCTGTTCAGAACTACTTGATTCAGGAAGTACAGCGTGTATACCGTCTACAAGGTGTTGACATCAACGACCGTCACGTAGAAGTTATCGTAAGACAGATGATGCGTAAAGTTCGCGTTGAAGATCCCGGTGATACATTGTTGCTTGCAGGCTCAATGGTTGACATTTCTGCAATCAAGGAAGCAAACAATGCTCTTGAAGAAGGTCAGACACCTGCAACATACACAGATATACTTCTTGGTATTACAAAGGCTTCATTGGCAACAGATTCATTCTTGTCAGCAGCTTCCTTCCAGGAAACAACTCGTGTTCTTACAGATGCTGCTATTAAGGGCAAGATTGACCCATTGCTTGGTCTTAAAGAAAACGTTATTATCGGTAAGCTTATTCCTGCAGGTACAGGTATGGCAAAATACAGAAATGTAGAAGTTGAAAAATCTGTAACCGAAACAGAAATAGCTGAATAATAAACTTATTTTAAAACCCGAAACGAAATTTTCGTTTCGGGTTTTGTGTTTACAAATACAAATCTTATGTGATATAATGATGCTAGTTGAGATTATGTTTTTAATCCTGACTTGACAAAAGTCGAATAATGTCGAATGATTGGGAAGATATAAAAACAAAGGAGAAATTTATGAATAAAAGTGAACAAGCACTTGAATGTTGTGAAAAGGTATTAGAGGGGTTAGAATTGGGAACTATCACTATTTCTTCTGCATTACTAATGTGCACTAGGATTGCTAGATTGATAAATGATACTGATGGTTTGATATGGCTGCAATACGAAAGTGGTGGGTACCCAAGAAATAAGGATGGCTACATAATTAATGAAGCATGGCAAATTGCTTATGATAATGGTAGAGGCTCTTATGATAAGGATAAGAAAAAAGTTGTTTTTTTCAGAAACTGTCTCACAGTTGGAAAGCGATATAGAAACTCAAAAGAAAGCTATCAACAATTTTAGTACAGAGGGAGCATCGGTATCAGGTGAATGGGGATATGTTGCTATGAAAAACTTAACTGAAACAGTTGGTTCTTCTACAGGAGTTATAATTAAGAATATTTCTGAAAATGAAAGAAAGCTTTCTATATTAAGGTCAAAATATTATGATTATGCATTAAAAAAACAAATTGAGTTATCTTTTGGAAATGTTACTGCGGATGTTTTTTCAATATATAGAGAGAAAGTGGACAATTATTTCTCAAAATTATCGTCTGATACAATATTGAAATTACAAGCAGTTGAAGATAAAATCAATTCAGATAATCCGGAAATGTATTCACAAGCATTAACAACTTGTCGAAGATTATTTGAAAATACAGATGTAGAATTGTTTGATAAATATTTTCCTAATTACAACGGTAAGACTTATAAAACAAAATCAGGAAAAGAAATTGATATTACAGGAGATCATTATATTAACAAATTGTCTGCAGTAATAGAAAAATTACAAGACAAATCTGCTAATAAAAGTTTGATTGGAACTAATATAATATACCTGTTGGATAAAATAGAATATTTAAATAATTTGCAGTGTAAAGGTGTTCATTCGAATATATCAAAGCAAGATGCAATGCAGTGCATTATACAAACATACATATGTCTAGGAGATATATTATCATTACAAGATTGACACTCATCTTAATAAGTTGGTCCAAAGGTGCAGTTGATTTTTGCTTATGTCAATTTCACAATTTAATACAATAGTTTGCTGATAATAAATATTTACATATCGGGCAGGAAAATCTAATATTCCTGCGGGGTATAGGGCGAATGAATTTAGAAAAAACAATAAATCATTGAAGGGAGAAAATATATGTATCAAGATCCTTTTAAAGA
>CAZNKU010000080.1:0-4190 GCA_964573775.1 uncultured Clostridiaceae bacterium | reverse complement strand
ATTCAAATTGACAAAATATAACTGCCTTTTTCGCAATCTGCCAGCGTGTCGATAGGTTTATCGACACGCTGAAAAGCCCTGTAAAACAGGGCTTTTAACTTATTTGTTTTTATTGTTTGAAACTGCAACAACATCTTTTTTGAACATTGCCCACAATGGACTTGCAATAAAGATAGAAGAATAAGTACCAACAACAATACCGATTATAATTGGTAGTGCAAATTCTTTGACTGATGTTACACCTACGATGTACAATACAACAATTGTAAGAAGTGTTGTTACAGATGTATTGATAGAACGGATAAGTGTTTCGTTAACACCTCTGTTTGCAATTTCGGAAAATGGAGTTTTTCTGACTTTGCGATTAATTTCTCTGATTCTGTCAAATGTAACAATTGTGTCGTTGATTGAGTAACCAACAATTGTAAGAATAGCAGCAATAAATGTTGTGTTGATATTTAGCTGGAAGATTGAATAAATTGCCAACAATACAAATACGTTGTGTGCAAGAGATATAACTGCTGCAATACCTGAGCCGAGTTCGAACCTTATTGTAATGTAAGCAAGCATTAATACCAATGCAAGCAAGCAACATAGGATAGCACTTTGTTGAAGCTCTTTACCTATTGTAGGGTCAATACTGTCGAAAGTTGGTGAGTTATCATCTGATAGAGCATAAGTAGTTTTAATTGCTGTATATAACGCATCTCTCTGTTCGCCCGGAAGAGCTTTTCCATCAGGTGTGCTGATGTTAATAAGAACATCAGATTCTGATTTTTGTACATTTGATGCCTTATAGCCTACAGTATCAGATATCATTTTCTCGATGTCTGCAATATTGAAAGTTTTGCCTTCCATATTTATTGTTATTGTTGTACCGCCTGTAAAGTCTATATCAAGGTTAAATCCCTGAATAAAATAGCTTACAATACCTGCCAAAATTATTACCAATGAAATACCAAGGCAAATCCATTTTGATTTTATAACATTAAGCATTGTTTTTGCCTCCCTTCATTGAAGCACCGTAAAGCTTAGGGTTTCTGATGTTAAGACCAATAAGTGATTTTAACAAAAAGTTTGTTACAACAACTGCTGTGAACATACTGAATATAATACCTAAACCTAATGTAACGGCAAAGCCTTTTATTGTACCTGTTCCAAATACGAAAAGGATTACAGCAACAATCAATGTTGTGATATTACCATCAAGGATAGCTGTAAATGCTCTTTTAAAGCCTGATTCTGTAGAAGCACCTACTGTTTTACCAACTTTAAGTTCTTCTTTGATTCTTTCGAATATAATTACATTAGCATCAACAGCCATACCTACACCAAGAACGATACCTGCAATTCCCGGAAGTGAAAGGTTGATTACAGAACCTGTTATAGCTTCAAATTCACACATAACAATCATAATAATTGAAATGTAAGCAACTAATGCAAGGTCTGCAACAAATCCGGGTAGTCTGTAGAATATAAGCATAAACAACATAACCAACAAAATACCGATTCCGCATGCCATCATACTTGTGGACATTGCTTTTTCGCCAAGTGAAGGACTTACGCTGCTTGATGATACAAGTTTAAGATTAAATGGAAGCTGACCTTCGTTTATTGTATTAGCTAACCATGATGCATCTTCTGCACTGAAGCTACCTTCAATTACACAAGAATAGCTGTTGATAACTTCTTTAACGTTTGGCCATGACTGTGGTGCACCGTCAAGACAAATATAGAGCTGTGAGCCTACTGTTTGTGCAGTTGCCTGCGCAAAAGCGTCTTTACCCTTATCGGTAAATTCAACCTGTACAAAGTTACCTTTTGTTGCATCAAACTGTGCAGATGCATTTTTAATGTATTCAGATGTACCTTCCATCAAGACTTCTAAGGTTTCACCTGAAGCTTTACAGAATGTAAGTTTACCCGGTGTACCTAGTTTTTCTGCTGCAGATTCTACTGATTCTCCTGGGATTTCAATTCTTATTCTCTTATCACCCTGTTTTGCAACAGTTGCCTCGGTGTAACCAAGGTTTGATAATCTTGTTGACAACATGCTGATAGCTGTGTTCATTCCGGACTCTGTTACTTCAGCTGCATCAGCTTCATATGTAATAACAGAACCGCCGCTTAAATCAAATCCGAGTTTAATACCTGAAGCATTGTAGGCTTCTTCAGCACCCGGCTGCTGGAAATTAAGAGCACCGCCGACATAACTGCCGCCAATTTGTACTCCAACAAAAGCTACATAAGCTAAAAATGCAATAACAAGTACTGCAAGAGTTAACTTTGTAAGACTTTTAGTCTTTGATGTCATTTGTGATTCCTCCTTAAAAAATACATATTAATATTATATAACTTTTGTTATAAATAGTCAAGTATTTTGTTATTTCTTTGGTGATTAAACACTATATTTTGTAATTTGTGTTTTGCTTTTTATAAAATATAACCTCCCGTGAAACGAAAATTTTACACAGGAGGTTACATTTTATCTTTTTTTATGGGTTTTCTTATTGTTTATTCCTATTATACTGCCAATGGCACCTGATACTACGCCGACAATCAACATTATTATGCCATTTGAACTTATTGCAGGAGTTTTAAATATGATACTTCCGATTATGTACAAAATCAACATATATAAAAATCCTGTTATACAACCTGTAAGCCAGCCTTTTTCACTGCTTTTTTTACCGTTTATTATACTTGCGGTTAAAATGCTTAATAATGTTATTATTATACTTGCGGGAGTAATTATTGAGTATGGTACGGATGTGTATGTTATGAGAAAAGCAAAAATCAGAAATAAGATTATCGAAAGTACATAACTTAAAAGAATGCTTTTTAAGATTGAAGTTATCGGACAAGTAACAAAAAAAGAATTTTTAGAGATGGTTTTGTATTCCATATTTGAATCTCCTTATATTTTGATGTTAAATTATATGTATGAACTGTGAAAAAATTGACATGTAGTATTAAAATGTTATCCTTTTTTAAAATTTGTATTGACTTTTAATTTTTATTTTTTTAAAATTTATTTATAATAATGCGAGGAGGTACAATTATGGCAGAAAGAAAATATTTTATTGGCATTGATTCTGACGGGACTGCTTTTAACAGTATGATTCCCAAACATAAAGATGCTTTTATTCCTGCTACAATTAAAGTGTGGAATTTACAGCAATATTCGGATACTGTGTCAGAAATTGCTGAACGCATAAATCTGTATTCAAAACACCGTGGCATTAACAGATTTCCGGGGCAGCTTATGTTGTTTGAGGAATTGGAAAAGCTGGGAATTGATGTTGGTGATTTTTCTGCTTTCAGAAGTTACGTAGAAAAATCGGCTAATTATTCAAATGCGTCCTTAAAAGAATATATGACAGAAAACCCTGATGTATTCCTTGAACAAGTGCTTCAATGGAGTACACTTTGTGATGAGCTTTTCTTTGAAGCAGCAAACGGCATGCCACCGTTTAAGGGAGTAAAAGAGGCTTTGGCGGAAGTGAGTAAAATTGCTGATGTAGTAGTAGTTTCTTCTGCTTCGGCAAAAGGATTGGTTGAAGACTGGACTGCAGGTGGTATAGCTGAATATACCCATAAGATAATGGGACAGGAAAACGGAACAAAAAAACAACAGCTGAAAATTGCGGTTGCAGACAAGTATTCCGATGGCTGTGTACTTATGATTGGTGATGCTATCGGTGATTATGAGGCGGCAAAAAGTGTAGATGCCTTGTTTTATCCCATTATGCCCGGTAAAGAGGAAGAATCATGGAAAAACTTTCTTGAATTTGGTTCCAAAAAGTTTTTTGATGGTACTTTTGCAGGTGAGTATCAGGAAAGCCTGCTTGATGAATTTTTAAAGATTTTATCGTAAAAGATAAAAATTGAAAAAACATTTCACAAATGGTGTCAACGTAATGTGAAATTTAAAAAGTTTGAAAGTTTTTGTAAAAAACTATTGACAAACATTATCTGTTGTGTTAAAATATCTCTTGTGCTTGAGAAAAGCACAAGATATCTGCACCATTAGCTCAGTTGGTAGAGCACCTGACTCTTAATCAGGGTGTCCCGGGTTCGAATCCCTGATGGTGCACCAGAAAAAAAAGACATTTTTCGCATCCGAAAAATGTCTTTTTTTCAGCTAAATTCGCTTACGCGAGCTAAATTGAGCAAGCTCAGCTAAATTG
>CAZNKU010000079.1:0-4395 GCA_964573775.1 uncultured Clostridiaceae bacterium | reverse complement strand
TGCTCTAAGGTCTATGGCAGTTATGTTTTACATATCCAACGAAGGAATATCGATAATTGAAAATTTAAGTAAAATAGGCGTACCCTTTCCACCAAAAATAAAAGAGGTTTTAGAACAAATTAAAAAGGATGATGAAGATGAATATACAAAAGATACCGAATCAGATAATTAAACAGCCTTTGCAATATTTAAACCTTTCAAAAGTAGACAGTATTGCCCTGCACCACATGGCACACCCAACAGCTGATGTAAAGACCGTTGAAGAATGGCACATAAATCAGGGTTGGCGTGCAATAGGCTATAACTTCTGGGTAGGCTTTGACGGTACTGTGTACGAGGGCAGAGGCTTTAAATTAGGTGCAGGTGTTGAAAATCAAAACGGGCATATTATTTCCATCGGCTTTCAGGGTGATTACCACAGCAATGATGTTAAAATGCCTGATGCACAGTTTAATGCAGGTGTTGACATTATAAAATACGTTCTTGAAAATGTGCCGACTGTTAAGACAATAGGCGGTCACGGTGAATTTATGGCAACAGCCTGCCCGGGTAAATACTTTCCTTTAGAGGAAATGAAAACGCTTAAAAAAAGAAATACTGACAAATTCACAGACATATCGGAAAGTTATGCAAGGGAGCAGATAAACGAGCTTTTTGAAATGGGTATTGTTAAAGGCAACGGCAACGGTGAGTACAAGCCAAATGAAAACATTACCCGTGAGGATATGGCAACACTTATAAGGAACACTATAAGATACATAACAGGTAAGTAAGGGGGTTTTGAAGATGGCATTTAATGATATGACACTTGAAGATGCATATAAGTATGCAGACAACAAAAGAAATTGGGGAAAAACAGATTCACAATTACATAGAGATGTTTATACTCTTAACAATCAAAACATCCGTAATTACTACGGAATTGAAGAAGATGTACCGCTTAGTGAAGTTGAAAAGTACATAGCGGGATTAGAAGAAGTTAAACAGCGCACAGACACGAAAAAATCATTACTTACTAAGGTTACGAACACCGAAACAAATCCAAAAGTGCAAGCCGCAGCGGATGCCATTATGAATTTTAATTATGACCCATCAAAAGATGCGGCATATCAGGCGTATGTGGATATGTATAGCCGACAGGGGCAGAGTGCCGCAAAGCAGACACTTAACAACTTAAATGCCGCAAATATGGGGCGTAACAGCTCATATTCAGCGGCAGCAACTGCACAGGTTCAGCAGGCATACGCCCAAAAGGCAAGTGAAATGATACCAACCTTAGCACAGCAGGCTTATGAAAAGCTTATGAATAATTACAGCATTAATAAGGATATGGCAGATACCGAGTATAACAGACAGCTTACAGCATATCAGACATTAGCTGATGATTATACAAGAGGCTTGACAGATGAACAGTTAAGACTTAATAATCAGGCTGCAGAAACTGAACTTAAATATTTGGAGCCAACTTTGAGACAACAATATGAATCGGGCGAAATAACGCTTGCAGAAGCAAAACTGCAACACGCTTTAAATCAAAAGTACGGTGAACAACAAATACTTGCAAGCTTATATGGTGGTCGTAGTAGTGGTGGAGGTTCTTCATCGGGTAATTTAAACTATACTCGAATGGATGCTGTTATTGATAATATTAATACAAAAATCAAAGAAGCCGGTTATTACAACACATTAGTAGAAAAAGGATATATTGAAGATGGTTATCCACTTATAAGCGGAGAAAAAGGTACATATGTTACATCGAATAAGTTTTCTCCCGAAACTTGGGCATATGTGGTTGCTCCAGTAATCGCAAATTCGGGATTGACACCGGCAGAAATGACCGACCTTGTTGAAAAATTGGGAATGCAAAATGCGTGGGCAACTTGGAGAAATGCGTCAACGAACTAAGAGGTGAACGATATGACAGATAAATTAAATATTGTAGATACTTCTATATCTGAAAATAAAAAGAAACAAAACTCCAAATTAGAGCAGGTAGATACCCTATTGGGATACGGTCACGATGACAAAGGAAAATTAACCCGTCAGCTTAAAATGGCTGACGGGACAGACCACGGATATGTATCGCTTGATTTGTATAATGGAATTGCAAGTGGTAATTTAACTGACAATTTGTATAATAAGTTAAATGATAAAGAAAAGAAAATATTTGAAAAAATCAAGACAGATATAAGCAATAGCAAAGTACCGGTATATGGTGCTGATGGAAATAAAATAGGTGACGTTCATTATGATGGAATTGAAGCATATAAGAATGGCAATCTTGATTTATATATTCTACCTTTAGATAAAAGGATAGAGTTGATGCGAAATAATACCAATAATCAAGCCTCAGGTAAACTTCTGGCTCAAATATTACCGGCAAATAATACTCTTACTTTTGATGAAAAAATGAAAATATTACGTTCTGCACCGAAAGATTCTCCATACTTTTCAGGAACGCCCATGAAGAAGATTGGAGATGAGATGTATGTTAATGTTGAAAAGCACTCGGAGCTTGATGCTGAAGAATTGGATGTTATTAGAACATGGCGAAAAGAACCTTTGCTTCCGTTAAAAATAGAAGTAGATGGTGAAACTAAAGATTTTGGGTATATTAGTTATAATGGGGTGAGTTATCTAAGAGGCGGTAATGACCCTGGCAAATACAAAGCTGCAACACAGACTGAACAAAAAGCTATTGATGATTATGCGGCTTTTGTAGAGGAATATGCAAAAAAGCAAAGAGAACCTGAAAATTTTTGGCAAGGATTACTTCATGGTGTAGGATACACTTTTGAAAAAATAGGTGCCGGAGCTGTGGATGCTGTAGAAGATGTTAGCGATATTGCGGGATTTGCTGCACACGCTTTCTTTGAATTGGGTGGTGATTTGAATACCTATGAAGAACGTTTAAATGAACATTTTGACGAAGCGTTTACGGGGGATAGTCTTGGTGACCAGTGGAGTTCGAATATAGATTCAAGTTATCGTGTACCAGATTGGTATCGTGAATGGGGAGGTATGATTTCATTCGAAGCAGGAGGATTAATACCTGCAATTGTGGCTGAAATAGCGACAGCATCCGCCGCACCAACAGTAGATACTAAAGTTGCAAATATCGCAACAAAAATAGCAACAAAAGGAGTAATGAATGCTACTATAAAGTCTACTTTAAAAACAGCGGTAAAAAGCTTAGCAAAAAAAATCATAACTCCGTCAAACAGCATACTGTTTTTGCAGTCGGCATCTTCGGCGACAAAATTAGCGTATAAGGAAAGCGGAGATAAATGGTCATCGTTGAGTTACGGTATATTAAATGGTCTTGGTGAAGTTGCCACAGAAAAATTGTTTGGAGGTATTGGTGGTACAGGTGTAGGCGCTGACGACTTATTTGACGTTAATAAAATCAAAGGAATAAGAAAAATTGCAGGTAATAAACTCGGAAAAAAAGTATTGGATATTGCACTTGAAGGTGTAGAAGAACTTATAATGACAGATTTGGACCCGTGGTTTCGAAAGCTGACCATTGAACCAAATTTAAATATGGCAGAAGAACTTAACCCTACACGGCTTGATTTTTGGCAAAAACGTGGTGAGAGTGCTTTGCAAGGTGTATTGCTTTCATCTTTTATGTCCGCCTCTACATTTACCATTGACAAAGCAGGCAATGCCATTAACAGCGTTGGTAAAAAGATTAATAAAAACAAAACAATTAATATTTTAAATGCAAATGCCGAAGCGATAAATTCTATGTTTGAAAATGAATCTGATAAAATGGATCCCTTATCAAAGAATGCTACCGTTGAGGAAATCAAGGAAAGACAAAAACAAATAGCATCTTTTACGGCTGTTTATACAGAGTTGGCAGAGAGTGAAGTTGTAAAATCTAATCCTAATGCTTTTTCGGATAACACCAAAGCTAAAACAACCCCAAGCACAGAGGTATCAACACCAACGGCAAAGTCAACTACTGCTACACCTGTATCCACAGAGGGCGGTATTGTAACAAGTGCATCAAAGTCTATTGATAATATAGTAAGCGGTAAAGCTACGAATAAGGACTATGATTTATTTAAAGTAGGACAGACTGCAAACAGACAAGCCTTTGAAGATGCAACAGGAATTAAACTACCTGCAACAAATTCCGAAACAAGAAAGCTTTTAAGAGAGTTTGCAAACAAAACACCGCTTGAAAGAAGCTTGTCACATCTTCCCGAAGCTCAGCGCAATTCCATAATTGAAACTGCAAACAAAATTACAGAGGGCACAGGGAAAACCACAGAAGAAGTTGTAACAGATATTTCAAACATAACCAACAATGTATCCGCAAATATAAAAAATCAGTTCGGCATAGATGTTGATAACGGTAAGCTTTTGGAAATAAACTTAAAGGCA
>CAZNKU010000078.1:0-4553 GCA_964573775.1 uncultured Clostridiaceae bacterium | reverse complement strand
CCAAACATCTCGATAAATTGCGATTTTACTAGTTCATCAGTTTGCTTTATAAGATTTTGATATGCTGTTTTTGTATCTTGTGCTGCCCATAATACCTCAGTTAATGCTTTTTGTTCTTCAATTTCTGGCAAATAAAATTCATATCTTTCAAAATCAGACCAATTTAAAAAGAAGTTTGTTGAACCTTTTTTATTCTTTTCAGCAAATTCCCAGAACCCATCAGACTGAAAAACAAATGGCAAAAAGTTTTGAAGTAAAATATTTTCATCACGTGTTCGGCAAACATAACTAACATCTGAACAAATGCCTTCAAAATCAACCACACCAGCTTTACGCAAATGCGGATTTCTAGACATTAAAAGAACATCTCCTGGTTGGAATCGCATATGAAATGCAGGTCCGATAGTGCTTCCTTGAATCACTCCACGTTTTGTTATGCACACTTCAGCATAGTCAAAATGTTCGCCACCTATGTAATATTCAAGGTTAGAATTATCTTTATCAACTTTGTCTTTTATTCTTTCGACAACATCTTTTAATATAACTTTAGGCATTTGTTTCACCTGCCTTTATCATTTCACTTAATTTATTAAATTCTTCATGTATCATAGATGAGCTTTTTATCCATTCAGCAACTGCTTCATCAACATTATGCACATCAACTATTCCTGTGTTTTTTACGTAAAGAGGAATACTAAGTTTATTTTCATTAGCAACAAGTTCATCCATGCAGGCAATTGCTGAAAAACCTTCTACTTCAATATAATTATGATATATATTTGCAATTTTCTGAATATGTCCGTCTTCTAGATAACTTTGCGAATTTTTCCGAACAACTTCATCTTTTGCATTAATAAAAAGCACTTTGCCTTTTCGTTCAATTGGTTTATTGGTTCTACAAATCACAATACAAGCTTCCATGGGAGAGTTATAAAAAAGATTTTTACCAATTCCTATAACACACTCAACAAGGTCATACTCAACGAGTTTTTCTCTCATATATCTTTCATCATCACGTGATAAAACGCCATGCGGAAAAAGTATTGCACATCTACCTGTTCCGGGTTTCATGCTTGCAAGAATGTGCTGAAAGAATGCATAGTCAGCTCTACCCTGAGGCGGAGTACCTAAGAAATTTCGCCCGTATTTATCTGATTCAAAAGCTTCACGATTCCACTGCTTGATAGAATAAGGTGGATTTGCAAGAACCAAGTCAAATTTCTGTAGTTCACCATTGTTAATAAACGCTGGAGCTTTTAATGTGTCATCATTTACAATCTTAAAATCCTGCACCCCATGAAGGAACAAATTCATTCTACCGATAGCTGATGTCAGCTGATTGATTTCCTGTCCGAACACTTTAACATTACGCCACTCTTTACCTTGTTTTTTGAGGTAAGCAATGCAGGAAATAAGCATACCTGCACTACCGCAAGTAGGGTCATAAATCGATTCGCCCGGTTGAGGCTTCAATATTTCTGTCATAAGATGAACAACAGTACGGTTAGTATAAAACTCCTGAGCTGTATGACCACTGTCATCAGCAAATTTTTTGATAAGGTATTCATAACCCTGTCCGAGCTCATCTTCCGGACAATTTTCAATAGAAAGTGTCTTACTACTGAAATGTTCAATCAAATCTTTGAGCAAAGCATCAGGTAAACGATTTTTATTAGTCCATGCACCGTCTCCAAATACACCCTGAAGCTGGTCAATATTTGCTTTTTCAATCGCGTGGAAAGCATTTACTATAGCAAGACCGACATTTTCAGAAACCTGACGCACATCACTCCAATGATGACCTTCAGGTACAACAAATGTGTGAATTTCATCATCACTGAAATCTGTGTAAGAATCACCATATTCAGAAATTGCTAAACGAGTTTCTTCATCATAAACATCGCATATTCTCTTAAAGAAAAGCAATGGGAATATGTACTGTTTGTAAGCACCTGCATCGATATTTGTTCTGAGCAAAACAGCAGAATTCCAAAGGTAGGACTTTAATTCATCAAGTGTTATTCTGTTACTCATTGATATAGCCCTCCTTTTTTAATAATTCCATAAGTTTTGCTTCCGCTGCAGCAACCTCTGCAACTGCATCAAAATACTGTTGTCTAACTACAGCTGGGTCAACAGCTTCTTGCTGCGTTTTTTCAATATATGTATTAACTGAAAGAGTATAATCTTTAGCTGCAATATCTTCAATTGTAACAACTTTAGCCAAATCAATTACATCTTCATAATCTGCATAAAGCTTATAAGCACGTTCTACATCATCATCTGTCATAATGTTTTGTGCTCTCTGTGGAGTGTAAATTGTTGAACCATCAATTAAGATAACTTTACCTTTACGGTCAGCAGGTTTATTGTTATTCAAGAACAAGGCACATGCTGAAACACCAGCACCGTAAAACAAACCGCCAACGAAAGTGATAACTGCTTCAAGCTTATCTGATTCAACAAGTTTTTGACGAATTTCGCTCTCTTTACCGCCATGGAAGAGAACACCTTGTGGAAGAATAACTGTACAACGACCAGTTTTAGGGTCCATTGATTTCACAAGGTGTTGTAACCAAGCAAAGTCAGCATTGGAATCAGAAGGACACCCCCAGATATTTCTACCATAAATATCAGTTAAGAACTGGTCTGCACCCCATTTTGAAAGCCCAAAGGGTGGGTTTGCAATACAGCAATCAAAAGTTCTTAATTCGCCTCTGTAAATATAGTTTGGTGAACGAAGAGTATCGCCTTGAGTAACCTTGAAATCCATTGCGCCGTGCAAATAGAGATTCATTCTTGCAATAGCAGACGTTGCAAGATTTTTTTCTTGGCCATAGATACGACCATAAGTAGCTTTTGTGTCGTTCATCTGGCGAATCGCCTCAATAAGCATACCACCAGTTCCGCAAGCAGGGTCGTAAACGGTATCTCCTGCTTTAGGTGCAAGAATCCTAACAAGTAATTTTACAACTGAACGAGGTGTATAAAATTCGCCTGCATTTTTCTTTGATAAGTCCGCAAATTTCTTAAGAAGGTATTCGTAAGCATCGCCCATAACATCAGCAGAATAATTGTTGTTACCTACCTTAAGCTTTGACATGTGCTCAACTAAATCCCTCAATCTCTCGTCAGAGAGTTTTGTTTTATCAGTCCAGTTTGCATCATCAAAACTTGAGAACAAACCTTGCAACGTGTCAGGGTTTGCTCTTTCAATACCCATCATAGCATTAACAATAGCTGCACCAACATTTTCACTGGTATTTCTTATATCGTTCCAATGACAACCGTCCGGAATAATAAACTTGTGAATTTCATCCTCGTCAAAATCCGCTACATCATCACCATATTCTTCAATTGCGATTTGAGTTTCTTCATCATAAGTATCTGAAATACGCTTTAAGAACAATATAGGAATTTCATAAGTTTTGAATTCGTCTTGGTTGATAGGTCCACGAAGAATATTACAACCTTCATATAAATGGTTGAATAACATATTGCTGGTTGTCTTTTTCCATTCAACACTATCTTTATCTGCTTCTTCTGCATTTTTTACAGCACCCAGCATAGCTTCTTCGCGAGAAGCCGATGTTGTTTTGTCCGGTGTATATTTAATTGTTTTTGTTCCTGTTGAAGTTTTCTTCATTGAAGTCATACCATATTTGCTTTCAAATTCATTGAGAATAGAAAGCTGTGTTTCATCAAGAAATGTTAACGCATGTTTTCTGATATCTGCAGGAATGCCATAATATGCTTCTGCAATTCCACCTGTAATAGCTGCAATAGTATCACTATCACCGCCGATAGAAATTGCATTTCTTATTGCATCTTCAAAACTTGTTGATTCAAAAAACGCTTCAAGAGCCTGTGGTACAGAACCCTGACACGAAACATCAAATGTATATTCAGCACGGATATCGTCAAGTTTAAAATCGATTTTATAATAATTCTTATTTATATAATCCTGAATTTCCATTAAGCTATTTCCGCTTTTAGCCATATAAACAGCAACAGCAGTAGCTTCAGCGCCTTTGATACCTTCAGGATGATTGTGTGTAACTTCAGTAACAAGCCTTGATAACAACTTTGCTTCTTCAAGAGAAGTTGCGGCAAAACCACAAGCACTTACACGCATTGCAGCACCATTACCCCAACTGTTATACGGTCTCGGGTTGCTATCAGTAAGCCAGAAAGCAAAACTTCCACCATAACCGGCATCAGGATATTTATTACCAAATTCCTGCATGCAAGTGATTGCATTTTGACTAAGTTCATCATTGTTTTTTGATATGAGAATTGCTTTTGCTATCGCAAGTGACATAATGCTATCATCTGTTGGACAACACTTGTATGTTAACAAATCAAAATCTTTTGTTTTATTGTTATTCCATTCAAATCTGGAACCTGCGATATCGCCAATAATCGCACCTAACATCTTTTCAACTCCTAAAGCGAATTTTGTATGCAAATAAATATAATTAATCTATTATATTTTACAAAAAAATATATATAATGTCAATTAAAGCATTCACTTTATTAGTACGTTTTTACGG
>CAZNKU010000077.1:0-4570 GCA_964573775.1 uncultured Clostridiaceae bacterium | reverse complement strand
AGTCAGTGCGATAAGTTCGCATATGACGACGGCGACAATTTTAAGAAACTGACGATTACGAGTTGCTGACCGAACGTCCCGGCGGTGGGTTTTGCTTACTTTTGCCCACGCAAAAGTAAGTCCCCCGCGGACAGCGGACAAAAATATAAAGACAGTAGCTTTGATTAGTTACTGTCCTTTAGAGTACACTCTATATGAGAATCCTTTTTTAGAATATATCCTTATGTTTTTCAAGCGATTTTAAAAGTATCATTCCAAGCACCCCTGCAGATATTACTTCGCCTATACCTACAGTTGCCATAAGGTACGGAAGTGCGTCCTGTACGCCGTAGGCGTATATAAGCACCAATGGTACTATAATGGTGTTTGAAAGTATGGGAGGTAAAGGTGCAAGCCATTTGAATTTGCGTAGTGCATACGTGCCCAGTGCACCTATTAAGGTTGCAAGACTTCCGAATATAATGTCCCATATTACTCCGCCAACCAATATGTTGGAAAGCAGGCATCCTACAAACAACCCAGGTATAGCCGCCGGTGTAAAGTAGGGGAGTATGGTCAGTGCTTCGGATAAACGTATTTGTATTGCACCGCTTGCAAGCCCCATTGCGTTGGCAACAAAAGTAAGCACTACATAAAGTGCCGCAATTATTGCTGCCTGTGTGATTGATTTTGTTTTTTTCATTTTTTCTCTCCTTAGTTTTTATTAGCGTGAGGATGGTTTCGAACTCACGATATTTATTAATGAAGAATTAAGAATGAAGAGTGAAGAATTATGGTAAGTAAGCGTTGCTTACTTTTGAATTAAGAAATGCAAAGCATTTTTACATAAATTCTGTATTCTGCATTCTACATTCTGCATTTTTTAAACTCCTGTGTTATCAAAGCTTGGAATAAAGCTTTCCTGGGCGGTTTCACCCTCCTGAATAAAGCCGTTTTCCACACCTATATCCACAGCGTAGCTTACTAAATTGTTGTAATCTTCTTCAGTTACCCTTTCTTTTAAAATTTTATGTTCTGCCACCTGAGGCATTGGTGTATACTGATTCATTATGCTTATAAAAATATCGTTTTTGTATGTATTATAAAGATATTTTATAATCTGTTTTGATTCTTCAAGGTGATTGGGTAAAAGCAAATGCCGTACAATAACTCCTTTTTTCATAATTCCGTTTTCATCAAATTTCGGTTTGCCAACCTGACGTAACATTTCTGCAACAGCAGATTTTGCATACTCAGCATAGTCAGGTGCATTTGAATATTCCTTTGCACTTTCAATGTTATAGTATTTGAAGTCTGGCAGATATATATCCACATACCCTTCAAGCATTTTTAAAGTTTCAATTTTTTCATACCCGCTTGTGTTATACACTATGGGTAAATAAAATTTTTTGGATTTTGCAATATCAAGTGCTTTTATAATATGTGGTACAAAGTGTGTAGGTGTAACAAGGTTTATGTTGTTTGCACCTTTTTCTTTAAGCTCGAAAAATATTTCCGAAAGTCTTTCAATACTTATTTCCTTACCCACATTTCCGTCACGGATTTTATCATTCTGACAATATATACAACCCATAGAGCATCCGCCAAAAAATATGGTGCCCGAACCGTTTTCACTCGAAATACAGGGTTCTTCCCACATATGTAGAGCTGCCCTTGTAACCAAAAGCTTGTCTTTTGTTTTGCAATATCCCTTTTTTATACCTCTGTCAATGTTGCAGTTTCGTGGGCAAAGGTTGCAATTTTTATATATGTTCATCATTTTTCTTTGCAACTTCTACAAGACCGTCAGGAGTTTCCACCATATCGTGTGATTTTAGAAGGAACTTTCTGATTGCAAAAAGTATTGCTATAGCCACAACCGTAATTATATTTTCCACAGCAGTCGTTTTAGTAACAATCAGATGACGTGCCAAAGCAAATGCGAGAACTTCTATAATAGTTTCGGGTGTATGCTTGCAAAGCATTTTTATAAGCTCTGCACCGATTGCAAGTATAATTGCATCGTCAAGTATTGTTATAAGTGCGCTTACGTCGGATGTCTTTGTTACAACATCTATTTCCGTTATAACAAGTCTTATACCAAAGGCTATAATTGCAATACCTATAATTATTGAAATAAGAATTTCAAAAAGATAGCTTGCCTCAAACATTTTGTCCTGAAGTTTTTTTCTCATAATAAAATCTCCATTCCGCCGCCATACGTCGGCACAAATATTAATTTAAACTCTCTTATCCGTATGGCAAGGAATGATAAGAGATTTTTACGCCCATGTGCGTTTTTGAACGAACATAAATCCGAATGCACCTAAAATCATAAGTACAGGCATAATAAAGTTTACTGCAGCAAAGGATGTTTTACCAACAAAGTTGGATACAAAAAAACCGTCTACTACACCGTATATGGATGTCAAAATCATCATAATTATTGACGGCAACGTAAAAGGAGCATTTTTTTATAATTAAAATGGTCTGAAAGCTGTATATTCATATTTTCCTCCGATTATATATACAATTATTTTAATATGAAATATACTTGTTGTCAATAAATTGTGTGATTTTGACGGAAATTTATATAAAAGTAATAATGAACGAAAATTTAAAGCCACAATGGATGAGGCTTTAAAGGAAAATTCTGAAAGAATATTGGAATTTTAAGGATAATAAGTCAAAATATGCAGGTTGTTATGGTAAAAATTGATAATTTATCTCTCTCTTTTTATACATAATGTTGCTTGACTTTAATTTGTGTATATTGTATAATTATAATAACTATACATAAATTATGTTTGGAGTTTTTTTATGAAAAATACATTTAAATCCAACAGAAGAAAAATACTTTTGATGATTATTGACTTCTTTATTGTTATATTTGCGTCGATAATATCATTGCTTATTTTGCACCGTATGTTGGGAATTACTATTGATTGCCGAGAGTTTTGGTCTATGACAATTTTATTTTCATTTACATCAGTAGTGTCCATGATGTTATATGGAACATACAGCTACATATGGAGATTTGTAGAGGCCAAAGAGATTATAAACTGTGGCTTTGCTCATTCCAGCGGTTGGTTTGTTGTGGGTACGATAGTGGTTATTGCCGGGCTGACTGCCGAATATCCCGAAACACATATTTTGTTTACCTACGTTGTATCTTTGTTTATTATTGTTCTTAGTCGTATTGTTTACAAGAGTCTGTATGCTAAAATAAGCAACAGGTCCAATTCTGTGGAAAAAAATATAAGAACTATGGTTGTAGGTGGCGGTTATGCAGGACATATTATTATTAGTGAAATGCTTCGTCCGGAATGTGCATACCTTCCCGTAGTAGTTGTTGATGATGCCAGGGATAAGAAGGGCAGATATATTCACGGTGTAAAGGTTGACGGTGTTATGGCAGATATTCCGTACCTTGCAAAGAAATATGAGGTTACAAAAATAATAATTGCCATACCTTCATGTGATTCAAAAACAAGAAAGAAAATTCTTGAGTTTTGTAAACAGACAGAATGTGATGTCAATATTTTGCCTTATATGCATGAAATGATTACAGGTAAAACTCTTCTTGGGCAGACCAAAAAAATTAACCTTGAAGATTTGCTTGGCAGAGATCCTATAAGCTTTGGTCAGGAAAGTATAAAAAAGCTTATAGACGGCAAGGTTTGTCTTGTTACGGGTGGCGGAGGTTCCATAGGTTCAGAACTTTCAAGACAAATTGCATCATATAATCCAAAACAGCTTGTAATTGTTGATATTTATGAAAATAATGCCTATGAAATTCAGCAGGAGCTATGGAGAAAATATCCAGAACTTAATTTGGTTGTTTTGATTGCTTCGGTTCGTAATTCGAATCGTATGGAGCAGATTTTTGAACAGTATAGACCGGAAGTGGTATATCATGCGGCGGCTCATAAGCATGTTCCATTGATGGAAGACAGCCCAAGTGAAGCAATTAAGAATAACGTATACGGCACATTAAAGTTAGCCCGCTTATCGGATAAATATGGTGTTAAACGTTTTGTACAGATTTCCACAGACAAGGCAGTGAACCCTACTAACGTTATGGGTGCTTCCAAGCGTATGTGTGAAATGATTATTCAAGCCTATAATAACCGTTCCAAGACAGAATTCGTAGCTGTTCGTTTTGGTAACGTACTTGGAAGTAATGGAAGCGTAATTCCATTATTTAAACGCCAGATAGCAGCCGGCGGTCCGGTGACAGTAACCCATCCGGATATCATCCGCTATTTCATGACCATCCCAGAAGCCGTTTCCTTAGTGCTTCAGGCAGGAGCATTGGCAAAAGGCGGCGAAATCTTTGTCTTAGATATGGGAGAACCAGTCAAGATTGACGATTTAGCAAGAAACTTAATCCGCCTGTCTGGTTATGTGCCAGATAGAGATATCGAGATTAAGTATACTGGGCTTCGTCCGGGAGAAAAGCTTTATGAAGAACTTTTGATGGATGAAGAAGGCATGCAGGATACAGAGAATAAGCTGATTCATATCGGTAAACCAATCGTTTTTGATGAAGAGGCATTTTTACAGAAGTTGGATGAGATGTATAAGCCAA
>CAZNKU010000076.1:0-4736 GCA_964573775.1 uncultured Clostridiaceae bacterium | reverse complement strand
TTTCCTCCTAAAAAAATTTATATTGTTATAAAATTAACTAGTATATATAATATAACATTTTTCAATATTTTACAAGTCTTTTTTTAAAATTTATCAAATTATCCTATGTATGAGGGATATTGATTACAAATTTTAGCTATTTTTATCATTTTAACTGTTTTTACGCAGAAATTTTAGAACATCTATTTTCTGCGTTTCGATGCTGTTTGGACTTCCGAAAGCTTCATTCCAAAGGTCAAGTGCTTCCACAAGCTCCTCCGGTATTATTGCATAATCAGAATTTTCAATATAATCAAGCAGAAAATGTATGGATTTTCTAAGGTGCCATCTGTACATATTAATGCTTGCACAATTTTTACAAAAATCCGTAATTATGCCTGCAGTGTGGAATGCTATTGCCTCCTTACTTCTTGATGTTGGTGGAATAAATCTGCCGTTGGCACGCTGTTTTTTCATAATTTCCGCAAACTGAATTTCCCTGACGGAATGAATCATTGTTTTTTCGCCGTTACCAAGAGACGGTTCGTACCAATCCGATGAAATCTGAAAGCCTTTGTCTATATCACATTCAAAATTGTACCAGCCTGCCTTATCGGATATTTTAAGCATTGTATACTTACTGTGAATGGAATATTCAACAGAACGATTAATAACAGCCTGTTTTAACATATACTTATTCTGCTCATCCGCATAGAAAAGTTCAGACAAAAGATTGTTTATACTTTCATATCCGAAACGGTATTCCACTTCCCTTCCGCCTTCTATAACCTGTTCAATATGTACAGAGGTTACGGTTTCCTTTCCTCCCACCGTACCTTTTATAAAAATTTCACTTGGAGGTGTGTCTATAAATTTGAACATAATATTTATTTTCTCACCGCAATGAATTTTGTTGAAATACCTTGGCGTAACCTCGGAAACCGACCTGTCAAAACGGACAACCGCATTATCTATTGACGGTGAAATTATAACATTAAAGGCTTTTACTATTGTATCGTCAATACGTTCTGTATGTCCTATAAGACGTGTTTTACCTCCCGTTACTGCAGAAAGCTCATTAAGAAATTCCTGATTAAGCGCCATATCAAAGCCGAAGTTGTAAAAACGGATTCCGCTATGTTCTTTTGCATAATTTATAATGCTTGAATTCCCGCCTATTCGACCGTCGGATATAAATATCGCAACCGCCTCGTCGGTTATATCATACATTTCCTTAAGAGGGCGGAAAAATTCAGGTACACCCTGCTGAACATACGAAGTTATCCACTTTGTTGCTGCACGTAAGGTATCGTCATTTAAAGGTACATATTCATATGCAAAAAAAGTGTTTTCCGACTGTGTAAAGGCAAGATTGAACCTGTCGCCGTCTTTTAAAGCGCGTATACAAAGGTTAAGTGCATTTTTAACCTGCTGTATTTTACGGGTATTCATATCTGACGATACATCCACTATAAACATATAATCACGTGGTGTATCCTCATACAAATTAAGCTCCGGAACAAAAGAGCAGTTTATATAATTTTCGTACTTTATAAATTTGGGCTTATACATTGCAACAGAAAAGACATCTAACACAATATCCTTATCTGTCTGCATATTATCCTTCAAAAATACTTCAACACAATTTTCACCGTATGCCGCTATAATTTCGTGAGTAGGTGACACAACATTTTTAATATTGAAGTTTTTGCAATTTACACGAAGATTTATGTTATAATTTACTTCTTCAAAAAGACTTTCAAGACCTATCTGACTTCCAAAGTACATAAAACGGGGTGCGATACCCGTAGGTATAACAATACGTGTACGTTCGTTATCGGAATCAAGATGTCTTACGTACTGAATGTCTATAACCACAACATCGTCAGCATAAAGTTCGCCAAGTGATACTTCAAGACCGTTGGCATGGTAATGTGAAAAATATGAAGATGCTTCAGAATCTGTATTTTTAGGCAGAATCTGTGAGGTAAATTGTCTATCATTTACGGATGCAGTAAAAGAAACCATCTGCATAGTATCAGTAATTGGAAAAACAAACTTTACACCTTCAGTTTTAACCTGACTGCATACATATTTATGTACAAGACGAAACAATCCGAAATCTCCTGTTACATCGGCACTGCAATCTATTTTTTTCGGTATAAGCACATTTCCCGTACTGTCTGTAAGACCGTATGACATTCAAAAACCTCCCTTCACAATCACTGTAATTTTACATATATTTTGATTATACTAAAAACTGTTGCAAATTTCAACAAAAAATGATAAAATATATGAAAAGGAGATGTTTATTTATGAATAATCTTAAAAAAGATGATGAAATTATAAAAAATATTTCCGCAATATCTCACGAATTACAGACTCCGATTAACCTTATAAGTGCAACAGCAAAGCTTGTAAGCTATAAAAACAAACAAAATGACGAAATAAGGCGTTATGCACGAAATATCGTTAACAACTGCAACAAGCTTACAATGATTTTAAGCAATATGCTTGACATTAACACACTTACGCATTCCAAGTATGAATATGTAAAGTTAAGACAGTTTTTTGATGCAATATATTATACTATAAGACCATTTTTAAGAGGACTTAACGTGCAGATAAAGCTGGAATCCAAAACAGAAAAAGAATATGCATACTTTCCTCCCGTTACAATGGAAAGAATTATTTTAAACCTGATTACCAATGCAGTAAAATACAATGACAAAGAAAAAAAGACAATTCGCTTTCGCATAAGCGACAAGGACGACAACATTGTTTTTTCAATTAAAGATAACGGTATGGGTATCGCGCCTGAAAACATTGAATTGGTAACCGAACCATTTTATAGAGTTGACAAAAGTGTATCGACAGGTGTCGGACTTGGGCTTTCACTTGTTAAAGAATATACAAAAAACATGAACGGTACACTTAAAATTAAAAGTAAATTAGAAAAGGGAACGGACGTAAGTGTATCCATTCCCTGCAATATTGATTATGAAAACTTTAATTCTTCAGAAGTGACATATTTTCACTATCCCGAAGAAGCTTCTTACGATATTGAATTTTCACAGTTTTATGACGGTGATTATTTATTGTAAATACTTAAAATCTCATCTGTATACGAGCCATCTTTGTTGTAAACAACAAGGGGTGGCTCTGTTTTTATATACGGCTTCGCACATTTACGCCCCTCTACCATTACCATAACAGGAGGCTTTTGTGCATCGGAATGCACATAACGTATACGTTTTGGCTCAAGTTTTAAAGATCTCATTTCAAACATAATATCTGCAAGTCGTTCAGGACGATGAATCATAAAAAAACGCCCCATAGGCTTTAAAATCCGTGATGCTGTTTTAATAACATCGTGCAGAGTACAGCACACCTCGTGGCGGGATATTTTAAGCTTATCTTCCGGATTTACCAGGCCAGTATCCACGGTTTTATAGGGCGGATTACAGGTAACTGCATTATACTGGCATGAGGTTTTATATCCAACAAGGTCGGCATTTAATATTGACACTTTGTCCTCAAGTCCGTTAAGAATCACGCTTCTTTGCGCCATTTCGGCAACTTCTGCCTGAATTTCAAGACCGTATATATGTGATGCTTCGGTTTTTGCCGCAAGCAAAAGGGGTATAATGCCCGTACCCGTACCAAGGTCCATAATAGCATCCCCCTGCTTTATTTCCGCAAAGTCTGAAAGTAAAACCGCATCTATTCCAAAGCAGAACCAGTCCGGATTCTGTATTATTTTAAGTTCTCTGCCGTCAGGCAGTTTACGTTGAAGATCATCTATTCTTTCATTTTTCTTTAAATTCATATGTATACTCCTAAAAAAAGAGCAAACATCAACAAATGCTTGCTCCAAAAATCAATTATCTTTTATAACCGCCACTGCGCTTATTATCCATATTACGCTTTATAGCAGACATTTTTTCTTCACTGTCCTGCATAAATTGCTTCATTTTTTCTTCAAAGGACATATCGGCACTGCTGCCGCCAAAAGAAACCTGTGCCGGAACCTTAGCCTGCTTTTTCTGTTCTTCTTCAAGTGCTTTTTTTATGGAAAGACTTACTTTGCCGCTATCATCAACAGACAAAACTTTAACCTTAACTTCATCGCCTTCTTTAAGAAATTCATTAATATCCTTTACAAAAGACAATGCAACCTCGGAAATATGTACCAAACCTGTTTTTCCGCCCTCCATCTGAACAAAGGCACCAAAATTTGTTATACCGGTAACTTTACCGTCTACTATTTTACCAACTTCAAGCTGCATTTAAATAATTCCTCCTGAGTGATTAACAAACATTCAATTTCCAACAGTGGAATCAATAAAAACAATTTCATCAGGTGCGGCATAACCCAGTACAGAGCGTGCATAACGTTCAATATATTCCGGAGTTCCAACCATTTTTTTCTCTTCTTCAAGAGCTTGTTCTTCATTTTTAGCAACTAAAATCTGTTCATCAGTTGCTTTAATTTTCGCCTTTTGATTGTTAATATCAATTTGCTGTGTTATTAAGGTGTAGCCGACATATACAAAAAAACAAGCTATAACAAGAATTCTTACCATTGGTTTCTTTGTCTTTTTGCTTTTTTTCTTGTCCAAATGTCTTCACCACCCTTATTATAAATAAATATAATAAATTATACTACATTTTTTTTGATTTGTAAATATTTTTTTAAAATTTTTTTGCAAAAAAATATATTTGATAATTCATCAACTCCCCTACCCCTCAATTTT
>CAZNKU010000075.1:0-4779 GCA_964573775.1 uncultured Clostridiaceae bacterium | reverse complement strand
TTACAACCTGACCTCTTACTTCGTCAGGCTCAGCAGATACACCGCATTCCAAAACATATGGAAGTTCCATGATGACGTTTTCGATCTCGAAGGGTCCGATACGGTAGCCTGATGACTTGATAACGTCGTCCTTACGGCTGACATACCAATAATATCCGTCTTCGTCCATCCATGCAAGGTCGCCTGTGTGGTAGTAACCATCATGCCATGATTCTTCGGTAGCCTCTTCATTTTTGTAATAACCATTATATAGTCCGCATGGCTTTCTGTTCTTTGTGCAGATTACGATTTCACCGTTTTCACCTATGCCGCACTTTTCACCGTCGTTGTTCATAAGTGAGATTTCATAACCCGGTATAGGTTTACCCATTGAACCTGGTTTAGGTGAAGTACCTACAAGGTTACCAAGGATAAGTGTTGTTTCTGTCTGACCAAAGCCTTCCATAATTGTAAGACCTGTTGCATTTTTAAACTGTACCAAAACTTCAGGGTTTAATGCTTCGCCTGCTGTTGTAGCATGCTTGATTGAAGAAAGGTCATACTTTGAAAGGTCCTCTTTTATAAGCATTCTGTACATAGTAGGAGGAGCACAGAATGTAGAGATGTTGTAGTTTTTGAACATTGGCAGAATTTCATTTGCATGGAATCTGTCAAAATTGTATACAAACACTGCACCTTCTGCAAGCCACTGACCGTAAAGCTTACCCCACAAAGCTTTACCCCAGCCTGTTTCGGAAATTGTAAAGTGCAAACCGTCAGGCTGTACGTTGTGCCAGTATTTAGCTGTTACAAAGTGACCTAAAGGGTATTTGTGAGACTGTGCCGCAATTTTAGGATAACCTGTTGTACCTGATGTAAATAACATAATCATGTTGTCATCACCGCAGGCAGAATCCTCTGTGCGTTCAAATTTACGGCTGAACAGTGCATATTCGTTATCAAAGTTGTGCCAGCCTTCGCGTTCACCACCTACGATGATTTTTGTTTTCATGTTAGGGCATTTTTCTGCAGCAAGGTCTACCTGATGTGCAGTATCACCTGATGCAGTACATACGATGGCTGAAACCTCACCTGCTTCAAAACGGTAGGTAAAGTCATGTTCCTGAAGCTGGTTTGTTGCAGGTATTGCAACAGCACCTAATTTATGAAGTGCAAGTATTGAAAACCAGAACTGATAGTGACGCTTTAACACAAGCATTACCTTGTCACCCTTTTTGATACCAAGTGACTTAAAGTAGTTTGCTGTCTGGCTTGAAGCGTCTTTGATATCCTTGAATGTGAAATGGCGTTCCGTCATATCTGTGTCGATATGTACCATAGCTGTCTTTTCGGGATATTTCCTTCCAAGTGCATCAATGATGTCGAATGCAAAGTTAAATTTATCTTCATTTTTAAATGAAATCTTTTCAAGTACACCATTGCTGTTTTCCTGAGTAGTAATGAATTTTTTGCATACAAGGTCTTCGGTTTTTCCTGCAGAAACGATGGTTTTTTGTATTTCCTTTTCGCTTTCCTTTTCTTCACCGCTTAATACTACTGCAAGGAATTTGCAGTCCTTACCGCCTACGGCAATCATACCGTGAGGTGTTGAACTGTTGTAGAAGATGCTGTCGCCTTCTTCCAAAACCTCAATATGTTCACCAACCTGTACTTTAAGACTACCCTCAAGTATAAGGTCAAATTCCTGACCTGAATGCTTTGTAAGGTGAATTGGCATTGTATGCTGTTCATTTGAATATTCATATGTTACATAGTATGGTTCAGCAAGTTTGTTTTTAAACATAGGAGCCAGATTCTGAATCTGTATCCCGTCCTCTTTTGCCGTTGTTTGTCCTTTGCCCTTACGTGTTACAGTATAAGATGAAAGACGTGCGCTTTCACCTTCTAATATGTCTGTTATTTCAATATTAAAAGCCAGGGCACAATTGTGAATGAATGTAAATGGAAAATCTACAAGACCTGCTTCATACTTTTTGTACTGATCGGTTGTAACACCTGTCTTTTCAGCCATTTCCTCAACAGAGTAGCCATAGATTTCACGCATTTCTTTAATTCGGCCTGCCACCTCGCTTAGCTTATTTGACACATTAGTAGTATCTGACATTTTTTTCAACTCCTTTGTTTTTATTTTTAAAAATTAAAAAACCCGTCCCAAAGATTTTGTCTTTGAGACGGGTTAGATAAACTAATCCGCGGTACCACTCAAATTGCATCGAACAAATCGATACCACCTTTAGACTCTATCAAGTCCTTTGCACTAACGTAGCAGTCACGGAAGGCACTACTGCAATTTTCACACCTTCGGCTCGGAAGTGATGGGCCATTGAATAAACTCGGTTATCAGCTCACACCAACCGCTGACTCTCTCGAACTTTGCCTACTCGACCGTCTTCGTCATAGCTTTTACTTAATATGCGACTATTTTAACACTATTCTTTTTAGTTGTCAATACCTTTTTTAAAAAAACTTTAATTTTTTAAAAATGTATGATATAATCATCTCATTAAGGAATGGGAAGTGATTTTTTTGAAGGCTTTAGTTAGCGGTGCAAGCTCTGGTATTGGGCGTGAAATTGCCCTAGAACTTGCGGATAAAGGCTATGAGCTGATATTGGTTGCAAGGCGTGCTGACAGATTGGAAGAAATTAAAAAATCCGTCAATGTAAAATGTCAGACGGTAAGTTGTGATTTATCGGTTAATGAGAATTGCACAAAGCTTTGTCAGTGGTTGGTAAATGAAGATATTGATGTTGTAATAAACTGTGCAGGGTTTGGTGTTTTCGGTGAATTTTCAGAAACTGATTTATCCAAAGAAATAAATATGATAAATACCAATATAACCGCACTTCATATTATAACAAAGTATTTTGTAAAAAAATTCATTAAGGAAGATAAGGGTTATATTTTAAATGTTGCTTCTGCCGCCGCATATGCTCCGGGACCGATGTTTTCATCATATTATGCAACTAAAGCATATGTTCTGCGTCTTACTCAGGCAATAGCAGAGGAGGTAAGGCATACAAATGTTTATGTGGGTGCACTTTGCCCGGGTACAGTTGATACTGAATTTAACCATGTTGCAGATGTTGGTTCGGGAGTATCTGCAATGTCAGGCAAATATGTTGCAAAGTATGCAGTTAATAAAATGCTAAAGGGAAAGAAGGTAATAATACCGGGCTTTAAATTTAAATGTGCGGTATTTTTCAGTAGTTTATTACCCGACAGCTTGTTGGCGAAAATTACACTTAATTTTCAAAAAAAGAAGAATAATGGTTGATTTTAGCAATTTAGTGTGATATACTGTTAAGGAATTTTTTAGTGAGGTGTTCATATGGAAAATAAAAGAGGCTCCTTTACAGGGAGAATAGGTTTTGTACTTGCTGCTGCAGGTTCTGCAGTTGGTTTGGGTAACCTTTGGCGTTTCCCTTATCTTGCAGCTAAACACGGCGGCGGTTTGTTTTTATTGGTTTATCTTGTTTTGGTTTTAACATTCGGTTTTGCCCTTATGACTACCGAAATTGCAATTGGACGTAAAACAAGAAAAAGCCCTATTAAGGCTTACAATGTACTTAATAAAAATTTTGGTGTTCTTGGGTATTTGTCATCAATTGTTCCGTTCATTATTTTCCCGTATTACTGTGTAATCGGTGGTTGGGTAACTAAGTATACTGCAGATTATTTAATCGGTAACGGTATGAATGCAGTTGCAGACGGGTACTTTACAGGCTTTATAACATCACAGTGGTCACCAATTTTGTGGTGTGCAATATTTATGGGTATTTCCGCATTGGTTGTTTTCGGTGGTGTGGAAAAGGGTATTGAAAAGTTTTCAAAGGTTTTGATGCCTGCACTTTTTGTTCTTATAGTGGCTATTGCAATTTTTACTCTTACAATCAAGGGTGATTACGGTACAGCTATGGACGGTCTTAAAATTTACCTTATCCCGAACTTTGAGGGTATGACTATAGGTAAGTTCTTTATGGTAGTTGTTGACGCTATGGGGCAGATATTCTATTCAATGAGCTTAGCTATGGGTATTATGATTACATACGGTTCATACATGAGAAAAGAAGATAACATGGTTAAAGCCGTTAATCAGATTGAATTCTGTGACACTTTTGTTGCATTCCTTGCAGGTATGATTATGATTCCTGTTGTATTTGCATTCCAGGGTGCGGAAGGTCTTACAAAATCCGGCCCAAGCTTGCTTTTCGTTTCACTTCCTAAAGTATTTGCGGAAATGGGCTGGATTGGAAATATTGTTGGTGCGGCATTCTTCATTTTAGTTGTTTTTGCGGCTTTGACCTCTTCAGTTTCATTACTTGAAGCTATTACGTCCGTTGTTATGGATAAATTCGGTTGGGAAAGAAAGAAATCATGTTCTGTTGTATTGATTCTTTCAGCAATTGTAGCACTTATAACATGTCTTGGCTATAATATCTGGTACTTTGAACTTACACTGCCAAACGGTGCAGTTGGTCAGATTCTTGATGTTCTCGACTATGCTTCCAACTATGTGCTTATGCCTATTGTTGCATTGGTTACATGTGTTTTGGTTGGCTGGGTTACAAAGCCAAAATCAGTTATTGATGAAGTTAAGGCAAATGGTGAAAAGTTTGGCCGTGAAGGCTTGTACAAAGTAATGGTTAAATTCATTGCACCAATTTGCTTGGTTTTGATTTTCATTTCAGCATTTGGCGTATTCAATAATCTATAATAATGTTAAGACCGTCGAAAAAGTCGTTCTACCGCAAGTGATTTAATAATAATATTCAATTGT
>CAZNKU010000074.1:0-5204 GCA_964573775.1 uncultured Clostridiaceae bacterium | reverse complement strand
CTTTACATTACATGCATCTATTATGTACTTGAAAGCCAGAAAAAACGACTTGTTTCGACAAGTCGTTTTTTCAGTTATATTTGCCTGCGGCAAGTTATATTGCTTTGCAGTTATATTCGGCTATGCCGAGTGGTATTGTGCTTTGCACAGTTAAAGGCAAATATAATATAACTGAAACCGAAGGTTTCAATAACACTATTGATTTATCAAAAATAACACTCCAACGAAGTTGGAATATCACCAAAATAAGGTTATCCAAGCCATTTGCACTTCCAAAACAAAAATCCTATCTTTCGGCAGGATTTTTTAATAAATAATGAATGATGAAGTTCGCTGATGAATAATTAATAATTGAATTTTATTAGGTTTGATGATATAATATTGTTGGTGATGAAAGTGAAAGAAAATATTTTGATTGATAAATTAATAGATTTTGCTGTGAGAATTATTAAATTGCAAAGATATTTTGTTAAAGACAGGAAAGAAAGCATTATATGAAGAAATTTGAAGGAATACTTTTTATTACAGACCTTGACGGTACTTTGTTAAGGGATGATAAGACCATTTCAAATAAAAATCTTGATGCAATAAAATATTTTATGTCCGAGGGTGGATTTTTCACATTTATTACCGGTCGTATTCCTGCAGGTGCTCAGATTGTTTACGATGTTGTAAAGCCAAATGCTCCCTGCGGTTGTATTAATGGAGGAGGCATATACGATTTTCGGACAAAGGAACTTTTGTGGCATAAAAGTATTTCGAGAGATGTTCTGGAGTTGGTAGAGTATATTGATAAAGAAGTGCCCGATATTGGTATTGAAATATGTTTGTACGATAAGATTTGTTTTTGTAAAAAGAATGCTGCTACCGAAAAGCACAGAACTGATGAAAATTTGATTGATTACAGTTGTCATTATACCCAGGTTGAAGAACCTTTTGCCAAAATAGTTTTTGCAGATTTAAATCAGGATAATATAGCAAAGACCATTGATTTGATTCATAATCACCCTAAGGCATCGGAATTTGACTTTGTGCGTACTGATATGATATATTATGAAGGTTTGGCCAAAGGAGTATGTAAAGGCAATGTTGTAATTAAACTTACAGAAATTTTGAATGTCAATATGGAAAAGACTATTGCAATAGGCGATAATGATAATGATGCTTCAATGCTAAAAACCGCCCATATCGGCATTGCAGTTTCCAATGCTTCTGAAAAAGCAAAGACTGCAGCAGATTATATTACTGTAAGCAACGAGGAAGATGCCATTGCAAAAATTATAGAAGAGCTTGATAAGGGTATTTTGAGTGTATAGTGAAGATAGAAGATGCGAAGGCATCTTCTTTTTTTAATGCAGAATGCAGAATGAAGAATGCAGAGTTATGGAGGAAACACTTTGTGTTTCTTTGAAATAATATATTTGTCGTATTTCATAAAAATTTGTCGATGAAAAAGTGTTGAATTTTGTAAAATAATTTGATATAATAAATTTGCGACTTAACTTTAAAGTTAAAAAATAATACTCTAAAATACAGTAAATCATGAGTTTGTGTTGTTAAAAACACAACCTCTTCTGCTCGTGTTTTGCTGTTAAATAAGAGTACTGTTAAGTCGCATTAACTGAAGGGGCGTGTTTTTGCGTCGGCTTTGGTCGGCGCTTTTTTGATTTTAAGGAGGAATTTTTATGGAAGTAACAACAGAAATGTACACAAAGTTATTTAATAAACTTACAGATATTTCAAATGAACTAGAAATGTTAAAAGAAAAAATCAAGGCAGTACAGCTTGAAACTGAGGAAGTTTACATAGGGCAGGAGTTATAGACAGTTGACTTATGGTTTATAAAGTGATAAAATTTAACTACACTAAAGTAGAGGAGAGATATTATGAAATGTCCTAAATGCGGTGCTAAAACACCTGATTTTGAACCAAACTGTAACTGTTGCGGAGCTGTTATACAAGATAAAAAAATGGTTGTTAATGAGGAAACAGAATGCGCAGAAGAAAAGTTTCTTGCTTTTTGGCAGGTATTGGTTTTTATATTTTTGCCAATGTTGCTTATTCAATATTTGCTGGAGCCATTTTACAGATTTGCCGCTATTTTAGGATCTGCAATGGGTGCAACATTGACAACATGGCTTATGAGTTTAATAGGTTTTTCAATTGCAAAAAAATTACCGTTAAGCATTAATGTTAAGAAGCTTGTTGGTGTAGTGATTGGTTTTGTGATATACTTTACTATTAGTTTTATTGTAGCATCACTTTGATTACAGGCGCTTAAATTAAAACCTTGACATATTTTTAAAAATGAGTTATAATATTTAAAGTGTTTTCAGGCTGTGAAGGTGTGTAAGTAGCACATTGCCAAAAGCTTAAGAGAGTGGTTGTCGTCGGCTGTGAGCAACCGCAGTGGGGCAGGGTGTGAATTTCAGCATTGGAGTCTTCTGCGAAAGTCTTTTGATATAAGCAGGGTGTTTATGCTCACGAAAAAAGCATTTGAAGTGCAGAAATTTATTTTCTGAATGTGGGTGGTACCGCGGGTAGATTTTAAGCTCGTCCCTTTGGGGATGAGCTTTTTTTAATTAAGAATGAAGAATTATGGTAGAAACACTATGTGTTTCCATTTAAAAAGAAATGCGTAGCATTTCTACAATAACTATCAACTATCCATGCACACCATTAACAAAATTAAAGAAGGAATAGAAAAAAAGATGCAGAATGGACAAACCGAGCCAAAGGTGTATATAGATACTCCGCAGGCGAGCGTTTGTTCATAGCAAAAAGAATATTAATAAGAAAAGCCGATAGGGTTTTCTACAATGACAACCCTTCCGTCACGCTATGGCGTGCCACCTTCCCTTACACAGGGAAGGCTTGCGGAGTGGAAAAAACAAATTTGATATTTTTCTTTTTGCGGTCGGTGCTTTTTTTACATTCCTGAATGAAAGGATGATTATATGACTACATCAGAGGTTAAACAAAAGTTTGACGAAGCACTTTCAAAGGTTACAACCATTGAAGAGCTTGAACAGTTACGTGTTGAATACACAGGTAAAAAGGGTTACGTTACAGAGCTTATGAAGGAAATGAAGTCCCTTTCAAACGAAGAGAAAAAGGAATTTGGTCAGGCTGTAAACGTACTTAAAAATGAAGTTAACGACATTTTGACAGCAAAGAGAGAGGAAATGCAACGTAAGGCTATTGAGCTTGAAAACAGCCTTATGCCTGAATTTGACGTTTCAATTCCTGCAGACCTTACAAGAGGGTCTTACCACCCTATTACTTTGGTACAGCGTCAGTGTGAGGAAATTTTCAAGCACATGGGCTTTACTGTTGAGGATTACAGCGAAATTGTTACAGACTATGAATGCTTTGAATCTCTTAACATTCCAAAGAGTCACCCTGCACGTGATATGCAGGACACCTACTACCTTGAAAACGGTCAGCTTTTAAAGTCACAGACATCTGCGGCACAAAATGCTATTTATAAAAAATACAAGGATGCTCTTGTTAACGAGGGTAAGGCTATAAAGGCTATTTTCCCCGGCAGATGCTTCCGTAACGAAGCTACCGATGCCTGCCACGAAAATACATTCTTCCAGATGGAGGGTGTTATGGTAGACAAAAACATTTCTATTTCAAACCTTATTTTCTTTATGAAAACTATGCTTTCAGAAGTGTTCCAGAAGGATATTAAGGTACGTCTTCGTCCTGGCTTTTTCCCATTTGTAGAGCCTGGCTTTGAGCTTGACATAAGCTGTTTAATCTGCGGCGGTGAGGGTTGCCCTTCATGCAAGCACAGCGGTTGGCTTGAGCTTTGCCCATGCGGTATGATTCAACCTGAGGTTTTAAAGGCAGGCGGTATTGACCCTGATGAATATACAGGCTTTGCTTTTGGTCTTGGTCTTACAAGACTTGCTATGATGAAGTACGGCGTTAAAGACATACGTGACCTTAACAGCGGTAGCCTTAAGGTACTTAGTCAGTTTACGGACGATAAATAAGGAAGGGGGAAGAAGAACATGTTTTTATCAATGAACTGGATTTCCGACTTCGTGGACTTTACAGGTCTTGACAAGTTGGAGCTTATAAATAAATTTTCTCTTTCAACTGCTGAAGTTGAAAATGAAATATTCTTTAAAGGCAGTGACCTTTCGGGTATTGTGGTTGCAGAAATTAAGTCTGTGGAAGACCATCCTGAATCTAAAAAGCTACACCTTTTAAAGGTGGATATGGGCACAGGTGAGCTTATTGACGTTGTGTGCGGTGCACCTAATGTAAGAGTAGGTATGAAAACTGCTTTTGCAAAGGTTGGCGCAAGGATTGGTGAAATTGAAATTACACCACGTAAGCTTGCAGGCTACACTTCAAACGGTATGTGCTGTTCTGAAAAAGAGCTTGGCATAGGTGACAGCAATGAGGGTATTATGGACATTACCGAGGATGTTGCTTTGGGTACAGACCTTAAAGACCTTTACGAAATTGAGGATATTGTATTTGAAGTAGACAACAAGTCACTTACAAACCGTCCTGACCTTTGGGGACATTATGGTATTGCACGTGAATTTGCCGCACTTGCAGGCAGAGAATTAAAGCCTCTTGATATTGTGGATTTGTCAAAGTACGATAGTTTGCCTAAAATTGATATGAAGATTGAAAACGACCTTTGTTACAGATATTCCTGCCTTAACTTTGGCAACATAAATGTACACAAAAGTCCTATGAATATGAGAATTCGTCTTTTCTACTGCGGTATGAGAGGCATAAACTTCCTTGCAGACCTTACAAACTACCTTATGCTTGAAATGGGTCAGCCAATGCACGCATTCGATTCACGCAAGGTTGAGAAAATTAGAGTTAAAACCTTTGACAAGGGATTTAACTTTACAACACTTGACGGTGTGGAAAGAGAAATTGACGAAAATACACTTATGATTTGTAACGGTGACACACCTGTTGCAATAGCAGGTATTATGGGCGGTCTGGATTCTGAAATTGTTGAAGATACTTCAACTCTTACACTTGAATCTGCAACATTTGATGCTGTATCTATCCGTAAATCTGCATCACGTCTTGCTCACAGAACAGATGCATCAATGCGTTATGAAAAGAGCTTGGACCCTGAAATGACTGTTACTGCAGTTGCTCGTTTTGTAAAGCTTCTTACCGATATTGATAACGGTGCAGAGGTGGTTTCAGCACTT
>CAZNKU010000073.1:0-5286 GCA_964573775.1 uncultured Clostridiaceae bacterium | reverse complement strand
GGAAAAGAAAATTCCTTTTTTTGAATACTATCTATAAATTCATCAGCATTACCTTCCAGTGCTGTTGCTTTCAACCCTAATTTATCTGCACCATCAACGATGCCATATATATTTGCTCCGTTGTTATCAACCTTAATAAGTTCTCTAAATCTTACCATAGGCAGTTTTAATTTATAATATCTGCATATCATAGACAGACAAGCAGCACCGCAATCTTTTATATCGTGTTGTCGTACTATTTTTAAAGACATAATTATATTCTCCACCAACCTAAAGGCAATGACAGACTATTCCTGCCATTGCCCTTACATAGTACTTGTAATTCAATACTTAAAAAATCATACTACTTTCTCTTTATAAATTTTTTTACTGCACCAGCCACACAAGAAACGGTCCATCCGTATAATGCCCAACCACATAATGTTGTAAAAGCAACACCACCATTAATGTTTTTCATTTCGTTGACATTCATTTTTTTCATTCGATTCGCCACCTTATAATTAATTTAATACACATAGAACAGAATAGTTGAACTATGCTTCCATAACACATTTTAACACATATGTATTCATTTGTCAACATATGTGTTCAATATATCTTATAAAATAGAATATACTATTTTTTGAGGTGATGTTATGTATGTTGCTACGTTAGATCCAAAAAAAGTCGGTCAGACTGTTTCATTTTTCAGGCAGCAAAAAGGTATATCTCAAGAGGTATTGAGCGGATTGGCAGATATAGGAAGAACACATTTAAGTGCAATAGAACGTGGTGAGCGTAAACCCACATTAGAGACTTTATACAGAATTTGTAATGCACTTGATATTAAAATGAGTACTTTTATTTTGAAATTAGAAGAAATATTATGATACAAAAAGGGCGTGTCAAATGGGAATTAGATTGTTTTATAACGATTAAAGGCTCTCGCAAATTTGCGAGAGCCTTTAACTGTCCTTATGAGTACACCTCATAAGGTGTCCTTTTTTATGCTTTGATTGAAAGGAATTCGAAGGAGCGGTAGTGAATGACAGTCCATATGCACAATTTCATATGTTATAAAAATAGCTTTGAACTGTATGTTCAAAGCTATTTTTTATTTCAAAAACACAATAAGAATTTACATTATATGGTAAAGCTAAAATGTCAATGACCTTCCGTACTTTAAGGCAAGAATATCTTTACCACAAAATATAATACAGATGGGCAAAGAAGACAACCCATACCCGTATAGAAAGTAGATGTCATTGCACCATATGGTACAAGTTTTGGATCAGTTGCCGCAAGACCTGCTGTAGTTCCGCTTGTAGTTCCCATCAGTCCTCCAAATACCATAGCTGCGCTTGGAGTGGTAAGACCAATTTTTTTTGCAACCACAGGGGTTAAAAGCATTACTGCAATAGACTTAAAAACGCCCGCCGCAATCGAAATTGCAATAACTGCAGAATCAGCACCTACTGCGGCACCTGTAACAGGACCTACTACAAAAGTAACTGTTCCTGCTGCGATAGTAGTAACACTCGCTGCATCTCTGTAGCCAAATGCAAATGCAATTAATGCCCCCACAATGAAAGTACCTATTATACCTGTAAAAAGTGCTATAACGCCTGCAAGACCGCACTTTTTGATTTCCGAAAATTTTGCACCATAAGACGTAGCTATTATTGTGAAATCTCTAAGTGAAGAACTTCCTAAAATACCAATACCAGTGAATACTGTCACATCAGCAAGTCCTTTAGAGCCTCCCGCAACTCTTCCGCCTACATATGCTAAAATGAGGCCCAGGAAAATAGCTATTGCCGATGAGTGTATTCTACCCTTGGTAATTTTGGTGGATACAAAACTGGAAAACATTGCAATTATGCCAACTAGCAAAAATGACATAACGAATGCATTGTCAACAAATAATCCTACAAAAATGTCTACTAATGATTTCATGCCTCTACCTCCTCTTCATTTGCATCTTCAACCGTTTTTGGTATAAACTTGTTAAACAAAGGTATAAGAAGCATCATAAGCACCACGATACCAACTCCTGCAACAAGAGCAAGAATACCACCATCAAGAGCACTTACAACATTTTGAGATGCAGACATTGCAATGATAACAGGTATAAACATTTCTTTCCAAAAATCAATACCTTTTGTATACCCCTTTGGCATGAAATTATTTATCTTTTTGGAATTAGTTGCAATTAAAAGCAAAATCATCGCAAAGCCTACGCCGCCGATATCAGAATCAAGCCCTGTCATAAGTCCTAATAACTTTCCGATAAATGAACCTATAAACATACAACAAGCTAATAAAGCTCCTCCATAAATCATAAACAAACCTCCTGAATTTTTTCTCCCTAAAATTATAAATTAAATATGATATATTGTAAATAATGAAACAACATATACCCGCTATACATTTTATAGTATAGCAATTGTTGACAAAATTGCTATATTGCTGTATTATAAAAACGAGGTGATAATAATGGAGCTTTTGCAACTCCAATATTTTTGCAATGCAGCTGAAACAGAAAACTTTTCTAAAACCGCAAATAATTACAATGTGCCAACTTCGAATATTTCCCAATGTATTCGTAGGCTTGAGAATGAATTAAACACAACCCTTTTCGACCGTTCTTCAAATAAAATTGCGTTAAATGACCAGGGCAAATTACTATATTCTAATGTCAAACCCGCTCTTATGTTGATTCATGAAGCAAAAACAAAACTCTGTGATAATGAAAAAATCTCCGGCGAAATTAAAATACTTGCAGAAACAAACAGGCGTATTGTAACAAAGGCTATAGAACGATTTCAAAAAAAATATTCCGATGTTGTTTTTTTTATTAACCATACAAACGAAGACTCAATCAACAAGTATGACCTGGTTATTTCCGACAAAATACTTGAACCAAAGAATTTTAAAAAAAATTTACTGGTTGTGGACAAATTGCTTGTAGCAATGAAAAAAGATAATCCCTTAGCCAAGAATAGCCAAATTTCCGTGAAGGATCTGGAAAACGAAAAATTTATTACAATGAGTAACAAAAGTGGGCTTTATAAACTGACAAACGAAATATGCCACTCGGAAGGTTTTACACCGAATATAGTAATCCAAAGTGACGACCCAAATTATATAAGAAAATACATAGAAATGGGTCTTGGTATTTCCTTTGTTCCATCTCTTTCGTGGAAGGGTACTTTTTCAAAAAACGTCGAGTGCAGACAACTTTTTAATATTAAAAGATACACTTTTGCGTATCTCAATACTCAGAAATACATATCTAAAGCAACACTTACATTTCTTGATATTTTATTTGATGTATCGAGTGAATATTCTTATGATGAAAAAAGGCTCTATAATAAATGTTGGGGCGACCAACAAATATAGCTTGATAAAATAAAAAAGAGAGAGCATATTTGTTCAAAATCCGTTATAATGGAATTGTCCAGAAACCATGAACGGAGGAACTAAATATGCTCTCATTTGATTATACTAAGGATTTATTAAATTTACAAGATGTAATTGCTGTTCTCATCCTACCACACATATTCATGACTATCGGATGCGAAAAATTAAAGATGTTTCTGCTTTTGGAAAACACATAACACTCATTCATAATCATAGAAGATATGTGTGTAAGAATTGTGGAAAAAGATTTGCTGAAAACAATTCTTTTGCACCCAAATATTACAGAGTGACAATGCGATTAATTAATGAAATATTCAAGAAAACCGAATCTGAAAGGTCATTCACAAGCATAGCAAACGAAGTTAATTTATCCGTTTCCACTGTTATACGATTTTTTGATATGCTTTCTTATTGTACTCCAAAAAAGCTTCCTAATGTACTTGCTATTGATGAATTTAAAGGCAATACCGGCAAAGAAAAATATCAGGTTATTATCACCAATCCAGCCACAGGAACCGTATTTGATATATTGGCTGACGGAAAACAAAGCCATCTGATTTCATATTTCAAACATTGGAATCAAGATGAAAGGGAAAAAGTAAAATTCTTTGTTAGTGATATGTGGAAACCTTACGCAGAGTTATCGGAAATATATTTTAAACAAGCTCAACCATTAGTAGACAAATATCACTATGTACGTCAGGTAATATGGGCATTTGAAAGAGTCAGAAAAGCCATACAAAAGAAATATGGAAAAGAAAACAGATTATTATTTAAGCAATCAAAAAGAATACTAACAATGAGAAAAAGCAGGTTAAAACCCGAACAATTAGAAAGAGTTGAATATTTATTATACTTTAGTTATGATTTGAGAAGCGCTTACTATTTAAAAGAACTATTTTACGAAATACTTGATTGTGGTGATGCAAGTAAAGGAAAAGAATTGCTTGCTAATTGGATTTTAACAGCACAAAACAGCAGATTTTAAAAGATTATCATGATTGTGCTTCTACACTACACAATTGGGCGAAATCTATATTTAATACATTTGATTATCCATACACCAATGGATTTACAGAAGGATGCAACAACAAAATTAAAGTTTTAAAAAGAAATTCTTATGTATATCGAAATTTTAGCAGATTCAGAAAAAGAATATTACATATGTTCAATTACAAGAATTCAAGCATAGGTAAGGCGGTTGCATAAACCTGCAACCGCCATAAAGATTCCATTATTAAATTTTGACCCCAACTATTTACAAAGAGCCACTATTCATTATTAACTATTCACTAAATAATGCGTTCTGCACTATTTTTGCATCCCAAGGGATAGGAAAAACAGATGCAGAATGGACAAACGAAACCGAAGCTGTATATGATACTGCGAGAGTGCGCGTTTGTTCATGGCAAAAAGAATACAAAGAAAGAAAAGCCCAAAGGCTTTTCAACATTAAACACCTCATCCGCCTCGTTCCTCGGCACCTTCCCCTCTTATCCACTTCGTTACGCATCGGCATTGTTAACCAAAACAAGTTTTGGACAATGCTCGAAAGGGGAAGGCGTTGAAGAAACAAAACTAAAAATGTTATATTTTCTTTTTGCGTTCTGCGCTGTTTTTACATCCCTTACGGATTTAATCTGTTAGGTCCACGGAATATAAACATAGAATCCTTAATGTGCATACCGAGCATAAGCATTGTAAGTCTGTCTACACCCATACCGAAGCCACCGTGTGGAGGGCAACCGTATTTAAAGAATTCAAGATAGAACTTAACATCTTCCTCCAAGCCCTTTTCAGCAGCCTGTTTTGCAAGGATTTCATATCTGTGTTCACGCTGAGCACCTGTTGTAATTTCAACACCTCTCCAGATAAGGTCATAAC
>CAZNKU010000072.1:0-5554 GCA_964573775.1 uncultured Clostridiaceae bacterium | reverse complement strand
ATGCCGTAAAGGAACGTGCAGTTGATGATATAAAGGATATTCTTGGTGTTGATGTAAGTGGGTACAAAGTTGCTTTGGATGAAAACGCTGTATTACATACTGCCAAAAGACATGGATTTAAGGATATGAAGGGTAAGCACGATGATTCAATGTCGAATTTATCTGATTGGGAAAAAATGCAATATGTTTTGGAAAATTATGATAATGTGGAATATGGTGGAGTCTCAAAGGGGTATACAACAATAAAAGAAAATGGGGCAGCCAAGCTTGCTGATACAGTAAAATATTCAAAGAAAATCAATGGCACATATTATGTTATTGAGGCGGTTCCTATTACAAAAGCAAAAACATTAAGAATAGTTTCAGCATATATAGGTAATAAAAATGAAGGAGTAATGCAGCCCTCCGATGTCACAAGCCCCGAAGTAACGTCCGAAACGCAACATGCACATACTCCTTCTACAGACAATATACCACAACCTGAAGCTGATGTCAAGAATCAGTATATGACAGAGAATGACAAAATCACAGACAGTTCGGAAAATGGATTCACTCGGATAGATGATATTGATGATTCATTCGGTGTGCGAATTTCCGAGGGGAAAAATGAATATGGAAACGATGTTTTGAAAATAGACATTGATAATCCTGATGTTGATGCTGTAATTGGTTCTGCAGAATATAAACGACTAATAGAATTTGCGTACGACATTAAGGAAGTAAAAGGTGTTACACTTACTGCAGAAAGAGCTTTTGAAAAAGCATTCGGTAAGAATTATGAAGATTTCCGAAAGGTAGTGTATGATAATCTTGATAAAAGTAAACTGCAGTATATGAATGTACTCGACTTCCTTACAAAAGGTCTTGAAGAAAATGTTATAAACCGTGGTATTACAAAAGGCAGTAAGGACAGTGAACTTTTGCAAAAATACGGTGAAGGACTTATAACCCAGGCGGAGCTTATGAGTATGACCGATAATTGGCAGAATATTGTTGAGGCAGACCGGTATATACGAAAGATGTATGATTCTTTGATAGATGCTGTTAATGATACAAAGAAAAAAATATATCCGCATATAGAGGAACAGGAAGCAGACTTAAAAAAGGACCTTGCAAAAGTTAATGAACAGCTTGACCTTATAGAACAGGGTAAGCTTGATGCACTGCCTATAAGTAAGAGCAACAAGGTTTTAAGAGCTCAGGAACTGGAAAAAGCACTTAAAGTCATTGACGGAAATTCAAAGCTTACAATTAAAGGTCTTGAAGGTCAGATTAATAATATTAAAAATACTATGGCCGGCAAAAAGAACAAAACTACTAAGGTGTATGCCGAGCTTGAAAACCGTCTTTCAAGACTTGAGGCAAAAAAACAAAGGCTTGAGGAGTATTTTAATCTTTCCAAAAGCCAAAAGGCTGAAAAGCTTAATTCATTACTTGGTGAATATGAAAACGCTGATGCTCTTTCGGTTGGCATAAGCAAAAAAACAAAAGAAGATTTGCTTGCCAAAAGAAAAAGAATTGAAGAAGAATTATATGATGAAATAAGGTGGAGGGGTAAGAGAATCCCAAAACGCAAGGATTATTATCATCATTTTCAGGAATTATCAAATTCTATACTTGGTGAACTGCTTAACCGTAAAAACAGTAATATTTCTGCAGAGCTTGTACTTGTGTCTGAACATACACAGCCGAAAAGCAAATGGGAATCCTTTGCACAGAGGCGTAAGGGTGAAACCACAAAGTATGATGCTGTGGCAGGTTATCTTGACTACATAGATGCTGCAGCTTATGCTATGACGATTGACCCAAATATTTCTATTATCCGAAAGCTTACTGATGATATAGCACACGAAACATCAAGCAGTAACACAAATACGCACGGTACAAACAATGCTAATGCTACTATTCAGAGGTTAAATGCTTTGGCTAATGAGTTGGCAGGTAAAACTGTTTCTACGGTTGACCGTGTAATTCAGGATAATATCTGGGGAAGAAGAAAAACTTTCAGAATTGCAAAAAATGTTGTTAATAAAATAAAAGCTCCTGCAATACTTTATAATATTGGTTCTGCCCTAATGCAGATAGGTAACCTACCTAATGCAGTAGGTAAGTTGAAACATAAGTCAAGTTTGATTACTGCATTATCAGATAGCTGGTCCGAGTGGAAACCCGGCAAAAATAAATTATCTGATGCTATTATGAACAGAACGGATATTCAGAATAAATCACCATTTTTAAGAGAAAGATATTTTGATGTTAAAAGTCAGTTTGACACAGGTGTGCTTGCCAATGCTCAAAAGCTTGGCAATTGGATGCTTACTGTAGGCGATGAATTTTCAACACGTCTTTCCTGGAATGCTTTTTACAGAGAAGCTCAAAAGCTTGGTGTTGAAAACCCTATACAATATGCTGATTCAAAAACACGAAAATGTGTAGGCGGTCGTGGCTTGGGTGAAAAGTCACTTGCACAGCAGTCGGCAACATTAACATCTGCTTTCCCATTTACTTTGGAATCAAGTAATGCCTGGCAGGTGCAAAAAGATTTGGGGAAGGATTTGTTAAAAGGAATAAAAAGCGGGGATATAAAAGGTGTAGCAAACGGCGTTCGTGATTTTCTTTCTTTATATGTTGCTAATGCTTTGATAGCTGCAGCGTTAAATGAAATTCGCGGAAGTGATGGCGGTATGTTTAATCCCATAGGAATTATATATGATAATATATGTGATTATTATTTCGGTGATGATGAGGATAAAGAAAATAATGTATTCTTGAAAACAGTGCAAGAGGTAACCGGTAATTTGGTGAGTTCGCATCCGTTGGGACAAACTGTTGCAAGCTACATGGACGAAGAAACACGAAAAGATGTATTCGGTTCAGAGGATCCATTACGATACGGAGAAAGTAGTCTTTATGGGGATGCGTTTAAAAGAGGAGCAGAATTTTTAAGAAATCGAAATTTAAATAGTGCAGTAAATGCTGTATCCTCATTTATTCCGGGTGGTGCACAAATTAGAAAAACCTCCGGAGCAATTGATGTTTTGAAAGACGGAGGCGTATATGACAGTAAAGGTAACTTGAAATATCCGGTTGAAAGAAATGCGGAAAATTATGTTAAAGGTTTAATGTTTGGTAAGTCTGCCTTTGACGAAACTAAGAATTTTTATGAAGAGGGCGGAAGTGCACTTTCTGAAAAACAAACTGCAGAGTTCCGCGAAAGAGTTGCAAATGGTGAAAATCCTTTGGACGTGTATAATGAATTTATACAACAGCGTGAAGCTGACAATCAGTATACTAAGACGATTGAGGCAAATGTTAAGCCATTTGATACCACAACAGCTGATGCACTTACTGAAATATATGAGGAGTACCAAAATATAGATGCCGATGCACACACCATAGGCGTGCCGAAAGCTACAAGGGTATTCAAGTATAAAGGTAAGTCTTATGATTTAACTGCAGAACAATATGCAGAACTTCAGAACAGATACAATACAGAGTATTATGAGGAAATAATCAAAATACTTAATAACAATAATTTATCTGTTGAAAGAAAATATAAAAAGATTGCCGAAATTCGTTCCGATGTGATGAGTGATGTTAAGTCGCAGTTCTATCGTGAATTTTTGAGGTAACATTTATAATTTTTTTGACGACCATTTTGACGACCAACTTTAAATTTACGACCATTTGACGACCATATTTTAGTTTAATTTTAATTATTTCTGATTGTTTGAAAGTGTGATTAAATCAAGCTTTTTAAGGGGTGATGTGTTCGTGATGCGGAAAAATGGATATAGCCAAAATGGTACAGTAGGTTCAGGCGTTGTTGCTTCAGTTAACGAATAATTTTAAATTTTAAAATTATATAAGCAATTAACATTTAACTTTAAAGGCTCACAATCATTTGATTGTGAGCCTTTTTTGAATAACGAAAAAGTAGATACATGGTGGTTTTCCATGTATCTACCTTCATTTTACCACTTCAAAAACTATGCGTGTGGATTTTTATTAAAGAACTATTATGTTGAATTTAGTTAGTATTCCGATAGCAAGTAGTGCTATTACGATAACAGGAAGAACAAATGTCATATATATACGCATCCAGTTAGTAATTTTCAAGCCTTTACCCATGTTAGCTTCTTTGGTAAAGTTTTCCCATCCCCAACCGTAACGTGTCACACAGAATAATATAAATATCAGTGCGCCTATTGGTAAAAGTAAATTACTAACTATGAAGTCTTCAAGGTCAAGGACTGTTGAGTTTGCACCAAATGGTTGGAAACCGCTTAACAAATTATAACCAAATATACATGGTAGAGAAAGAATAAACATTGCAATACAGTTTATAAAGCATGCTTTTTTTCTGCTCCAGCTTGTCAGGTCCATTGTACAGGATATTATGTTTTCAAATACAGCAAACACTGTAGAAAATGCTGCAAATGACATAAAGATAAAGAACAGTGTTCCCCAGAACTGACCACCCGGGAGATTGTTGAATACGTTTGGCAGAGTTACAAATATAAGGTTTGGACCACTGTCTACCGGGACATTATAAGCATAGCAAGCAGGGAAAATTATAAGACCTGAACAAATTGCAACGAATGTATCTAAAAGTGCAATGTTTACGGATTCACCCAAAAGTGAACGTTCTTTGCCAATATAACTTCCGAATATTGCCATAGAACCTATACCGATACTTAGTGTAAAGAAAGCCTGGTTCATTGCGGCAACTATAACTTCCCATATTCCTTCATTTTTAATTTTTGCTATATCAGGAACAAGGTAGAAAGAAAGACCTTCTCTGCCACCCTCAAGGAATATACTGTTTACAGCAAGTATTACCATAATTGCAAGAAGTGCCAGCATCATCCATTTTGTTATACGTTCAAGACTTTTTTGTACACCGCCTGAGCATACAAGAAAGCCTATTATAATAACGATAAAAGTATATATTATCATTGTTGTGGGATTTGAGAGCATTCCGTTGAATTCATTTTTAATACCATTTGTATCCAAACCAACAAACTTGCCGGTCATTGTAGACACACAGTATTGCAGCATCCAGCCTGAAACGACTGTATAAAACATCATAAGCAGATAATTGCCTGCAACTGCAATATAACTGTGCCAATGCCACTTTTGCCCCGGTTTTTCTAATTGATTATATATTCTTGCAGGGCTTTTTTGTGCGGCGCGCCCCACTGCAAACTCCATAGTCATTGCAGGAACACCCATAAATAGTAAGAAAAATAGATATATAAGTACAAATATACCGCCACCGTACTGACCTGCTATATATGGGAATTTCCAAACATTTCCTATGCCTATTGCACAACCGGCACTAAGCAATATGAAACCTAAACGGCTTCCCAACCTTTCTCTGTTTTGCATTATTAAATTCCTCCAATAAATCAGTTAATAGAAAATTCATATTGTTATTATAGCATTTTAAATTTATAATGTCAAAGCAAAAGTAAAAGCCCTGTAAAACAGGGCTTTTCAGACCGTCGAAAAAGTTGTTCTACCGCAATTGATTTAATAATTATATTCAATT
>CAZNKU010000071.1:0-5738 GCA_964573775.1 uncultured Clostridiaceae bacterium | reverse complement strand
AAAAGCGCAACACAGCAAATCGATATATATTTCACTCACATAGGAAATGCAGGTCAAATTTAAGGCAAAGGAAAAGGGTGAACAGCCTAAACTGTTCACCCAACTTCCGCACCTGTTAGAATGTTTCACTAAACATCCCTTAGAGAAACACCCGATAGGAGGTATTTTTATGCCAAGATGAAAACAGATGGAAATTTAACTGTTGCGGGATTTTCTCCTGCCACAGAAAGGATGTGAGGACAAGCGTAAAATATATGATCGTCTATCATCATAAAGACAAATATTTAACCACATTAAATCCCGAAGATTCCTCAAGTGTAAAATTTACGTTTCCGAAAACGTACACATTTTTGTTAGCATCCACCAATATTGCGTTTAAGTTATACTGTGATATATATTCCTTTGCCTTTTCAACACCTACGGAAAATAGTATTGTAGACCAGCAGTCTGCATCTATTGCCTTTTCGCAAATTACGGAGGCACTTAAAATATCTGTTTCAACAGGATAGCCTGTTTTGGGGTCAAAAATGTGGTGATATTTTTTGCCGTCCTGTTCAAAGTATCTTTCGTAACCACCTGATGTTGCAACTGCACAGTCGTTTATCTTTAAAGTACCGAAATAATCACCGTTATTTTGTGAATGAGGATTTCTTATTCCCACAGTTTTAGTGCCTATGGCAACAACATTTCCCCCAAGGTCAACAAAGCCGTCTTTTACCCCTTCCTCCCTTAAAATTCGGCAGGCTTCATCTGCGGCATATCCCTTTGCAATGGCACCAAGCTCTAAAGCCATGCCCTCCTCCATTACAAGATTGCCGCTATATAAACTCACTTTTTGATAGTTTACCAAAGGCAAAAGTGCATCTATTTCCTCCTGTGAAGGAATGCGTGGGTTGTTGCCGTTAATGTCCCACAAATCGCATAAGGGCTTTACGGTAATGTCAAATTTACCTTCCGAAATATTACCGTAGTCAAGACCTTTGGATATTACATAGGATGTGTCTGAATTAAGAGTACCCGTTGCTATATCCGACGTAGAAATATGGGAAGACATACGTGACTCTATTTCCGAAATGCGTGTAAAAGCTTTATTAACAGCCTCGGTATTGTTACCTTTTATTTTAATTGTTGAAACGGTATTCAGTACAAACTGAGTTTTGGTTGTTTCCAGTGTATCACTTATTACTGCCGCACCTATTATAAGTGCAATAATTACTGCTAAAATAATATATTTTTTCATATTATTACTCCAACATTTTTCATTAAAGACACCTGTGTCATATTAATTTGAGATTTTGCCATAACTTAATCCACATAATTACTGTGCGTACATTTTTTGTATAGACTTTTTACGGACTATCATAAAGTTAACAGCATTCAAAATAATTACAGCTACCCAGGATATTGGCCAGCACAGGTACAAGAACCATGTTTTATGATTAAATGGCAAAACAAAGAATATCCATAAAAGTCTTAAACCGCATGCACCTATAAGGGAATTTATTGCAGGAAATTTGGAATGCCCAAGTCCGCGAAGTGCACCTGTTGTAACCTCCATAATACCGCAGATAAAATATGGCAAGCCACACATTGTAATGAACACCATACCTTCACGCATTGCCTCGGCGGAATTCACAATATAAAGACTTAAAAGCTGTTCTCCGAAAATGTATGCCAAAAGTCCCATAACTGCACCGACAATACTTGCACAAAGCATACCAACTCCTATGGACTTATAAATTCTCTTTTCCTGCTTTGCTCCATAATTTTGACTGACACATGTAAGTGTTGCCTGATAGAAGGAATTCATTGACGTATAAACAAAAGCTTCAATACTTGAACCTGCCGCACGCCCTTCCATTGTGGCAGGGCCGAATGAATTTACCGCAGACTGCACTACCGTATTGGCAAGTGCAAACATACAGCTTTGGAAGCCTGCAGGTATACCAACGGAAGCAATCTGCTTTACTTCATTCTTATGCAGCTTCAAATCTTTTAAATTTATTTTATAAGGGGTATCCGAATTCATAAGTGAATACAAAACTGCCGCTGCCGAAAGGTAATGTGCAACAGCTGTTGAAATGGCAACACCAGCAACATCCATGTGAAATCCCATTACAAGGAAAAGGTTTAAAACAACATTAACAATTCCTGTAACAGAAAGTATGTAAAGAGGTCGTTTTGTGTCACCGACAGAGCGTAAAATTGCTGCACCGAAATTGTAAACAATCTGGGCAGGAACACCAATAAAAATAATTCTCATATAAAGTACAGAACGGTCTATTACTTCAGGAGGGGTTTTCATAAGTTCAAGTACAGGTTTACATACAATCTGACCAAAAACACAAGCTAAAATACCACATATAAAGCCTAATGTTACAGTGGTATGTGTAGTTTTGCGAAGTCCTAGCATATCCTGAGCGCCGTATTTTTTAGAAACTGCTACGCTTGCACCTATGGAAAGACCTATAAACAAATTGGTAAGCAAATTGGTAAGTGTACTTGTTGCACCTACAGCCGCAAGGCTGTTTTCATTACCCCATCTGCCTACAACAATCTGGTCTGCGGCATTATACAAAAGCTGCAGAATGTTGGAAAGCATTAAAGGAAATGCAAACAAAAGCATATTTTTGAGTATGGAACCCTTGCTCATATCAATTTCGTACTTTCTGGCGACCATATTAAACCCTCCATTAGTCCATTTTCATTAATTATACCCCTATTAAAAACCAAAGTCAACCAAACACAGCGTAAAAAGGTGCCAAAATTCTAGAATTTTGGCACCTTTTTTTATTCACCTTTTAAATTATCTGATTTTATAAGTCTTGAACCATTTGATTCCGTTGCCTCCGGTGCCTGTGGTGCAGGCGGTGCATATCTTGGAGGCGGAGTTTCTGCTTTTACGGTTTTTCTCATGGTTGACCGTAAAGTCGACTCCGGAGCCGGTGGATTAACAGGCTGACTGTATGGATTATAAGCTGTATTTACAGGTTTTCCCACAGGTGGTGGCACCGGTCTTGGCGGCACTGCATTTACAGGCGGATATACCGCAGTATTTACCGTAGGCGGTGTCATCGTTGAAGACGGCACAGGGGGTGTATTAACATATGTAACATTGATATCCTCTGTAACAGCTTCACTTTCCTTACTGCGTTGTTTCTTTTTGGATATTACAATTATTAATATTATAACAGCTACTACAAGTGCAACACCAACTGCTATACCAACTATAGCTAACCAGGGAAGCTTGACGGCTATTGAAGGCTTTGTGTCAGGCGCCTCTTTTGCCAAATCAATAAGATTGTCAATGTAAGGTGTATCTTCTCTTAGCTCTTTAACCCTTTGGAAACACTCTTCAGCAGCATCGCCGTAATTTTGTTGCAACATCTGCAAACCGGTTAAAAATGTTTTTGTAACCTCGGTCTTTTCAAGGTCAAAATCTTCTACCAGTTCGCTTACATACTCTGCAGAAACCATGTACGCATAACGCATATCCGCACCAAGTACATAAGTGTTAAGACCTTCAATGTTAAGCCCTTTATCAACAGAGGGGCCGCCACTGTTACCGCCGGATATTGTTGTTGTTATCTGAATTGCCTGATACTTTGAATTGTCTATTGAAATAAGTCTTGCAACCTGACCTGTACCTACTGTTACACTAAGAACAGATGCATCACTTCCGGTTTCCTGAAAAGCCGCATCGGATGCAGAAGGATAACCGGCAGATACTATTGTGCTGTTGGTTTCCGGCAAAGTAGTTGAAAGTGACAATGCAACAAGGTCATTTTCTTTTATTTTAAGTATTGCTGTGTCCTGTGTAAGACCTTCAATACCTTCCTGAGTACCCTCACCAACAATCTCTGCCTCATATTTATTTGCAGAATCCAAAGCAGTATCACCGTCGGCAGTCGGGAAGCACACTTCAAGCTCAATTTCTTCGTCAATAACCTCCGCTCTGGTTGCAGAATCTTCCAGAATCATATAATACAGCATTTCAATTTCTTCATCCGTCATAGTAATGCCATATTCGCTCATAGCTCCCAATACTTCCTCAAGGTCTGCCATAACTTCTCCCTGCAGACCGTCAAGGTAAAGCTGAACTCTGCTTTCATCGTTTACAGTTGCAACATGAGCATTTGTAGCTATGTGTCCTCTTTCACTAATTACAACACCGCTGCCCATCCAGCTACCGCTTGTTTCAACAACTTTTGTTCCGAAATATGTAAGATAATTACCTATATTTTCAATGGCATACTCTAAAAGTGCCGCGACAATTTCATCTTCAGTATTAGTATTATGGTACATATTGTAAAGTGTAATATAATCATCCAGCAAGCCCTGCTCATCAAAAGTAACGGGAGAATAGGATACAGTAGCAGTATAATTCAAAAATATTTTGGCTACTGTAGATTTAAGGGCATGGCCAATCATTACATCACTATATTCATAATTTTCCTGATAACCGTATTTTTCATACAATTTTTCGTCAGCCGCCGCCTTTATATTCAAGGGCAACAACGCTATTGCGAATACGCAAAGGAAAGCTACCAGTTTTTCAAGATTTTTCTTCATAACTCTACCTCCTGACTATCAAGAAGATTTTACCATAATTTTTTTGTAAAATCAATGTTTTAATGCAAAAACAAACCGTTATGCACTGAATTTGAAGCACAACGGTTTTTTACTTATTTAATTAATTTCTTTTGCGAAGCTAACGCTAAAATGCGTATTTCATTGAAAAAAGCACTGATTAATAAAATCAGTGCTTTTTTCTGGTGGGAACAATAGGGATCGAACCTATGACCCTCTGCTTGTAAGGCAGATGCTCTCCCAGCTGAGCTATGCTCCCAAAATGGTGACCCGTACGAGAATCGAACTCGTGTTTCCGCCGTGAAAGGGCGGTGTCTTAACCGCTTGACCAACGGGCCGCAACTGGTAGCGGCAAGTGGATTTGAACCACTGACCTAACGGGTATGAACCGTTTGCTCTAGCCAGCTGAGCTATGCCGCCGTATGCATGTCGCATTCAGCGACGAGATTAATTATATAACAAAAAATAAGATTTGTCAACACTTTTTTTAAAAAATTTTTAATTTTTTTAAAAATATTTAAAATGTTTGATATTGCGGTATTATTTTTACCGCAATATCAACATTTTATGACTATTATTCTTCTGTTTTTACCTGCTCTGAAGCATCTACTGCATCCTGCACAGTTTCGCTTACTTCCTCATCATTTTTACCGGTAAACAATTCTTCAAAGCGTTTTGCATCAATTGTTTCCTTTTCAAGCAATTCTTCAGCAATAATTTTAAGTTTATCCATATTGTCCTGAAGAAGGGCTTTACAACGCTCATATGCACCGTCGATAATCTTTTTGATTTCTTCATCAATCTGAGCCGCTACATTTTCGCTGTAATCCTGAGCTCTGCCGTAGTCCTTGCCAAGGAACACCTCGGAATTTGATGAGCCGAAGGTCATAGGACCAAGCTTTTCACTCATACCATATTTAACAACCATATTTTTAGCAATATTTGTTGCACGTTCAATATCGTTTGAAGCACCTGTAGAAATATCATCCATTGTAAGTGATTCAGCAACACGACCGCCAAGTAATGTGACAATGTTGTCTATCATCTCATTTTTAGATGCATAGAACTTATCCTTTTCAGGAAGTGACAATGTATAACCGCCTGCTCTGCCGCGAGGTATAATGGAAATCTGATGTACAGGGTCCTGT
>CAZNKU010000070.1:0-5993 GCA_964573775.1 uncultured Clostridiaceae bacterium | reverse complement strand
TCACCTTGCCAAGGTGAACGTCGCGAGTTCGAATCTCGTCTTCCGCTCCAAAGACGCTTTAAAACGCGTCTTTTCTTTTACCAATAACTAAACTTAATATAAGCGTGTGGCGCTATAGCCAAGTGGTAAGGCAGAGGCCTGCAAAGCCTTTACCCCCGGTTCAAATCCGGGTGGCGCCTCCATGAAAAAAGACTATTCTTTGGAATAGTCTTTTTTCAGTTATATTTGCCTGCGGCAAGTTATATTGCTACTCAGTTATATTCGGCTTACGCCGAGTGATATTGCGCATCGCACAGTTTAACGGCAAATATAATATCACTGAAACCGAAGGTTTCAATATCACTTTGCTTTGCAAAATATCGCTCCATCGAAAATGGAATATCACTAAAAAACAATGCATCTAAACCATTCTGCTCTTCCAAAAGACCTGAATATGTACGTTCAGGTCTTTTTTCTTTTTACAAAAATTGCTTGACAAATCCCTTTAAATAAATTATAATATAATAACTCTTTGCACTGCATTCAGCTACAGTACAAACTGATCAGGCCATAACTTTTTGTTAGGAGCCGGGTTACTTAGGTAACAGTGGTATTTACCCACGGGACAGTACGTTACAACGTCTGATTCCGTGGTTTTTTTATACATACACGGAAAATAAACCGCATAGAGTTCAATATAAAACTCACGGAGGTAGGCTATGGAAAATAACATAGTAAGCAATTTTGAAAAAACTGCTGTAAAGGTATCGCTTGTCAGCATTATTGGCAATACTATTTTATCCTTTTTCAAAATAATTGCAGGTATTTTAGCTCATTCGGGGGCTATGATAAGTGATGCCGTTCATTCTGCATCTGATGTTTTCAGCAGTATTATTGTAATTATAGGTATTAAAATTTCAGCAAAGGAATCCGACAAAGACCACCCTTACGGTCACGAACGCTTTGAATGTGTTGCGGCAATTATTCTGGCAGTTATTTTGCTTATATGCGGATTGTTTATTGGCTACGGTGCCATTGAAATGCTTGGAAACAACAGTGTGAAAACTTTTACTGTTCCGGGGATTCTTGCACTTATTGCAGCTGTAATTTCTATTGTAAGTAAAGAGGCGATGTATTGGTATACAAGATTTTATGCCCGCAAGTTTGATTCGGGAGCATTAATGGCAGATGCATGGCATCACAGAAGCGACGCCCTTTCATCCATCGGTGCACTTATAGGTATTATAGGTGCAAGAATGGGTTTTCCTATGATGGATACCATTGCAAGTCTGGTTATCTGCATATTTATTTTTAAAGCGGCTTATGATATTTTTAAAGATGCTATTGAAAAAATGGTGGACCGTTCATGCAGTGATGAATTTGAAAAAGCAATAACAGAATGTGCAATGAAGCAGGAAGGCGTTATTGAAGTTGCCTTTATTCAGACACGTATATTCGGAAATAAAATATATGTGGAAATTGACATTTGCGCAGATGGGGAAATGACACTTTGGGAAAGTCATGAAATTGCAGTACGTGTTCACGATGCAATTGAACATGATTTTGAAAAAATAAAACATATATCGGTATGCGTTGTACCGGTAAAAACAGATAAAAACCAGGAAAGGAAATAACTAAAAATGTGGTTTAATGAAAGTGTAATTTATCAGATTTATCCATTCGGTTTCTGTGGTGCCCCCGACACCAATGACGGTGTACTTGAACATCGTATTTTAAAGGTGATAGATTATATACCTCACCTTGTAAAATTAAATGTGGACTCCGTATACTTCTGCCCTGTTTTTGAAAGCAGTGCACATGGTTACGACACAGCAGATTTTTCAAAAATTGATGTTCGGTTAGGGACTAACGAAGACTTTAAACTGGTATGTGAAAAATTACACGAAAACGGTATAAAAGTTATATTGGACGGTGTATTTAACCACGTTGGCAGAGATTTCTTTGCCTTTAAAGATGTTAAAGAGCACAAATGGGATTCACAGTACAAGGACTGGTTCCACATAAGCTTTGACGGAAACAGTAACTACAACGACGGCTTCTGGTACGAAGGTTGGGAAGGTCACTTTGAGCTTGTAAAGCTTAACCTCGAAAATCCCGCTGTAAAACAGTACCTTTTTGACAGAGTAAGTGAATGGATAGATTATTTTGATATAGACGGTATAAGACTTGACGTGGCATATATGTTGAACCGTCAGTTTATGAGAGAACTTCGTAGACATTGCCAGTACAAAAAGAACGACTTTTTCCTTGCAGGTGAAATGATACACGGCAATTACAAAGAAATAATAAATGACGAAATGTTGCACAGTGCAACTAATTACGAATGCTTTAAGGGAATACATTCCTCCTTTAACAGTATGAATATGTTTGAAATCGGGCATTCCTTACGTAACAGATTCGGCAAGGAAGACTGGTGTATGTACAAGGGCTTACAGCTTATAGGCTTTGTGGATAACCACGATGTAACAAGAATTGCATCTAACCTTGTAAACAAAAAACACATTATCCCCGCTTACGGAATACTTATGGCTATGCCGGGGATACCGTGCATATACTACGGCAGTGAATGGGGAATAGAAGGCAGAAAAGAAGATGGTGACAAGGCACTTCGTCCCGAAACCCCAACACCCGAATATAACGAAATTACAGAATTTGTTTCAAAAGCCGCAAAAGTTCACAAGGAAAGTAAAAGCCTTTGCTACGGCACAATTGAAATTCTCCACCTTACAAACAAGCAGATTATTTTTGAACGAAGCTTTGAAGGTGAACGTGTAATAGTTATGATTAATGCAGATGAAAATGAATATACTGCTCACTACAACGCAAATGCAGGCTGCGGTACGGATTTGCTTACGGGCAACCACTTTGACTTTGGTGCAGGAAGTAAAATGCCGCCCTATTCCGTACAGTATATTAAAGTTCAGTAAGGAGAAAAGTTATAACAAAAAACGGTCAGATAATACACCTGACCGTTTTTATTATTTAATTCTTTCTCTTATGTATTTTTCCAATAACTCAATAGTGCCATCCAATCCAAGCTTACTGCTGTTTACGCACAAGTGATAGTTTCTGGAATCTCCCCACTTACCTTTACAATGACCATTGTGATAAAGTTTTCTTTCCAAATCTTTTTTTATTCTTAATTTATTTGCCTCTTCATCGGTTGCAAGACCGTATACTTCTTTTACTCGCTGAATTTTGCAGGGAATATCGCCAAGAATGAATATGGAAATAAGATTTTCGTTATGAGAAAGCATTGCTTCCGAGCAACGTCCTACCACAACAAAGGATTCTCCTGCATCACCTTTTTTCTGCAAATATTCAAACTGCATTCTTAAAAGATGTTCAGAAAAAGAATTTGTATGTCCTTTTACTTTTTTAGTAAAAAATTTCAGTTTGGGTTTTTCCTCATATTTACGCATCTGCTCGTGATCGAAATTCTTTTCTTCCGCTATATGCTCCAAAAGATTGTGGTCATATAATGGGATGTCAAATCTTTTAGCCAAAGCTTCTGCGATAACATGACCACCACTACCAAATTCACGACCTATTGAGATTATAATCTGTTTTTTCAAACCAAAAACCCCCTTACATACAATATCTTAAGTATATAATTGCCGTAGATATAATCAAAACAATTATTGTTGCAGGTACTGAATACTTACAGTATTTACCCCAGCCTATAAAGTGACCTTCCTGTGCCGCTGCAGAAATACCTACAACATTAGCAGATGCACCTATTGGTGTAGCACTTCCTCCTACATCTGTACCCATAGCCAAAGACCATGAAAGTGTTTCAAGCGGAATACCCGAAGTTGCAGAAAGTGTACTTATAACAGGAATCATAGTTGCCGCAAAAGGAATGTTGTCAACCAACGCGCTGGCAATACCTGATGCCCATATTATAATACCTACAATAAGATATTGGTTGTCACCGCATACATTTACAATAACATTTGCTAAAAGTTCAAGTATTTTAGTCTGTTCAAGGCCGCCTACTACAACAAAAAGACCTATAAAGAAAAGCAATGTTTTATAGTCTACTTTCTTTAACAATATTATACTCTTTTTACCTGCAAAAATCAAGGTTGCAACTATTACAATAACACCGATTGTCGCAACGGTAAGCCCTGTCTGTGCGTGAGTTACAAGTAAAACAACTGCTGCAAGGAAAATAAGTGTACTTGCAAGAAATTCTCTTTTGCTCTTTATTGCCTCGCCCGGTTGCGGATACACGGTATCACCACGCAAGCCTTCAGACTTTTTGAGTTCTTTGCGAAAACACAAATAATAATAAATAACAATAAATATTGCAGAAATTAAAACAATAAATCCTGTATTTGTAATAAAATCAAAAAATGTATACCCTAAAGACGTACCGATAATAATGTTTGGCGGGTCACCGCACATTGTTGCAGAGCCCCCAAGGTTGGCGCAGAAAATTTCTGCAATTATAACAGGAACAGGATTAAACTTTAAAAGCTTTGCAAGCTCTAATGTTACTGCCGCAAGGAAAAGTATAACCGTAATACTGTCTATAAACATAGCAAGCACCAAAGACATAAGCATAAATGTTATAAGTATTGATGTTGCACGGTATTTAACCAACTTTGCAATTCCAAGACACAGCCAGCGGAAAAATCCTGATTCTCCCATACCTTCTACCATTACCATCATACCTGCTATAAACACGATGGTAGACCAATTGATACCTGTTGAACTTTCATGAGTTTCTCCCGCTACATACCAGAATTCCAAATTGAAGAAACTTCCTAAATTCAACACTTCATTGATTGCAGTAAAGCTATGCAAACACAATCCGAAAACTACAATCAGCATAAGAGCTGCGCTTAAAAGCGTAACGATATGCCTTTCGACCTTTTCTGATATGATTATCAAAAACATAACCACGAAAATCATAACTGAAAAAACCTGGGCAATTACCATTTTTGTCATCTCCTTAAAAGCGTGTTAAAAGTCGGTAATAAATTCTTTTAACCGCAAATTTTAAAACCTTATATATCATAGCAAAACTGTATTTTAATGTCAAGAAAAAAAGTGCACAAAAAACCGAGGTAAAAGCATGGAACAGATATACAGTTTTGTTTCAGAAAAATTCAATACAATAATATGCCATACAATCGGTATTGTTGTAATGGCACACTTGTATTTGTTTCATAAAAGTTATCCTCGCTTATTGAATTTTTGGGTTTATTGTGTTAAAATGTAGTGAAACAGAATTTGAAAAACACAAGGGTTAAAAGGTGATTTTATGAATAAAAAATACAAATCCATACTTTTAGATGTAGACGGTACTCTTATTTTTTCCCACAAGGGTTTGCTTGAAGGTCACAGATATGCCCTCAAACATATAGGTATGCCCATACCGGATGAAGAAACTTTGTTAAAATGTATAGGACCTGCCCCTATTACATCACTCAAAGAAATACTTAAAGTTCCTGAAGATAAACTTGAGTTGGCATACATTTTAAACCGTGGTTATGTTTACACAAAAGGTTATGCGGAATTTGATGTAATTGACGGTATGTCCCAATTGGTAAAAGACCTTCACCGTGCAGGCTACAAGCTATACACAGCATCTACAAAGGTGGAATGGCTGTGTGAATTATGTCTTCAGAAAATGGGTGTTCTTCATTACTTCGAAAAAATTTGCGGTGCAAGTAACGACGGTGTAACCCGTCATCTTAAAGACGAAGTTATAGAGTATGCAAAGCAATGCGGTGCAGAGGACTGTGTTATTATAGGAGACCGTAAGTTTGATATAGATTCTGCGAAAGACTGCAGAATAGATTCAATAGGTATAACTTTTGGTTATGGAACAGTAGAAGAAATTACAGAACACAAACCAACATATATCTGTAATTCTGTTGAAGAAATACGAAAAATACTGTTATAAAAAAGTGTTTTAAAAAACACATCAACCCCCTGTCTCCGCTGTCCGCTACGGTCGTTGATAGGCGCTTGCCACCGGC
>CAZNKU010000069.1:0-6289 GCA_964573775.1 uncultured Clostridiaceae bacterium | reverse complement strand
CAGGCATAATACCTGAATGGAAAAGCTCTGTTTCAAGGAATATCTGTCCGTCTGTTATAGAAATAACATTTGTAGGGATATATGCTGAAACGTCACCTGCCTGAGTTTCTATTATAGGCAGTGCAGTTATTGAACCGCCGCCGTACTCAGGAGCAACACAAGCTGCTCTCTCCAGTAGTCTTGAATGAAGGTAGAATACGTCACCGGGGTAAGCTTCACGTCCCGGCGGACGTCTTATTAAAAGTGAAAGTGCTCTGTATGCAATAGCATGCTTTGACAAATCGTCATATATTATAAGCACGTCTTTGCCCTGCTCCATAAAATATTCTGCCATTGCACAACCTGAATAAGGTGCAACGTACTGTAGCGGTGCAGTTTCGGATGCAGATGCAGATACAATAATTGTATACTCCATAGCACCTGCCTTTGTAAGCTCGTTTGCAAGCTGTACAACCGCAGTATTCTTCTGACCAATTGCAACATATATACAGATTACTCCTGTATTTTTCTGGTTTATTATAGTATCAATGGCAATTTCGGTTTTACCGGTCTGTCTGTCACCGATAATAAGTTCACGCTGACCTCTGCCAATAGGAATCATACTGTCAATAGCCTTAATACCTGTCTGCAATGGTACTGATACGCTTTTTCTTTCAATAATTCCCGGAGCTTCGGACTCTATTGGTCTTGTGCCTGTTGTTAAAACAGGTCCCTTACCGTCAATAGGCTTACCAAGAGCATCTACTACTCTGCCCAAAAGTGCATCGCCAACAGGTACGGAAACAACCTTGCCTGTACGGCGTACAACTGAGCCTTCGTGAATGTCATTTGTGTTGGACAAAAGTGCAACGGATACAGTTTCGCTTTCAAGGTTCTGTGCCATACCCATACTGCCGTCCTCAAATTCCAAAAGTTCACTTGCCATACATGATTTCAAACCGTAAACACGTGCAATACCGTCACCTACCAGAATTACGGTACCTGTTTCCTGCATTTCTATTTTAGATTCATAATTTTTAATTTGTTCTTTAATTATCTGACTGATTTCATCTGTTCTTGTACTCATTTGCTTATCACATCCTTTACATCCTTAAGGTGTTTTCTAAGGCTTGAGTCCATTATTTTGCCGTCCATTTCAACAATTAATCCGCCTATAATGGATTTATCAACCGTATATTCAACAACTGTTATGTGTCCACTCATTTTCTCAAGCTTTTTAACAAGTGATGCTTTTTCATCTTTGCTAAGTTCAACAGCACTCGTAACCTTTGCATTTGAAATTTTGCAAATTTCGTTATACATCGCCTTGTACTCTTCAACACATTCAGAAAATTCACCGATGTGTCTTTTTTCACAAAGAAGCTTTAAAAAAGACAAAACATCACGTGGCACTTTACCTGAAAAAGCTGTTTCAAGTGCATTAAGCCTTTCTTCCAAAGGAATTGCAAAGGTAGATAAAAACTCAGGATACTGTGAATTTTTCTCAAAAACCTCTACCACCGTACCAAGTGCCTCTTTATATTCTTTGACATTTCCTGTTTCTGTCGCAAGCATAAACAATGCCTTTGCGTATTCATTACTTACGTCACTCATTCTTCATCACCTATTTTCTCAATAAATGAATCAATTAAATCGCGATGATCTTCCGCATTAATTTCACGTTCCAAAAGTTTATTGGCAAGGGTAGTAGAAACCTCGATGATTTCCTTTTTAATGCTTTCTTCCGCCTTTTGCATTTCAAGCTGTGCCTGAGTTTCAGCCTGACGGATTATACCATCTGCCTGTTCCTTTGCCTTTGTAACAATGGCTTCTCCCTGACGTTTTGCATTTTCCTGTGCCTTCTTTATCATTTCATCAGTCTCTGCCTTTACGGTTCCGATTTTTTCGTTCCACAAAGACTTATCTTCCTCCGCTATACGTTTAGCCTCGTCAGCTTCTTCATATCTTGCGTCTATTTCATCCTGGCGTTTTGCAAGCATATTGTTTACAGGCTTAAAAAGGAACTTTTTGAACAGAAGAAACAGAATCAGTAAATTCAGCAACGAAATCAATATCTGCCAAAAGTTAACAGAAATAACTTCTAATGTCTGCATAATTCTTTCCCCTCTGTATTATAGTGCATTCTTAAGTATTTCCACAAACATATTAGGTGCAACAAACAAAAGCAAAATAGCTATAACAAGTGCATAAAGACCTGTTGTTTCTGCAATTGCACAACCCATAAGCATTGTTGAGGTTACGTCACCTTTACATTCAGGCTGTCTGCCTATAGCTTCACAAGCCTTTGCTACTGCATTACCTTCACCGATACCGGGACCTATACCTGCTATCATAGCAGTACCTGCACCAAGTGCACAACATCCTAAAATAATAGCAATTGCGATTTCCATAAAAAATACCTCCATTTAATTTTCATATTTAAGTGTTTTTTTAGCTTTTCGTTCCATATAAAATTCAAGTGGAAAACCACCCGAAATATACAGCATTGTAAGCATAGCAAAAATATATGCCTGCAAAACTCCGCTGAATATATCAAAATAAATTGACAGTATTGCAGGTATACCTATCTGCAAAAAGGGAAAATCTCCCAAAAAGCCCGGAAGATTTCCAAAAATAAGGCTTGAAAGTCCCTGAAGTCCTGCGGCTATAAGAACTGATATAACCGAACCCGAAAGGACGTTTCCGTAATGACGGAATGCCATTGATACTGGCGTTGCCACTTCACCTATTACATTAAGCGGCGCCATCAATACCGGATTTGCAAAGCTTTTTACATATTCCAATGGTCCACACTTCATCTTGTAATATGTTATAAGGATAAATACAAGTATTGCCCAGCCTGCCACAATATTCACATCCGATGTAGGCGGATATAAACCAAAAAGTGTAATAAGACTTGAAAAACCCGAAAGTCCAAGTATTGCCGCTATAAAAGGAGCAAACGCCCTGAAATATTCACCCATATTATCAACAACAAGTGTTGTGCTTTTTTCTACCAACAACTCTGCAAGATGATGTCTTTTAAGCCATACACCGTCTTTTATACCATGTGTAAGATAAAGACACAGAAACAATACGGATACAATTACTATTGCTGAATTTATCTGTGATTCCGTAACAGGTAAATCCTGTATCGGCATATTGATTACTGTATATATCCTTGCACCTGCTATTGATATACCCTCGGAAGGCGGTGTTGTAACAACCTTAAGGGTTATGCCCAAACATAAGGGCAAAATCATCATTACAATGTACAGTATATCCACCATTTTAAAACGGCGTGTCATCTGATTCACCTATTTATCACTTCCTTTTTTATCTTTAATCAAGGGACGAAACAATATTGCAATTCGTGGAAAAATAACAGGTACCAGAACTGCTATTGTGTTAAAAACAGGCAATGCAGCACCAATTGCAAGACCCACAAACAAAAGTGCAGTTCTTATGGAAGATGATGACTTCATTAACTTTCTGGCATCAGTTTCATCTTTTTCCACAGCCTTTTGTACAGTAATGCCCATAAAACAAAAATTGGAAACGGTAAGAACAAGAGAAAGCAAATTACCTAAAAGAACTGTATAATCCCATTTTTTGCATACAAGAAAAACTGCCTGCATAAGTACACTTAGTATTGTGCAAAAATATGCAATATATATACACTCTTTCTTCACAGTTTCATTTACCTTCATAAAACTTCCACCTTTTCAAAAATTTACCTATTATTTATAATACACTAAATCAGCAAAAAAAACAAGTAAAATCCATATATTTCACAATAAATTAACTTATTTATTTTATATTTTTTGCTGATTGTAAATTTTCATTCAAAAAAACAAATTTTCAACAAACAGGGATGCAAAAACTTACGTTTTTGCATCCCTGTTTAATTTAATTTTTTATTTGTAATACTCTACTGCAGACTTAAATAGTCCCATATCATAATTACCCCCAACATTCTTGTAAAGGTCTTCGCCGATACGTTCGGAATGACCCATCTTACCGAATACTCTGCCGTCAGGTGAAGTGATACCTTCAATTGCGGCATAAGAACCGTTTGGATTGTACTGAATATCAAATGTAGGGTTGCCTTCAAGGTCAACGTACTGAGTAATAATCTGTCCGTTTTTGCCAAGCTCTGCAATCAATTTTTCGTCACCTATAAATCTACCTTCACCGTGTGAAATCGGCACTGTGTAGATGTCGCCAACACTTGCATTAGCAAGCCAAGGTGACTTGTTGGAAGCTACTCTTGTTCGTACAAGCTTAGACTGGTGACGTGAAATTGTGTTGAATGTAAGTGTCGGACAATTTTCGTCAGTATCTATAATCTTACCGTAAGGTACAAGACCAAGCTTAATAAGTGCCTGGAAGCCGTTACAGATACCTCCCATAAGACCGTCTCTGTTGTCAAGCAAATCAGTTACAGCTTCTTTAATTTCTGCATTACGGAAGAACGCTGTAATGAATTTGCCTGAACCATCAGGCTCGTCACCGCCAGAGAAACCGCCGGGTACAAATATAATCTGTGACTTAGAAACTTTTTCAGCAAAGTTCTTTACAGACTCTGTAAATGAGCTTGCAGAAAGGTTGTTGATAACAAATATTTCAGCCTCTGCACCTGCTTTTGTAAATGCCTTTGCAGAATCGTACTCACAGTTAGTACCGGGGAATACAGGTATAAGTACCTTTGGTTTTGCAACGGAAACTGATGCCTTTTTAACATCTGTGCACTTATATTCATACTTTTCAATCGGCTTAGCCTCTGTTTTGATGTTGCACTTGAATATGCTTTCAAGCTTGTTTTCATACAAGTCTTCAAGCTGGCACATATAAATCTTTTCAGCACCGTAGGCAATTGAATAATCCTCTGTTGTGTAACCCAAAACCTCGCCTGCTGCTACATCCTCTGTAAGCTCAAGGATAAATGCACCGTAGTTGTAGCCGAAAATATCATCATTTGTAAGATTTTCGTTATAAGCGAAACCAATTTTGTTACCCATTGCCATTTTAAGAACAGCTTCAGCAACACCACCATAAGTAGGTGTGTATGCTGCGGCAACCTTTTTATCTCTCATAAGCTTTGTCACTTTGTTGAATAAGTCAATAAGTGAAGATGCTACAGGCAATTGATTTTCATCATAATCAGGCTTTAAAATAACAACCTTGTGACCTGCACCCTTAAATTCAGGAGAGATAATGTTCTTTGTATTGTCTGTTGTAACAGCGAATGAAACCAATGTTGGCGGAACGTCAATTTTTTCAAAAGTACCGCTCATGGAGTCCTTACCGCCGATAGATGCAATACCCAAATCCTTCTGCGCCTTGAATGCACCCAAAAGTGCGGACATAGGCTTGCCCCAACGGTTTTTATCCTGCATTGGTTTTTCAAAATATTCCTGGAATGTAAGGTATGTTTCGTCAAAGCTTGCACCTGTTGCAATAAGCTTTGAAACAGATTCCACAACTGCAAGATATGCACTGTGGTACGGGCTCTTTTCAGCAATATATGGGTTATAACCCCATGCCATAAGTGAGCATGTGTTTGTATATTTTTTTTCAACAGAAACCTTGTTTACCATTGCCTGGATAGGTGTTCTCTGGTACTTACCGCCAAAAGGCATCAAAACTGTACCTGCACCGATTGTAGAGTCGAATCTCTCACTAAGACCTCTCTTTGAACATACGTTAAGGTCACTTGCAAGTGCCTTGTATACATCTGTAAAGCTGCCTGAAGTATCCTTTTTATAGCACTGTGGTTTAGCAGTAGCAACATTAATGTGCTTTTCAGCACCGTTTGAATTCAGGAATTCTCTTGAAATATTAACGATATTCTTACCGTTCCAGTTCATTACAAGATACGGATGTTCCTTAACTGTTGCAACTATTGTAGCCTCAAGATTTTCCTGCTTTGCAAGCTCGCAGAAGCGTTCCACATCCTTAGCCTCTACAACAACAGCCATACGTTCCTGAGATTCACTTATTGCAAGCTCTGTACCGTCAAGACCGTCGTACTTTTTAGGTACTGCATTAAGGTCAATTTCAAGACCATCTGCAAGTTCACCGATAGCTACAGATACACCACCTGCACCGAAATCGTTACATCTTTTAATAAGTCTTGAAGCTTCTGCATTACGGAAAAGTCTTTGAAGCTTTCTTTCTTCCGGAGCATTACCCTTTTGTACTTCTGCACCGCATGTTTCAAGTGATTCAAGTTTATGCGCCTTTGAAGAACCCGTTGCACCGCCACAACCGTCACGGCCTGTACGACCGCCTAAAAGGATAACCTTGT
>CAZNKU010000068.1:0-6528 GCA_964573775.1 uncultured Clostridiaceae bacterium | reverse complement strand
AGAAAACGAGTGTAAGCGATGTTTGATTGGGTACAATCCACTGCTGGTACTTTTGCTACAAAAGTAACCCGTCGGAGACATTATTAATCTTTAAGTATGCAAAAAAGATAGCAATTGTAAGTAATTTATCCTTAACAGCACTTGGTGTACGAGAAGTCTTTTTTACAGCTTTAATTCCATTTTAACATGAGGTATACCAACATCCAAAAATTCTTCAGATGTCTGTACAAAACCAAGTTTTGCATACATATCTTTCACATAACACTGTGCCTCTACAAACACAGTATCTGCACCAAATTTTTCTACCGCCGCTTTTATACCTTCCTTTACAAGACTAGTACCAATACCGCAACGTCTTTTAACAGATATAACTCTTCCTATGCGTACATGTTCGGACCCTACTCCTTTATCAAGCACACGAAGGTATGCCTGTATACCATCGTCATCTGTGTAAAATACGTGACATGCACCTTTATCAGCATCGTCCATATCAAGATAATTGCATTTTTGTTCAACTACAAATACCTGTGACCTTAACTTTAATATTTCATAAAGTTCTTCTGTTGTAAGTTCATCAAACATTTTTACATTTAAATTCATTTTACCCCTCCAATATTTCAGGCAAGTTTTTTAAAGCAGTTAAAAATTCTGAAAGTTTTTGTGATTTCTTTATAGATTTTGCAACTTTTTTCTCGTTCGGATAATTATTTATCATATAAAACCATATTTCCTTGAGTTTATGAAGTGTAAAGGTCTCGGACTTTAATACCTCCATATAATTTTCCGTAAGATTTTCCGTAAAGGAAACAAACTCTTCCGTGCGAAGTTTTGCGCCGCCTTTAATTTCACGGAATATTGCAGGATTTGAAACAGCACCTCTGCCAAGCATAACCCCTTCAATATCAGGATATTTTTCCACAATATTTTTGTAATCCTCAACCGAAAATATATTACCGTTGTAACACAAAGGATTCACCGAGTTATTGTATGTAAAGTCAAATACCTTGACATCAGGTGTCCCTTTATAATAATCTTCACGTACTCTCGGATGTACAATCAGCTTTAAAACATTGTATTTATTATATATTTTCAGCAGTTCTTCAAACTCTGAACCATCGTAAAAGCCAATACGGGTTTTTAATGATACCTTTAAATTTGTTTTTTCATAAATTTCATACAAAAATTTATCAAGGTTATCTATATCGCGTAAAAAGCCTGCACCTCTTCCTTTGCTTACTACTGTACCTGACGGACAACCAAGATTTATATTAACTTCATTGTATCCAAGGTCACTTATAACTTTTTCAAATTTAAAAAACGAATCACTTTTGTTTGTAAGTACCTGCACCTGCAATTTACAGTTGCTGTTATTTTCAGGCAAAATATCTTTAAGGCTCTTTTTGGTGATGCGCTCATCATCACTTGGCACTATAAAAGGTGCATAATATTCGTCACAGCCACCAAAAAATTTATTATGAGTATTTCTGTAAATACTGTTTGTAATACCTTCTAATGGTGCAAAAGACAATTTCATTATAAACTACACCTGTTTAAATCAGATTTTAAAAAAGTATATCACAAACATCAAAAAATGTAAAGCCAATTTTACGTGACAAATTACATAAAAACCATATTGTATAAAAATTCATAATATACTTACAAAAACAACACATAATATATCTATAAATTTTACAGGAGAGATAATTATGTGTGGAATAGTTGGCTATACAGGAAAAAAGCAAGCAAAAAATATACTTCTTAACAGCCTTGAAAAATTAGAATACAGAGGATATGATTCTGCAGGGATTGCCGTTTTAGACGGTACTGATATAAAGTATGTTAAAACTCAAGGCAGAATATGCAAATTACGAAAAGCAACCGAAAATATTAATCTTGATGGTTGTTCGGGAATAGCACATACAAGGTGGGCAACTCACGGTACACCTACTGCAAAAAATTCTCACCCTCATTTTAACACAGACAAAACCATTGCAGTAGTACACAACGGCATTATTGAAAATTACGAGGAACTAAAAACCGAGCTTTCTGCAAAAGGCTATACATTTACAACCAATACAGATACAGAGGTAATTCCTCATCTTATAGATTATTACTACAACAGCAGTTTTATAGAAGCAATATTTAAAACAGCACAAAAATTAGAAGGAAGTTATGCAGTAGGTGTAATACATGCTGATGAACCCCATACAATAATCGCCTTTAAAAAAGGAAGCCCTCTTATTGCAGGAACAAAAAAAGACGGTAACTTTATAGCATCGGATGTATCTGCACTTATTGACGAAACAAAAAATGTATATTTTATTGAAGATAACGAATTTGCAGTTTTAAAAAGTGACGGAATTACATTTTACAATACCGAAAAAAATATAATAAATAAAAAAGCACAAACAGTTGAATATACCAACGAAACAATTGACAAAAACGGTTTTGAACACTTTATGCTAAAAGAAATATATGAACAACCAAAAGCTGTAAAAAATACTGTTTTGGAACAACTTTCAAAAGGAACACCTATACCTGCAGAGGTGTTAAAAAAAATAAATAAAATATACATTGTTGCCTGCGGTACTGCCTACCATTCCGCTATAGCAGGTAAATATATAATAGAAAAACTTGCCGGAATATCAACGGAAACAGATGTTGCTTCCGAATTCAGATATAAAAATCCCATAATAAACAACAAAACACTTGTTGTTGCAGTAACGCAGTCGGGAGAAACGGCAGATACATTAGGGGCTGTAAAACTTGCCAGGCAAAAGGGTGCTAAAGTATTAGCCATAACCAACGTTGAAGGCAGTACCGTAACAAGACTTGCAGATTTTACGGTTTACACAAATGCAGGGCGTGAAATCGCAGTAGCATCAACTAAGGCATATTTGACGCAACTTGCAAGTTTTTATGTCTTAGGTATATTTTTAGGAGAATTTACAGGTTATACATCTTCCGCTGTTATTGACAACTTAAAAAAGCAACTTTTGGACATACCTGAAAAATTAGAACAAACATTGTTGCTGAATAAACAGGTGCAAACCTTGGCAAAGAAACTCTGCAAAGAAAAAAATATTTTTTACATTGGCAGAGGTCTTGACTATGCAGTTGCATTGGAAGGTGCTTTAAAGTTAAAGGAAACCTCCTATATTGTTTGTGAAGCATACGCGGCAGGAGAGTTAAAGCACGGCCCCATTGCACTTATTGAAGATAATACAGTTGTAATAGCCGTAAATACAAACCCAAAAAGGAAAACAGACAACAACATCAAAGAGGTTGCATCAAGAGGTGCTAAAGTTATATCCATCGTCCCCGAAGGGTACGAATGTTCCTACGAAAATACAGTATATATTCCCAAAACGGATAATCTTTTATATCCTCTTATTTCATCCGTACCGTTACAATTACTGGCATATCACATAGCGGTATACAAAAAATGTGATGTAGACAAACCAAAAAACTTAGCTAAATCTGTTACCGTAGAATAGTAACGCACTTGACTTTACAGCTTATATTTGCTATAATTTTGTCACAATAAAATTCTAAGAAGGTTTGTAAAATGAACATTATTATTGTAGGATGCGGAAAAGTAGGTAACAAGCTTATTGAACAGCTTTCTCACGAAAAAGAACATAACATTACTGTTATAGATCCCCGTGCGGAGGTTGTTGAAAATGCCGTAAATGCATTTGATGTTATGGGCGTTGTAGGCAGTGCTACCGATATTGATACCCTTACAGAGGCCGATGTTGAAAACGCCGATGTAATGATTGCAGTTGCAGGGTCTGATGAACTTAACCTTATAATTTGTCTTATGGCAAAAAAACTTGGTGATTGTCAGACTATTGCCCGTGTACGAAAACCGGAATATTTCAAAACAATAAATCTTATAAAAGATGATTTGGGGCTTACAATGGTTGTAAATCCTGAACAAGCTGCTGCACACGAAATTGCAAGAGTACTGCGTTTCCCCTCTGCTATTAAGATAGACACATTTGCAAAAGGTCGCGTTGAAATACTGAACTTTGAAGTTCCCGAAGGAAGCATTTTAGATGGGCTTAAGCTTATGGACTTTTCTGCAAAAATAGGAAGTCCCATACTTGTATGTGGTGTCGAACGTGCTGATGAAGCATTTATTCCATCAGGTAACTTTGTTATTCACGCAAAAGACCTTATAAGTATTGTTGCACCTATAGGCGAAGCAGGAAAATTCTTCAAAAAAATAGGTGTACGTACAAACCGTGTTAAGGATGCCTTAATAGTAGGCGGAGGCGAAACAGCATACTATCTTGCAAAACGCCTTTTAAAAACAGGTATTGATGTTAAAATTATAGAACAGAGCCAGGAAAGATGCGATGAACTTTTCCAGCTACTGCCTAAAGCCACCATTGCTCACGGAGACGGAACAGACAACAAGGTATTGATTGAAGAAGGACTGGAAAAATACGATTCATTTATTTCTCTTACAAATATTGATGAAGAAAACGTTTTACTTTCATTGTATGCTAAGAGTGTAGCAAAAGGTAAAGTTGTCACAAAAATAAACAGAATTGAGTACGGTAATGTTATTGACGACTTACAGCTTGGTACAACAATATATCCAAAAAATATTACTGCTGAATACATTTTACGTTTTGTGCGTGCAAAGCAAAACTCTTTCGGAAGCAGTATAGAAACAATGCATTTTATACTTGACGGTAAGGCCGAAGCATTGGAATTCAGAGTAAAAGAAAATTCACCGATTTCAAACAAAAAGCTTATGGAGCTTAAACTAAAGGAAAATATCCTTATAGCTTCAATCAACCGTAACGGTAAGATAATAATTCCTCACGGTCAGGATACCATATTACCGGGTGACACGGTAATTGTAGTAACATTAAAAGAAGGATTTACAGACATAAGCGATATACTAAGGTAGATGATTTAAATGAACTATAAAATGATAATTTATACACTTGGCTGGGTTTTAAAAATAGAAGCTGCAACAATGCTTATACCTTTTATATGTGCACTGTGTTACCAGGAAATTCCCGAAATATATGTGTGGTTGGGTTGTATAGCACTGTGTATGATAATAGGCTCTTTACTTACCATAAAACAGCCAAAAAACAAAACAATGTATGCTCGGGAAGGTTTTGTATCCGTTTCACTAAGTTGGATTTTCATGAGTTTATTTGGTGCATTACCTTTCATATTTTCAGGACACATACAAAATTTTGCAGATGCATTTTTTGAAATAGTTTCGGGCTTTACAACAACTGGTGCTTCCATACTTACAAATGTAGAGGCATTGCCAAAATCACTTATAATGTGGAGAAGCTTTTCGCACTGGATAGGAGGTATGGGGGTACTTGTATTCCTGATGGCGATTGTGCCCCTTTCCGGTGGTGGAAACGTGCATCTTTTAAAGGCAGAGAGCCCCGGGCCGTCTGTAAGTAAGCTTGTACCCAAATTAAAATCAACAGCAATGATTTTATATGCCATATACATTGTACTTACACTCATACAAATTATACTACTGTTATTTGGCGGGTTGGACCTTTTCTCATCCCTTACGCTGTCATTCGGCACAGCGGGAACAGGTGGTTTTTCTATTTTAAATTCAGGTGCTGCCACATATAGTCCATATGTACAGTATATTATTACAATATTTATGATTTTGTTCGGTATAGATTTTTCACTATACTATGCTCTTTTGTTAAGGGAAGCAAAAAGCATTTTGAAATCCAGCGAATTAAAAGGTTATCTTGGAATTATAGCAATGTCTATACTTCTCATTTTTGTAAATACCCGATGGATGTTTGAAACTACCGAAGAAGCATTCAGGCACATTGCCTTTACTGTAGGTTCTATAATTACCACCACAGGTTATGCTACTACGGATTTCAATTTGTGGCCCGAATTTTCAAAGGTTATACTTGTTATACTTATGTTTGTAGGTGCATGTGCAGGAAGTACAGGCGGCGGTATTAAAGTATCAAGAATTTTAATACTTTTAAAAAACATAGGCAAGGAAGTACGCACAAGTGTTCATCCACGCACAACATTAAAGCTTAAAATGAACGGCAGAATTATACCACATGAAACTGTAAGTGGAGTAAATGTATATATGGCGGCATATATTATGATATTCTTCGGGGCATTTTTGCTTATAAGTCTTGATAACTTTGACTTTACAACCAATTTTACTGCAATAGCCGCAACTCTCAATAATATTGGTCCGGGACTTAATATGGTAGGACCTATGGGTAATTTTTCAAAATTTTCTTCATTTTCAAAAATTATTATGAGTATATGTATGCTGATAGGAAGGTTGGAAATATTCCCTATGTTGCTATTATTCAGTCCACATACATGGACTAAAAAATAAATAAATTAACAAATCGTTTTGGGTGCAATAATACCAAAACGATTTTTTACAAAAAAAGGGGATGTAAAAAAAGTCCAGACCGCAAAAAGAGGATAAAACAAGAAATTCAAGTGATTTGTAATTTGCAAAACATCTTAATTTGGTTGAAA
>CAZNKU010000067.1:0-6672 GCA_964573775.1 uncultured Clostridiaceae bacterium | reverse complement strand
CTAAACCTATACTTTTAGTTAAAATCATTTAGGTTTTTTCTTATAAAATGCCCAAAGCGGCATATTACAGTTTTCTGCTCCTTGACGGGCAGTTATTTTTTTGTCTTTCCACAATTGATAATTTTCTTCATAATTATTCGGTACCACCATTGGCGGTCTGCCGAAACGCACCCCTCTTTTTTTAGCCGCCTTTATGCCCTCTGCCTGACGTTGCCGTATATTTCGCCGTTCATTTTCCGCCACAAATGAAAGTAACTGCAAAACCAAATCTGCTATAAACGTTCCAAGCAAATCCTTTGATTTTGTTGTGTCTAAAAGCGGCATATCTAGAACAATGATGTCAACTTGCTTTTGCTGTGTTATCTTCCGCCATTCTTCAAGTATTTCCGTATAATTTCTTCCCAGCCTGTCTATACTTTTTATCACCAGCAAATCATTCTTTTTCAGCCTTTTTACCATTTTCAAATATTGCGGTCTCCTGAAGTCCTTTCCGCTCTGTTTATCTACATATATATTGTCTGCCTCTACACCGTAATCCAAAAGCTCGTCAATCTGCCTGTCCTCTTTTTGATTTACCGTGGAAACTCTTGCGTAACCTACTACCATTTCAATCTCCTCCCGATAAAATACTTCATTTTCAGTATATCATACCCAATATTCAATAAAAAAAGCCGTGATTAAATCACGACTTTAACTCATTGCTATTTTATCAAAAATCCCTAAAATATTCACTTTATGGCTTTACTGCCCCAAACGAATAAATGCACCGAATGGCAAGGCAAACCTTACCATAACGGTGCATTTTTTAATTTTATCACGGACGTGATAATGAGTGGTGGAGATGAGGAGAATCGAACTCCTGTCCGAAAACACGCCACAAGACTTTCTACGAGTTTAGTTTATGTTCTTCATTCCCTCCGTTTACAGAACACAAACAATCTGTAAACCTCAGTAGCTTCATTGTTCATGATATGCTCAAAGCTTTGCATATTCACGTTCACCACTATTCGACGCCCTGTCCTAAGCCGTGGTAATCCTAGGCAGAACGGCCGCCATAATTAGGCAGCGTATGCTAAATTTTTGTTAGCGTTTAATTTTAAAAATTCGAGCTTTTAAAGTGGCGCCCGACCACTACCCGCTTATCCTGCTTAAATGCACCCGTCGAAACCATTGCATCCCCATATTTAAGGGCAATAAATATAATATATCAAATTGCCCGTTTTGTCAAATACGGCTACGTTCTTTCATAACGCGGTCCATATCACGTTTTGCGTCACGTTTTGCGGCGTCGTCACGTTTATCATACAGCTTTTTACCCTTTGCAAGAGCCATTTCAAGCTTTACCTTTGAGCCCAAAAAATACAAGGATGTAGGCACCAAAGTATAGCCCTGCTGTTGGGAAAGACCTATAAGCTTATTTATTTCTCTGCGGTGCAAAAGAAGTTTTCGCACACGAAGAGGGTCTTTGTTGAATATATTACCCTTTTCGTAGGGGCTTATATGCATACCATTTACAAAAACCTCACCTTTTACGATATTGCAGTAGCTATCCTTAAGGTTAACTCTGCCCTCACGTAAAGATTTAACCTCTGTGCCGAAAAGCTCTATTCCGCATTCTATGGTTTCCTCTATAAAAAAGTCATGATACGCCTTTTTATTTTGAGCGATATTTCTTTTTTCGTCCTTTTTTGTTGCGTTTGCTACGTTGTTTGCCAACCTTGTGTTTCACCTCTTTCGAAGTTTGTTGTGCCTCAAATTCCGCAAGCACAAAATCTATCTGTTTAAGTTCTGTATTAACCTTTGCAAGCCTTACCTTAACCTGCTGACCCATACAGAAAATTCTGCCTGTACGTCTGCCTGTCAAAAGCAATGTATCTTCGTTAAATTCGTAGTAATCATCGGCAAGGTCCACCATCCGCACTAAACCTTCCACAGTATTTGGAAGCTCTATGAAAAAGCCGAAGTCTGTAACCGACGAAATTACCCCTGTAAATTCTTGACCGATTTTATCTTCCATATACTCGCAACACAAAAAACTGTCATAATCACGTTCTGCCATTGTTGCCTGAGCCTCGGTTTCCGATGACTGCTCAGCGGCACGGCGTGTAATTTTATTATAATGGGTTATGCGCCATTCGTCAAGGTCATCCTTTAGCCATTCCTTTAATATTCTATGCACTAAAAGGTCCGGATATCTGCGGATTGGTGAAGTAAAGTGGCAATAAAAATCTGCCGCAAGACCAAAGTGCCCCAAATTTTCCTCGCAGTATCTTGCCTTCATCATAGCACGAAGCATTGCTGTACTTAAAACCGTCTGTGCATTTGTGCCATCAACCCTGAATAAAAGGCTTTGCATTGCCTTTGGTGAGACCTTATCCCCCACCTTTAGCTTATGTCCGAAAATTCTTACAAGGTTAACAAGCTTTTGAACCTTTTCAGTGTCAGGGTCTTCATGCACACGGTAAACAGAAGGTATTTCAAATTTCTGACAATGCTTTGCAACCGTTTCATTAGCCGCAAGCATAAATTCCTCAATAATTTTGTTGGAAATTGAAAGTTCACGTGCCCTTACATCAACTACCCTGCCATCTTCATCAAGCTCAAAATACGGTTCGGGAAAGTCAAAATCTATTGCACCCCTGCGCATACGTTTGTCACGTAAAATAAGTGCAAGCTCACGCATATTTTCAAACATTTCTATAAAATCCGCATACTCATTGCGGGCAGACATATTACCCTCTAAAACCTGTGAAACTCTATGGTAGGTTAGCCTTGCACAGCTTTTAATTGCGGATTCAAATATTTTATAATCCTCCACGTTGCCCTGAGAATCTATCTTCATTACACAAGAAAGTGTAAGGCGTGGTTTATGAGGCACCAGGCTACACAAGTCGTTGGAAAGCTTTTCGGGAAGCATTGGCACAACATTATCCACAAGATAAACGCTTGTACCTCTGTTATATGCTTCCGCATCAAGTGCACTGCCCTCTGTAACATAGTGACTTACATCTGCAATGTGAACACCAAGCTCGAATTTTCCGTTTTTAAGTTTTTTTATACTTACAGCATCGTCAAAATCTTTGGAATCGTCACCGTCTATGGTAACAATCTGCCAGTCGAAAAGGCACTTTCTCTTTTTAAATTCACTTTCAGGAATTTTATCAGGGAAAGATTTTACCTCATCCGACACCGCAAGGTTAAATTCCTTATTATATCCATAATTGTACAAAAATTTATTAATATCCAATTTCATCACTCCAATATGATTATTGTTAATAATTTAAGAAAAAATATTAACAAAAAAACCGCCGATAACAATACGGCGGTTTAATCATAAACAAATTATTTAACAAGGAACAATAACAAAAGTGATGTAACAAGGAAAATAATTGCTGCTGCTGCAGTAACTTTTGACAAGATAGCATCAATTGTTTTACCTTTGTTTTTACCAAAAAATGTTTCAGCACCACCCGCGATTGAACCTGACAAACCAGCTGATTTACCGGACTGCATCAATACTATAGCAATAAGTGCAATTGCAACTATAAGATGTAAAATAACAATAGCGATCATTTATAAAAACCTCCTGTATGATATAACTAAGCATTTGTAACGTTATTATTATATCACAACATTTTTAATAATGCAAGCATAATTTTTATTTTTTTGAAAACCCTGTAAATATCACTTCAACATTGATGTGCCTGACATTGCTTCAGGCTTTTCAAGACCTAAAAGCTCAAGCAAGGTAGGTGCAATATCTGCAAGCTTGCCTTCTTCTACAAGGTCTTTACCCTCTGTACCAATCATAATCATAGGTACAACGTTTGTAGAATGTGCTGTCTGTACGTTGCCTGATTCATCAAGCATCTGTTCAGCATTACCGTGGTCAGCTGTAACCAAGGCACAACCGCCCTTTGCAAGTATAGCGTCAACAACTTTACCAAGGCAGGTATCAACAGCTTCTACTGCAGAAACTGCTGCATTAAACACACCTGTGTGACCAACCATATCACAGTTTGCAAAGTTTAGAACGATAACGTCATATTTGTCGCTGTTAATTCTGTTAACGCATTCTTCAGCCACTTCATAAGCACTCATTTCAGGCTTAAGGTCGTATGTTGCAACCTTTGGAGAAGATATAAGTGCTCTTTCTTCACCCTCATATTCTCTTTCAACGCCGCCGTTGAAGAAGAATGTAACGTGAGCATACTTTTCTGTTTCAGCAATTCTAAGCTGTGTAAGACCATGCTTGCTTATGTATTCACCGAATGTATCGTCAAGTGATGTAGGCTTGAAAGCAACATCTACATTTGGCATAGATGCATCGTACTGTGTAAAACAAACGTAGAATACAGGGAAGTAATCTCTTTCAAAACCGTCAAATTTTTCATCAACAAAAGTCCTTGTAATTTCTCTTGCTCTGTCAGGACGGAAGTTAAAGAATACAATGCTGTCATTTTCTTTAACGTGGTCTGTACCATTTACAATTGTAGGAACTACAAATTCGTCCGTAATATCTGTTTCATAAGATTTTCTGATTGTATCAACAGCGCTGTCGCAAACTTCACCCTTACCAAGAGCGATTGCCTCATAAGCCTTAGATACACGTTCCCATCTGTTATCTCTGTCCATTGCGTAGAAACGGCCCATTACTGTGCCAACCTTACCTACGCCTATTTTTGCCATTTCATCTTCCAAAGCCTGTACATAATCAGCACCGGATGTAGGCGGAACGTCACGACCGTCAAGGAAGCAGTGAACGTACACCTTAGAAAGTCCGTTTCTCTTAGCAAGCTCTAAAAGTGCATAAAGATGTGTGTTGTGGCTATGTACACCACCGTCGGACATTAGTCCCATTATGTGCAAAGCAGAATCATTCTTTTTGCAGTTTTCAACAGCCTTTAAAAGTGTTTCGTTTTCAAAAAAGTCCCCATCCAGAATTGCCTTTGTAATACGTGTAAGTTCCTGATAAACTACACGGCCTGCACCGATATTTGTGTGACCAACTTCAGAATTACCCATCTGTCCGTCAGGCAAACCAACATCCATACCGCTACACTTAATAAGGTTGTGTGGATACATTTCCATATATTTATCAACATTAGGTGTTTTTGCAAATTTTACTGCGTTACCCTTTTCAACAGGTGTGTAACCAAAGCCGTCAAGGATAATCAAAGCAACAGGTTTCTTACTCATAATAAATTCCTCTCTTATTTCATAAAATACGGCGGGAGCAAGCCCCCGCCCTACGTTTAACATATACTTTTCATGCCAAGCACGAAAACAGTGCAGAATGCAGAGTGTAGAATGCAGAATTTCGGATAGCAAGCCTTGCTTGCTTTTCAATTTAAAATGCATAGCATTTTTACCTTAACTCTTCATTCTTCATTCTTAATTAATACTTTACAATACCTGTGAAATCCTCTGCCTTAAGTGCCGCACCGCCGATTAGACCACCGTCAATGTTAGGCTTTGACATAAGTTCAGCTGCATTTGAAGGCTTCATGCTGCCACCGTACTGAATGCGGATAGCTTCAGCTGTAGGAGCGTCGTAAAGTTCAGCAATAACGTCACGGATGATACCGCAAACTTCATCAGCCTGGTCAGCAGTAGCAGTTTTACCTGTACCGATAGCCCAGATTGGTTCATAAGCGATTACAACGTCTTTAACCTGGTCAGCTGTTATACCAAGAAGACCGATTTTAATCTGCATGCGGATATGTTCAGGCATAATGCCCATTTCACGCTGTTCCAAAGATTCACCGCAACAGAAGATAGGTGTAAGACCTTTAGCAATAGCTGTTTTAATCTTTTTGTTAACAGTTTCATCTGTTTCAGCAAAATATTCACGTCTTTCAGAATGACCGATGATAACGTACTTAACGCCAAGGTCCAAAAGCATATCGGCAGAGATTTCACCTGTGAAAGCACCGCTTTCTTCCCAGTGCATATTTTCAGCACCTACGGCAATGTTTGTACCCTTTGTCATTTCTGTAGCAACAGCAAGGTCTGTTGCAGGTGTGCAGATAACAACGTCAACATCTGCATCTGCAACCATAGGAATAAGTTCTTTAATAAGTTCAGCAGCCTGAGAAGGAGTTTTGTTCATCTTCCAGTTACCTGCTACGATTTTTCTTCTGGCCATTTTTATATCCTCCAATTTTAAAAAATGCAGAATGTAAAGTGCAGAATGCAGAATTTTGGAAAGCAAGCTTCGCTTGCTCTTTATTTTAAAATGCATAGCATTTTTACCATAATTCTTCACTCTTCATTCTTAATTCTTAATTCTTCATTAATTATTTATCATTTAGTGCTACGATACCAGGAAGGTCTTTACCTTCAAGGAATTCCAATGAAGCACCGCCACCTGTAGAGATGTGGCTCATCTTATCACCAAGACCTGCCTGGTTAACAGCAGCAACACTGTCGCCACCGCCGATAACTGTGATAGCATCGATTTCAGCAAGAGCCTTTGCAACAGCATTTGTACCCTTTGCAAAGTTAGGCATTTCAAATACACCCATAGGACCGTTCCAAACAACAGTCTTAGCATCTTTTACAGCATTTACAAAAAGTTCAACTGTCTTTTCACCGATGTCAAGACCCATATAATCTGCTTCAATAGCAGAAGAATCAACTGTTTTATATTCAGCATCGTAAGAAAGTTCT
>CAZNKU010000066.1:0-6759 GCA_964573775.1 uncultured Clostridiaceae bacterium | reverse complement strand
AGGGCTTTGGATAATGCGTACTTTTTATTGTCTACTTTTACTTGACATATTCACTCTTGCTACACACCTTTTTTATTTAACGTAATAAGGTGACTCTGTTTCAAAAAGTTGCTACACACAAAAGAAAACCACAAGATTTAATTCTTGTGGTTTTCATCATTAATCATTATTTCCCATACAAGCTACTAAAATTGCCTTCTGTGCATGCAATCTGTTTTCTGCCTCGTCAAATATTTCGTCAGCATGTTCTTCAAAAACCTTTGCTGTAATTTCTTCTTCCCTATGTGCAGGCAAGCAATGAAGCACCATAGCATCAGGCTTTGCAACTGCCATAACTGAATCGTTAATCTGGTAGTTTTTAAATATCTTCTGTCTTTCCTTAGCTTCTTCCTCCTGTCCCATTGATGCCCATACGTCTGTGTAAAGAACATCGGCATCCTTTGCAGCTGCAAGGATATCGGAAGTACATTCAAAGTTACCTGTTTCATAAGCCCACTTCATAATTTCAGCATCAGGCTTGTAATCTTCAGGGCAGGCAACAGAAACCTTCATACCCATTTTAATACAGCCTACAATAAGAGAGTTTGCCATATTGTTACCGTCACCTACAAAGCAAAGCTTAAGTCCAGGAAGTGACATTTTGTGTTCACGGATAGTCATAAGGTCTGCAAGCACCTGACATGGGTGGCAGTAGTCTGTAAGACCGTTTATAACAGGAATTGAGCCGTATTTTGCAAGGTCTTCAACTTCCTTTTGTTCAAAAGTTCTTATCATAATACCGTCAATCATTCTGGATAGAACTCTTGCAGTATCTTCAACAGGCTCACCTCTGCCTATCTGCAAATCGTTAGAGCTTAAAAACATAGGGTTTCCGCCAAGCTCGTACATACCAACTTCAAAAGAAACACGTGTTCTTGTAGAAGATTTTTCAAAAATCATACCAAGTGATTTTCCCTCCAAATGCTTGTGAGGAATACCGTTTTTCTTTTCATACTTTAGCTGGTCTGCCATGTTAAGAAGTTCTGTTATTTCTTCAGTTGATAAATCCGAAAGCTTTAAAAAATGATTAAGTTTCATATTAATTCTCCTTTAATACCTTTTCAAAAATAGCAAGTGCACTGTCTATTTCTTCACGTGTTATATTAAGTGCAGGAAGCAGTCTTATTTTTGTTTTTGCAGTTAAAACCAAAAGACCGTTTTCAATACACCTGGATGCAACTGCCTTTGCATCTCCATCAATTTCTATTCCAAGCATATAGCCCATACCGCTTACACTTTTAACACCGTCAATTTTAAGTAGCTTTTCAACAAGATATTTGCTGTTTTCCTTAACTGTATTAAGTAGCTTGTCATCAATACGGCTTACAACGCTAAGTGCCGCATTTGCACAAACAGGGTTACCGCCAAAAGTAGAGCCGTGCGTTCCTGCAGGAAGCACATTTTCAACTCTTTCGCCAAACATTGTTGCACCCATTGGCAATCCGCCTGCAAGACCCTTTGCAGTAGAAACAATGTCAGGTGTTAACCCAAACTGCATAAATGCGTACATTGAACCCGTTCTGCCGTTACCTGTCTGCACTTCGTCTACAACAAGTAAAATGTCATTTTCAGTAGTTATCTTTTCAATTTCGTCAAGGTAAGCTTTGTCAAGAGTGTTAACTCCGCCTTCGCCCTGCACAATTTCAATCATGATTGCACACACTTTGTCGTTAATTGCCGCTTTAAGCTCATCAATATCGTTAGCTGTAACGTAAACAAATCCCTCTGTAAAAGGAGTAAAGTTTTTGTGGAACACATCCTGACCTGTGGCAGAAAGTGTAGTAATTGTTCTGCCGTGGAAACTATCTTTTAAAGTAATAATTACGTTTTTATCCTCACGAATATCTGTGCCGAATTTTCTTGCACCCTTAATTGCACATTCATTAGCCTCTGCACCGGAATTACCGAAAAAAACTTTTTTCATCCCTGTTTTTTCGCAAAGTAGCTTAGCAAGCTTAACACAAGGTTCGCTGTAATAAAGGTTTGAGGTATGCTGAATTTTGTTAATCTGCTCAATAACAGCATTTTTCCATTCTTCGTCATTTGCACCGAATGTATTAACCGCAATACCTGTACCCATATCTATATATTTCTTGCCGTTTTCATCATAGTATGTACTGCCTTCACCCTTTACAATGCAAAGGTCAAAACGGCCGTATGTAGACATAATATACTGTTTATCTGCCTCTTTAATGTTCATTATAAAAACTCCCTTGAATTATTTAAACATTGTGCCTATACCTTCATCGGTAAGCACTTCTATAAGTATTGAATGAGGAACACGTCCGTCAATAATAAACACCTGACCAACACCCTGTCTTATAGCCTCAATACAACATTCAATCTTAGGTATCATACCGCCTGATATAATGCCCTCGTGAATAAGCTGTGGAGCTTCACTTACATTAACAACAGGAATAACCGTATTCTCGTCGTCCTTATCTCTTAAAAGTCCACGGATATCCGTCATTGAAATAAAGCTTTCTGCCTGCAATTTACCTGCAATTTTAGCAGCAGCAGTATCTGCATTGATGTTATATATATTGCCCTCTTTATCACAGCCGATTGTAGAGATAACAGGAATGTACCCCTTATCAAGCACATCCAAAATAGGTGTTGTGTCAATATCTGTAATTTCACCAACATAGCCAAGTGCAGGGTCTTTCATTTCCGCTTCAATCATATGACCGTCTGTACCGCAAAGACCGATAGCCTTACCGCCTATATTCTGAATATAGTTTACAAGGCTTTTATTCACCTTACCTGCAAGCACCATCTGTACAATGTCTACAGTTTCCTTATCTGTTACACGAAGACCATTTACAAACTCGGACTTTTTGCCTATTTTGTTAAGCATTTCTGAAATTTCAGGACCACCGCCGTGAACAAGAACAACCTTTACGCCGATAAGTGAAAGCAAAACAATATCACCCATAACTGCGGCTTTAAGCTCTTCGTTAATCATAGCGTTACCGCCGTATTTGATAACAAGAATTTTGTTGCTGTATTTTTGAATATATGGCAAAGCCTCTGTTAATATTTTAGCTCTGTCTGCATTAGAAATTTTCATAATTAAAACCTCTCTTCTATTATAAGGAATAGGAAAAAATGTTGCAGAATGAACAAACTGAACTCAAGCTATGCTTGAGGTTACCCGAAGGCGTACAAAAAGTACGTCGAGTGGTGAAGTTTGTTTATAACATTTATGTGTTCTGCTCATTTTTTACATTCCGACTCAGGTGCGATAATCGCCGTTTATCTTAACATAATCGTATGTAAGGTCACAGCCCCATGCTGTTGCGGATTCACTGCCACTGTTAAGTTCTACTAAAATCTCAATTTTATCTTCAAGCAAAATTTCCTTTGCCTTTTCTTCAGAAAATTCTACGCCTGCACCGTTTTTGCAAACATCAATTGTACCCTTTGGCGAACGGAATGCAACGTCAATTTTATTAACATCAACATCTGCACCGCTGTAACCGATTGCACAAAGTACACGTCCCCAGTTGGCATCTGCACCAAACATAGCCGCCTTTAAAAGTGAAGAACAGATAACGGATTTTGCAACAGTCTTTGCAGTTGCAACATCACAAGAGCCTGTAACCTTACATTCCAAAAGCTTTGTAGCACCCTCACCATCACCTGCAATTTTCTGGCAAAGGTAAACAGTTACTGTGTTAAGTGCCTTCATAAATTCTGCATAGTTTTCGTCTTCGCTGTCTATTATCTTGTTGCCTGCCATACCGTTGGCAAGGATGTTTACCATATCGTTTGTTGATGTATCACCGTCAATGCTAACCATATTAAATGTATTCTGAATATCTGTTGAAAGTGCCTTCTGAAGCATTTCAGGAGAAATTGCACAGTCTGTTGTAATGAAAACAAGCATTGTAGCCATGTTAGGGTGAATCATACCTGAGCCCTTTGCAATACCGCCTATTTTACATTCTACACCGTCAATTTCAAAACTTACGGAAATTTCCTTTAACTTAGTATCTGTAGTCATTATACCTTCTGCGGCATCTTTACTATTTTTGCCAAGACCTGCAACCAATGCATCCATACCATTAGCAATTGGTGTAATGTCTAAAGGCTGACCTATAACACCTGTTGATGCTACAACAACATCCTTTGCATCAATACCTGTTTTTTCAGCAACCAGATCACTCATAGCTTCGGCAATTTCAATACCGTTTGCATTACAGGTGTTTGCATTACCGCTGTTACAGATTACCGACTGAGCATAACCATCTGCAATGTGGTTTTTAGTGACTGTAAGGGGTGCACCCTTAACAAGGTTTGTTGTATATACAGCTGCTGTTGTCGCCTTTACCTCACTTAAAATAAGTGATAAATCCTTTTTACTTTTGTTTTTACGTATACCGCAATGAATACCGCTTGCAGTAAAGCCCTTTGCGGCACAAACGCCGCCTTCTATAATCTTCATGACTTTTCCTCCGTTATATATCCAAATTAGCTGTCTTTTCGTTGCCAAGCACTATGTTAAGACATTCCAAAGCCGCACCTGATGCGCCTTTACCAAGGTTGTCATATCTTGCAACAAGGATAATTCTTTCATCATTGCCGTAAACTGTAATTTCCATACTGTCCTTACCGCCAAGCTTAACTGATGAAAGGAAGCCTTCTTCATCTGCATCCTCAACATACTTTACAATTTCGCTGTTGTACTTTTCAGCATAAATCTTTTTAATATCTTCAACTGTTGCACCCTTTTGAAGCATACTGCCAAACAATGGAACAGTTACCTCCATACCACTGTAAAAATCAGCAACTATGGGACAGAAAATCGGTGCATTATTAAGCCCGCTTATTTTAACCATTTCTTTAAGATGCTTGTGGCTTTGTGCAATGCCGTACTGTCTTGGAGCACCAAGAAGAACATCTCTGTTATCATCTTCATATTCCGCAATCATCTTTTTACCGCCGCCACTGTAGCCTGTAAGAGAATGACAGGTAAGCAAAACATCTTTGGAAAGTATACCTGCTTCAATAAGAGGATGCACCAAAGCGATAAAACCACTTGCATGGCATCCTGGAACAGCAATTCTTTTGCCGTTTTTGATTTTGTTTTCAAAATCCTTTGAAAGCTCGGCAAAGCCGTATGCCCAGTCGGGGTTTGTTCTGTGGGCTGTAGATGTATCGATAATAACAGTATTGTCATTTTCAACCATTGCAACAGCTTCTATAGACGCCGCATCAGGCAAGCAAAGAAAAACAACATCTGCACTGTTAATTGCCTGCTTTCTTGACTCGGGGTCCTTTCTCAACTCCTCGGAAAGAGTGATAATTTCTATATCATTTCTGTTTTCTAATCTTTCATAAATTCTAAGACCTGTTGTACCCGCCTTACCGTCGATAAAAATCTTCTTCATAAATATACCTCAATTCGCAAAAAAATAGTATGGCATTATATACTATACATCATATAATACCATACATTGCATAAATATGCAAGCTTTTTTTGTTGTTTTTTATTATTTATACAAAATTACCATTCAAAAAACCAAATGTATAAGTTTTATAAACAAAATACATAAATTATGCCTTTCTTTTTTGTAATTTTTTCTTGATTTCCAACACTCCCAAGGCTATTAGTATACCGATAAAGGAACCTGACGAGTCTATCAAAAAGTCTCTTACTTCTCCTGACCTTTCGAAAACGAAAAGCTGATGTATTTCATCGGAAGCTGCATAAAATATGCAAAAAATAAATGAAATTATGAATAAGTTTGTATATTTATTCATTTTCTCGCTGTGATACAAGGTCATAAATACACAAAAACCCAAGGCTGTAAATATAATAGCATGTGCTGATTTTCTTATTATAGTTTCAACAAGCTCTATTTTATCATTTACTTCCGCACGTGTAATTTTTTCACTTGGTTTTTCTGTAACAACTTTTTTTGTCATACTCATACTTATTGATGAGGATTTCTCACCTGGTTGTGCAGAAAAACAAAATATACCAACCATTATGGACAAGGTTAAAACAAGATATATCCAAAAACTTTTTTTCATCTTTAACACCTCTTACTTTTTATTTTATCACAATTAAAAGTATTGTCAACGAATAAAAAATCAAAAGGACTGTATACCTACAGCCCTTAAGTTTGAATTATGTAATATTATGCAACAGGTTGCTTATTATCACTTCTTTTGAAAGTTGTAACAATTTCAGCTAACGCATTTACACATTCATCATTGTTGTTTGAATATGCAATTTCTCGTAATTTTTCAATCTGAGAATCGAATTTTTCGATATTCACTTCCGTTTGCTGACCAATGAAAATTTTATTATTACCTGTCTTTTTAAGACCTTCTTCACTCATTAAAAGTTCTTCATAAAGCTTTTCACCGGGACGAAGACCTGTAAATTCAATTTTAATATCTTCATAAGGCTTTTTACCGTTCATACGGATAACATTTTCCGCAAGACTTAAAATTTTAACAGGCTCACCCATATCAAGAACAAATATTTCTCCACCCTGCGCAAAGCTTGCCGCCTGCAGAATAAGTGAGGTTGCCTCGGGAATTGTCATAAAGTAACGTATAATGTCCGGATGTGTAACGGTAACAGGACCACCGTTTTTAATCTGTTCTTCAAAAAGAGGAACAACAGAACCGTTAGAACCAAGTACATTACCAAAACGCACGGCAACATATTCTGTATTTCCCGAAGACTTTTGCTTCATATACTCA
>CAZNKU010000065.1:0-6822 GCA_964573775.1 uncultured Clostridiaceae bacterium | reverse complement strand
AAAATATAACTTCCTTTTTCGCAATCTGCCAGCGTGTCGATAGGTTTATCGACACGCTAAAAGCTCTCTTTTAGAGAGCTTTTTGGCTTTAAACATTATTATGTAAAAAATATTTTGATCGAATGAGAATAGTAGTTTTACCTATGCCGAATTTAATGTGTATTTACGCCAAATATATCTTGACAATATTTGTAAAATATAGTAGAATAACAAGGTGATAATAAGAAGGTGTTGGATGAATATCCACCTTTTTTGGTGCACATGAAATAATGTTTTCCCACACAGTCTTTTTATAACAAAATTTTTACATGGGAATTTTCTTTGTGTAAAATTTTTATGTCACAAATAATTACGAAGGAGATATTTTATGGACATTTTTTATGATTTGTTCGGTAATGTGTTAAACCTTACCTGGCAGCATGCAGTAATGTGGGTAATAGGAGGAATTCTCATATACCTTGCAATTAAAAAGGATATGGAGCCTACACTTTTGTTGCCGATGGGTTTTGGTACAATTCTTGTAAACCTTCCTCTTTCAGGTGCTATTGATCAGCTTATTGGAGGTCACCTTGAAGAGGGTGCAATAACTACGCTTTTTGAAGCAGGTATTGCAAATGAACTTTTTCCGCTTATTTTGTTTATAGGTATTGGTGCTATGATTGATTTTGGTCCTGTGCTTTCCAATCCTAAGCTTATGATTTTTGGTGCAGCAGCTCAGTTTGGTATTTTCCTTACTTTCTGTCTGGCATCTATGTTCTTCCCTTTGAATGACGCGGCTTCAATTGGTATTATAGGTGCTGCTGACGGACCTACTGCTATTGTTGTTGCAAATAAGCTTGGATCTCAGTATCAGGGCGCAATTATGGTTGCGGCGTACTCATATATGGCGCTTGTACCAATTATTCAGCCACCTGTAATAAAGCTTCTTACAACCAAGAAGGAAAGAATGATTCGTATGGATAATTCCAGTGCTAAGGTTTCAAAGCTTACAAAGATTATCTTCCCTATAATTATTACAGTCGTTGCGGGACTTGTAGCACCTTCTTCTGCATCACTTATAGGTTTTCTTATGTTTGGTAACCTTATACGTGAGTGCGGTGTGCTTAATTCTCTTTCTGAAACTGCACAAAAGGTTCTTGCAAATCTTGTAACAATATTCCTTGGTTTTACTATTGCAAATCAGATGGTTGCAGATAAATTCTTAAGACCTGAAACTCTTCTTATTCTTGGTCTTGGTCTTTTTGCATTTATCTTTGACACAGCAGGCGGTGTGCTTTTTGCTAAATTCTTAAACATATTTGCGAAAAAGGGTAAGAAGATTAATCCTATGATTGGTGCTGCCGGTATTTCTGCCTTTCCTATGTCGGGAAGAGTTGTTCATAAGATGGGTCTTGCTGAAGATAACCAGAACTTCCTGCTTATGCATTCAATCGGTGTAAACGTATCAGGACAGATTGCATCTGTTATTGCAGGCGGTCTTATACTTAACTTCTTCTTAGGTTAATTGTAACGGAGGTAAATATTATGAATATTCAGTTTAATCCGATGAATTTTGTTAATAACCTTTCTTATATGGGTAAGGGTATGCTCGGAATATTTATTGTTATTTTAATTATAATTATTGCGGTAACTTTGATTGCAAAAATCGGCACAAATAATGAAGACTGATAAAGTCAATTTAAAATTTTTACGGCACAGCTTTTAGCTGTGCCTTTTTGTATACAAAAAAGCCCAAGCTATAATTATATATAGCTTGGGGTTAGCTTAATTATTTGATTTTTCGGTTATGCTTGCGTTTTAAAGCTTCACTCCAGTCATTTATCTCTTCATCGGTTTCAAGCTTTAAACCGGGGATTTTTTTTGGTTTTTCATTTTCATCAAGTGCAACCATTATTACATAGGCATTGTTGATTAAAATATTTTCACCTGTTAATTTTTCAACGTATGTCTTCACATTAATCTCCATAGAGGTTGTACCTGCATAGGTTATTTTACCTTTTAAAACCAAAGTATCGTTTGCGTAGGCCGCCTTTTTAAACTCAAGGTTGTCAATAGCTGCGGTTGTAACGTTAGAGGAGGAGTGTCGTCTTGCAACAACAGCGGCTACCTCGTCAATCCATGCCATAAGCTTGCCGCCGAAAAGTCTGTTGTATCCGTTTAGCGTACCCATTGTAAGAACGTGTACCTGTTCGGTATAGGAATCTTTTACTGTTTTTTCCATAATAAACACTCTCCTTCGTATTAAAAAGGCTGTGATAGTTTGATATCACAGCCTTTTTATAGTTTTAGATTTCAACTCTCCAACCGAATGGATCGTCAAGAATACCCCACTGAATACCTGTTAGAGTATCATAAAGCTTCTGGCTAAGTTCGCCGATGTTACCGTCGCCGATAACCATAACGTCATCCATATAACGAAGCTTACCAACAGGAGAAATTACAGCAGCTGTACCTGTGCCGTAAACTTCTTCCAATGAGCCGTCTTTAGCAGCTGCAACAAGCTCGTCAACAGAAATTTTGCGTTCTTCAACTTCATAGCCAAGGTGCTTGCACATCTGAATAACAGAGTTACGTGTAACACCAGGAAGAATGCTTCCGTTAAGTTCAGGAGTAACAATTTTACCATTAATTTTAAAGAAGATGTTCATAGCGCCAACTTCTTCAATGTACTTTCTTTCCACACCGTCAAGCCACAATACCTGTGAATAACCGTCGTCATGTGCTTTAACCTGTGCCTTTAAGCTTGCAGCATAGTTACCGCCTGTTTTAGCGTAACCGATACCGCCCTTTACAGCACGTACATATTCGTCTTCAATCCAGATACCTACAGGAGCAAGACCGCTTGCGTAGTAAGCACCTGATGGTGAAAGAATTACCATAAACAAGTATGTTTTAGAAGGTGCAACACCTAAAAATTCATCAGTAGCGATGATAAAAGGTCTGATGTAAAGTGATTCGCCGTCGCCTTCAGGAATCCAGTCGCGGTCTACATCTACAACAGCTTTAACAGCCTGTACAAAATCTTCTTCAGGAATCTCGGGAATGCAAAGTCTGTCGTTAGACATATTTGCTCTTTTAGCATTCATTTCAGGTCTGAAAAGGAATGCTTTGCCGTCCTTACCCTTGTAAGCCTTCATGCCTTCAAACATTTCCTGACCGTAGTGGTAAACCATAGCGGCAGGTGAAAGTTCAATATTGTGGAATGGCTCGATTCTTGCATCGTGCCAGCCTTTGCCTTCTGTATAGTTCATAACAAACATATGGTCTGTAAAAATATGACCAAAACCAAGCTTTGCGCCTTTTTCAGGCTTTGGAGCAGGGTTTGTTGTTTTGGTGATTTTGATATCTAACATTATTATTTACTCTCCTTTAACTCTGTATGCCTTAAAATTAAAAATTATAACCTGTTTCAATAGCTTTCATGTTAAGTTCCAACATATCCGCTCTTTTAGCAGATATAACTTTTTTAAGACCTTTTTCAACGTCTTCAAGCTTAATTACGCCTGTTTCCTTAATCATTTTACCAAGCATAATCATGTTTGCAAGAGTAGGAGCACCAATTTCTGCCGCCATAGCAGTTGCAGGAATGTAGAATGCTTCAACATCATCTCTTTCAACCTTTCTGCCGATAAGAGTAGAGTCTACTATAAGCTTTGCACCGCTTGCGCAAGTACCTTCGTACTTGTCAAGTGATGGCAAGTTCATTGCAAATAAAACATCAGGTGTTGAAACGATAGGTGAACCAACAGGGGAATCACTTAAAATAACACTGCAGTTAGCTGTACCGCCACGCATTTCAGGACCGTAAGAAGGAAGCCAGCTTACGTTTTTGCCGTCTGTAAGACCAAGGTATGCAAGTACTTTACCTGCAAAAAGTACACCTTGTCCGCCGAAGCCTGCGATTAATATCTGTGTTGTACTCATTATTTCTCCTCCTTACTTCTGTCTTTGTAAACACCTAAAGGATAGTATGGAAGCATGTTTGTGTCAACCCATTCCAAAGCCTTTTGTGGTGTCATACCCCAGTTGGTAGGGCAAGTTGAAACAACTTCTACCAAGGAGAAACCTTTACCGTTAACCTGATTTTCAAAAGCCTTTTTAATAGCTTTTTTAGCATTTTTAATATTCTTAACGTTGTTTACGGTAACACGTTCAAGATATTCAGGACCTTCAAGCTGTGAAAGCATTTCACAAACTCTGATTGGGTAACCTGCTGTCTTTACATCTCTGCCGTAAGGAGAAGTCTGTGTAACCTGTCCCGGAAGTGATGTAGGAGCCATCTGACCGCCTGTCATACCGTAAATTGCGTTGTTAATAAAGATAATTGTAATATTTTCGTTTCTTGTAGCAGCGTGAACAGTTTCAGCCATACCGATAGAGGCAAGGTCACCGTCACCCTGATATGTGAATACGATTTTGCTTGGGTCTGCACGTTTAATACCTGTTGCAACTGCAGGAGCACGTCCGTGAGCAGCTTCAGCCATATCACATGCAAAATAGTTATATGCCATAACAGCACAACCAACCGGAGCAACACCGATAGTTGTACCTTCAATACCAAGTTCGTCAATTGCCTCAGCCACAAGACGGTGTACTATACCGTGTGTACAACCCGGGCAATAATGTAGTGGAGCATCTGTTAATGCTTTTGGTTTTTCAAATACTACCATTACTCTGCACCTCCGTTTGCTTTTTTGATTTCTGCAAGTACCTGTTCAGGAGTAACAATCATACCGCCTACACGGTTGCAAAGTGTAACAGGCTTTTTGCATTCTGTTGCAAGCTTAACATCTTCAATCATCTGACCCATTGAAAGTTCAACGGTAATAAATGATTTAACCTTGTCTGCAGCTGCAAGCAAAGGCTTTTTAGGGAATGGCCATAGTGTGATAGGTCTTATCATACCAACCTTAATGCCCTGCTTTCTTGCTTCAACGATAGCGTTCTGAGAAACACGAGCGGCAATACCGAAAGCTACGATACAGATTTCAGCATCATCCATCATGAATTCTTCATACATAACTTCGTTTTCTTCGATTTGCTTATATCTTTCAAATCTTTCAAAGTTTACTTTTTCAAGCTGTTCAGGAACAAGGAACAATGAGTTTGCAATATTGTGTTCACGCTTACATTCTGTACCTGTTAAAGCCCAAGGCTTTTCGTATGTAGTTACGTTTTCGCCCTCTTTAATTTCAACAGGTTCCATCATCTGACCGATTGTACCGTCAGCTAAAATCATAGATGTCATTCTGTATTTATCTGCAAGGTCGAAGCCCTTTAGTGTAAGGTCAGCCATTTCCTGAACAGAGGAAGGAGCAAGAATAATCATTCTGTAGTCACCGTGACCGCCACCCTTTGTAGCCTGGAAATAGTCAGACTGTGAAGGCTGGATACCGCCAAGACCAGGACCGCCTCGCTCAACGTTAACAACCAATGCAGGAAGGTCTGCACCTGCAAGGTATGAAAGACCTTCAGCCTTTAGTGATATACCAGGGCTGGAGGAAGAAGTCATAACTCTTTTACCTGCGGCTGATACACCGTATACCATGTTGATAGCGGCAACTTCACTTTCTGCCTGTAAAAATGTTCCGCCGATTTTTGGCATTCTTTTAGCCATATATGCAGCAATTTCTGTCTGCGGAGTAATAGGATAGCCGAAATAATGACGGCATCCTGCGGAAATCGCAGCTTCAGCAATAGCTTCATTACCTTTCATCAAAACTTTTTCTGCCATTTTATTTCACCTTACCTTTCTACTGTTATAATGCAGTCAGGACACATTGTAGCACAGAATGCGCATGCAATACACTGACTTTCGTCTGTCATTTCTACAGGAGAATGCCCTTTTTGGTTAATTTTGTCTGTTGCAATCTTAAGCAATTTTTTAGGACATGCGTTTACACAAAGCCCACAGCCTTTACAAAGGTCTGTTTTAAATGTTAATTTTGCCATAACCATACCTTCTTTCAATATAAAAATTAATATTTATTCTTTTGTAATTCCAGCGGAAAGACATTGGGGACTTTATCACCAATGTCATTCGCAATAGAATTATTAACAGTTGTAAATAGTACAGGAAGATTACTTATCTTAGAAAGCTCCTGCGCATACATATTAGATTTTACCACATCTTCGGGGGTAGTTTCAACCCCTAAATTAGAATTATTTATAATTGCGGTAAAAGGAATGCCGCTTGCGGCTTCAATTTCCCTCATAACCTCCAATGTATCTTCGGCAGTTTTGGTAAGGGGACGGTAACAATTGGCAACATAAATCATTTCATAATTGTTTTCTTCCAATATAGAAGGAGTATATCTGCCCATTGCCACTGCACCTACGTCATCACCGCCGATATCCATTATAAGGTATGAACTTTTGTCGGCTATTGCACCGTAAATTTCTTTAGGTAAGGCTGGTATATCCAGATTTGTATTTGCATACTGCGAACATACCAGCTTTATGCCAAGTTCTTCAAATTCTTCCTGACTGTCCTTTGTACGAAAATACGGATTAACAATATCAAGGTCTACAATAGTTACAGCTTTATTCTGTTTTTTTAAGTATTTTGCCCAGTTTACCGCAATGTTTGTTTTGCCGCTGCCGTAATGACCTGCAAATAATGTAACACGTTTGATATCCATAAATCCGTCTCCTTTTTAAAGTTTATTTCTCTGAATTTTACCGCTTATAGTCTTTGGAAGTTCATCTCTGAATACGACGATTCTCGGATATTTGTAAGGAGCAGTTTTGCTCTTGACATATTCCTGAATTTCCTTTTTAAGCTCGTCTGTACCCTCTGTACCCTTTGTAAGCACGATGCTT
>CAZNKU010000064.1:0-6847 GCA_964573775.1 uncultured Clostridiaceae bacterium | reverse complement strand
GGACGTTGCCGGAACAAAAGAAAAGTAGTTGTCTTAGGGCAACTACTTTTTTCTTATGTTGTTGCGGCAGGTGATTTTTGCATAGTTTTAAGTAAAATTAATGACCGTGATAAAGATTTTATTTCAAAAACAGAAAGATAAATTTATAAGGGATTACTTGTTTTTTCTTAACATAATAAAAAATTTGATTTTTGTATTGAAAATTTATGTATACTATGTTATAATATACCAAGTTATACATAATTAATATTTTTTAGGATATTGGGAGGAATTTAAAATGGAACTTAAATTGAGACCAAAGGAAGAATGTATGTTCGACGAAATATCTCTTGGCGAAATTATGCTTAGACTTGACCCAGGTGAAGGCAGAATTAAAACTGCAAGATCCTTCAAGGCTTGGGAAGGTGGCGGTGAATATAATGTTGCCAGAGGTTTGAGACGTTGCTTTAAAATGAAAACTGCAGTTGTTACTGCTTTTGCTGAAAACGAACTTGGTTACCTTATGGAAGACTTTATTCTTCAGGGTGGCGTAGATACATCTCTTATTAAATGGATGAAATATGACGGTATAGGCAGAACTGTTCGTAACGGTATCAACTTTACTGAAAGAGGCTACGGTGTAAGAGGTGCAGTAGGTGTATCTGACCGTGGTAACACAGCTGCTTCTAAACTACAGCCTGGTGATATTGATTGGGATTACATCTTTGGTACACTTGGTGTTCGTTGGTTGCATACAGGCGGTATTTTCGCAGCTCTTAGCGAATCAACTGCTCAGGTTGTTATTGAAGCAGTTAAAACTGCTAAAAAATACGGTACAATCGTATCTTATGACCTTAACTACCGTCCATCACTTTGGAATGATATCGGTGGACAGGCTAAAGCTCAGGAAGTTAACAAGGAAATTGCTAAATACATAGACGTTATGATTGGTAATGAAGAAGACTTCACAGCTTGCCTTGGTCTTGAAGTAGAAGGTAATGACGAAAACCTTAAGGAACTTAACCTTGACGGTTACTACAAGATGATTGAAGCTGCTACAAAGGCATATCCTAACTTTAAGGTAGTTGCTACAACTCTAAGAACAGTTAAAACAGCTACAATCAATGACTGGAGTGCAATTTGCTACGCTGACGGTAAAGTTCACAAGGGTATTGAACTACCTGGTCTTGAAATTATGGACCGTGTTGGTGGCGGTGACAGCTTTGCATCAGGTTTGATTTACGGTTTGATGAGCGGTAAGCCTGCATCAGAAGCTGTAAACTATGGTATTGCTCACGGTGCACTTGCAATGACAACTCCGGGTGATACATCAATGGCTAGCCTTAAGGAAGTTGAAAACATTATCGGTGGTAAGGGTGCTCGCGTTCAGAGATAACTTTTTTGGGATGTAAAAATAGTCCTGAACACAAAAGGCAATTTTTAGTATTATATAAGATGAATTAAAGTTGAAATACCGCACGTTACGCGGTATTTCTCTTTTTTACACCTTTTGTTATCAACAAACACTCGCCTGCGGAGTATCTATATACACCTTTGGCTCGGTTTGTTGATTCAGAACAATTTTTCCTATCCCAAAGGAATGTAAAATAGTCCTGAACACAAAAGGCAATTAGTATTATAAGATAAATTAAAGTTGAAATACCGCACGTTATGCGGTATTTCTCTTTTTTATCCCTTTTTACAGTCTGGTTTTTTTACATTCCCTTTTATTAATAAACCTTTCTAATTGTTTGACAATAAGCCGTGTTTGTTTTATAATAAATATATTAAAGCAAAACCAAGGGGGTATATATGAATATAACTATATGGGGTTCAAGTCATGGATATGCTGAGAAAAACAGATTTACTTCATCTACAATAATTGAAACAGGAGGATTTATTTATCTGTTGGATGCAGGTGCTCCTGTAGAGTGGCTTATGGTAAATAACGATAAGCTGTTTGAAAATATAAGAGGCATTTTTATTACTCATATGCATAATGACCATGTGGGAAGTTTAAGCTCTGTAATTGAGCCTATGTTGAGATTTCATTATAACGATAAAAGCAGTTGTATGTTTCCTACCGAAATTGGTAAAGAAGGTTTTGTAAACTGGCTTAAAATTATGGGTGTTAAAGAGGAAAAATTACGAAATATTGTGAAACTGTCGGTTGCCGTTGAAGGCAAGTGCTTTGATGATGGAAATATTGCTGTTTATGCAAAGACTACGGAGCATCTGACAGATAACGGCAACAAATCATATTCATACATTTTTGAGGCAGATGGAAAACGTGTTCTCTTTACCGGTGATATGAAGGGTGGGTTCCCCGAATATTCCAAAAATATTGAAAACGAAAGTTTTGACCTTGTTGTTTGCGAAATGGCGCATTCTAACTTTTGCGATGTTGCGGAAATGCTTAAGAAAACAAATACCAAAAAAATGGTAATAACCCACTATAGTGCACGAAGAATGGAGGGATATGAAGATATTATCAAAACATTCCCTTTTCCTGTTGAAATTGCAAAAGATGGGTATGAAATAACACTTTAACGAAAACAATAGATAAATTATTATATGGAAAATCGTATTTAAAGTTTGCATTTTGTTAATAAAGTATAATGTTGAAAAACCGAAATCAATTTCGGTTTTTCTTTTTTATCAGGAACAGGGCAATCAGCGCACTTACCGTACCTGCTATCATATCAAGCATAGTATCGGCAAGACCGTTTTGTGCATGTATATGTGCAATACTGTCTACAAAAAATTCGTAAAATTCCCACACAGCTGCAGCTGCTGTGGCAAAAAGGAATATAAACCAGTATTTTAATTTGCTGTTGCTTTCATCACCATTTAGTTTTTGGTAAATCTGCTCTGCCGCCGAGGCAATTACAAAGCCCGATACAAAGTGCAGAAGTTTATCCCAAAAGCTTATTATGTTGTACATTTTTAAAGTTCTTCCCATAAATACTGCAAGTAAAATAAATATTATTACTGAATAAAATGTTTTAAGGTTGAACATTGAAGTTTTTTTGTTAAACAGTGTAAAAACAATTATACACGTTGCAGTGAGTATTGAATTGAATACGGTAATGTATTGCATTGTACAAAAGCCGTAAATCAGGGTAATTAAAGGAAACAAAAGTAAAATACATATTATTTTTGTGTGCTTTGACATAGTAAACCTCCCCTATGTATGAATGTATACAAACAGTATAGCATAATGTTTTTGTATTATTAAGTAAATATATGTTTTATTTTCAAAAAATTAATATTTCAAGGTTAAGTGATTGTTTTTTCGTGCCTGATGTGGTATAATTTCCTATATTACACAAAAGTGTACCTTAATTCCCCAAGTTTGGGGGAGATGTGTTTTTAAAACACTTTTTATTGATTAGCAGGTGATAATTTGAAAAATTACAAAATTACAGTTCAGTATGACGGTACAAAATATAACGGATGGCAAAGGCAGGGAAATACAAAAAACACCATTCAGGAAAAATTTGAGGATGTACTTTCCAAAATGTGCGGATGTGAGGTTGAAATTTTTGCCTCCGGCAGAACAGATGCAGGTGTGCACGCTAAAAGTCAGACCGCAAATTTTAAGTGCAAAACGGATTTAAAATATGATGAAATTATAAATTATCTTAACAGATATTTGCCTGAAGATATCCGCGTTACTTCAATAGCGGAGGCGGATGAGCGATTCCACAGCAGACTAAACGCATTTTCAAAAACCTACGAATACAGTTTGGCCTTAAAAAAGCCTGATGTATTTATAAGAAAATATGTTTATGTAACTGACAAAATTCCCGATGTTGAAAAAATGAGGTGTGCTTCCAAAAAACTTTTGGGTAAGCACGATTTTAAGGGCTTCAGCTCGGTTGGGAAAACTAAAAAGTCTACTGTACGTACAATCAATTCCATTGATATTACCTGCCAGGATGATGTAGTAAAAATCCGCATTAACGGAAACGGATTTTTGTATAATATGGTACGCATCGTCTGCGGAACCCTTCTGGAAATAGGAACAGGAGAGCTTGACGAGGGCGTAATTGACGAAATATTTGCCGAAAACATAAGGAAAAAAGCGGGGACAACTCTTCCTGCCTGCGGACTTTCGCTGGTGGAAGTTTATTATTAATGGGATATTTTTTTGTATTCCAGAAATTACATTTGAATTATGTAAACCAATTGTGATACAATATTGCTTGTCATTACTTGTGCAAAGGAGGTAAAAGTGATGAAAAAGCTATTGACATCCGCATTGGTTACAGTTTTAGCAGTTATATCATTTTCCACAGGTGTATTTGCGGCAACAACCCACAAGGTTGTATCCGGTGACAGTATGTGGAAAATTGCAGTAAAATATAAGGTGGGGCTTAGTGAAATAATAAGTGCCAATCCGCAAATTTCAAATCCTGCACTTATATATCCCGGTCAGGTAATTACAATTCCGACTATGGATTCGACCGTTTTAAATTTTGAAAGTGAGGTTGTAAGGCTTGTAAATGAAATTCGTGTTGAAAACGGTCTTAACAAGCTTACGGAGGACTGGGAGCTTAGCCGTGTTGCAAGGTATAAATCACAGGATATGAGGGACAATAAATATTTTTCTCATACAAGCCCTGTGTACGGCTCACCTTTTGAGATGATGAAAAACTTTGGTATATCCTACCGAAGTGCGGCAGAAAATATTGCAAAGGGGCAAAAAACTCCTCAGGCAGTAGTTAATGGGTGGATGAATTCGGCAGGTCATCGTGCCAATATTCTTAATGCTTCATATACCCACATAGGAGTAGGATATGTGGCAGACGGTAATTACTGGACACAGATGTTTATAAGAAAATAAAAAAACCGCAGGAATGCGGTGTGTAGGGATGTAAAATTGTTTTTACATCCCATTTTTGTTTTACAATAAATATGTTTTTTATGTTAATTTTATATAATAATATGTTATTATTTCAAACTTCCCTCAAATCCCACAAGGAAGCCGCCAGGTTCGGCATAAAAACTGCAAAGTGCTCTGTTTTGGGTTATTTTTACATTTGCATCAGGAAATTCAGATAGTATCAAATCTTTTAAAGTGTTTGTCGCACCTTCGTTCTCGGTATGTGAAATTATGACCTTTTTGCCATTGTAACCTGTTTTTTTCATGTTTTCAAATATTACTTCAATAGCCTTTTTCTCTCCTCTGGGCTTGTTGGTAGGCTCTAAAGTACCCTCGTCGCTTGCTTTTCCTACAAGGCGTATTCCCAAAATACCGGTGATTTTTGCAACTGCAGGGCTGACGCGTCCGTTGTTTGCAAAGTTTTTAAGCGATTCAAGAGAAAAGTAAAGATGTGTATGTTTACAGTAATCTGTGATTTTTTCACAAATATCATCATATTCTTCGCCTGATGAAATAAGCTCTTCCAGTTTTTCTATTATAAGTGTAATTTCAGGACCGGCGGAAAGCGAATCTATAACAAAAACCTTTTTGCCGGGATTTTCACTTTCAAAAACATTTTTTGCAAGCATTGCAGCATTATAACTTCCTGAAAGATTACTTGTAATGGTTGTGCAAAAAATTCTGTCTGCATCTCCAAAGGCTTCTATGTATTCATCAGGAGAAGGACAAGATGTGGTGGATTTTGTCTTAATACGCTTTAAATGACTTGTCATTTCGCTTGTGTTTATGCTTTCGTCATCAACATATTCTATGTCTTCAACTCTTATTTTCATCGGTACGGTGGAAAGACTCACAACATCTGATTTTAATATGTTTGCCGATGAATCTGTAACTATTTTATAATTCATTTTTTCACCTTCTGTAATTTTAAAAATCTTTACATCGGTTATCAAAAAACCGATTGCAAATAATATTATAACCTCATATTGAAATTTTGTCAATATATTATTGACATAAAGGTCGATGAGTAGTAAAATATATTTATGAAAAATGAAGGAAATACCAATATTATGGAGGCTATAAAATCTTTCAGAATGCCAAGGTTTCACGAGCTTCCCGATGTTGGGCTATACTTAGACCAGACAACTAAATATATTAACGGTTTTATTTCACCGCTTGGGTGGGAAATTACAAGTTCCATGATAAGCAATTACGTAAAGAAAGGATTAATTACAAATCCTGTGAAAAAGCAGTACAGCGCTCTGCAGATTGCATATCTGTTTTTTATTGCCATTGCAAAAAATGCTCTTTCTATGGAAAATATAAAAAAATTGCTGGATATTCAAAAGGAACTGTATGAACCGCAGGTTGCTTTCGACTATTTTTGTACCGAGCTTGAAAATATGCTTCATGTTATTTTTGGCGTTTCGGACAAGGAACAAAATGTCGGTGTAACAAATTCCGAAGAAAAGGAACTGTGCAGAGGGCTTATAATTGCCGTTGTGCATATTGTTCATTTAAAGACTTATTTTGAAAAAATGGAAAATAATGAATAAAATTGTGATAATTTTGCACAATTACTTTTTAAATTATTTGTTTTTTATATGTATTTTATTCAAATATGTGTTAAAAATAAAAAAATCATTGCATAATTATGCAAGAAGATGTATAATAAATGCATAAATAATCAATATGAGGTGCGTAAAAATGAATAAAAATGAAATTAAAAAAGTTGTACTTGCCTACTCAGGCGGTCTTGATACATCTATCATTATTCCCTGGCTTAAGGAAAACTACAACAACTGTGAAGTTATAGCTGTATCAGGTAACGTAGGTCAGGCAGATGAACTTGAAGGTTTGGAAGAAAAGGCTATTAAAACAGGTGCTTCCAAGCTGTACATAGAAGATTTGACAGATGAATTTGTTGACGAATACATCATCCCTACTGTAAAAGCAGGTGCTAAGTATGAAGAATATATG
>CAZNKU010000063.1:0-6994 GCA_964573775.1 uncultured Clostridiaceae bacterium | reverse complement strand
CTGATTCAGTAATGCCATTATGTGATGTATAGTGAGAAACATTAGCTACAATTACGTCTCCCCTGCTGGCAGGTACCTTTATTGTAGTCGTTAATTCCTGACATTCGGTATCACTATATCGTTTTGATGAATACAACGAACCATTTTTGTATATTGTCACATCGTGATATATGTTATCAATATAGGTAAATGCGTCTGTTGAAACTATTACAGCTACATAATTGGAGCCATCTGCAAAATCAAGACTGCCTGATAAATAGTAATATGAATATGGTGCTACAGTTTCATCACTGCCTCCATTGTTATCTGCAAAAACTGTACCTGACACAGCCACACTGCAGATAATACCAAAAATCAACAGGGTTTTTAAAAGTTTTTTCATTTTAACAACATCCTTTCGTGTTTATTTACTAACAATAAACAACATTAACCTACATTAATCTTCAAGATATTGTAAATTTTCTAAAATTTTATTAAAATCACCTTCAGGGATATTTGTCACTATAGTATAGTTTATATGATCAGAATTCCAATATGCCATATGCGTTTTCAACGTAGTTTCACTAACAATTTCGACCATACGACACTCCATACCTAAGATCTTATCTTTTCTTACAGTATAGTTATTATTTTCTGTTTCAATCTTTGTTTCAGAACTGTCATGAGATGCCTTCATTCTGAGTGTCATCCAATAATCGTCATTTTTATATTGCAATGTTAGATTTTCTTCGCCATCGGCAATTTTTGTTATCATCATACCTTCTAATAGCCAATTTGGAATAATAATCTCATCTTTATACTCAAAACTTGTTATATTGTTATAATCTTCAAACATAATCTTTTTGGTTTTTACATTCAGGTCTGTTCCAGTCAAGGTCATAAAGGTCTGGTGCAGGAATGTACGGAAAGCGAATGTATTGGTTGAATATGCTACTACGAGGATTAAAATTGCAACCAACGGTATAATAAGTTTTACGGAAACTGTTTTCTTGTTATCCTTGTTAATTTCCTTCATTATATTATTATAGATACGATCCTTTTTGCTGTCCATTACACGGATATCTTCTTCCGTCATTTCAGTTTCAGGTTCATAGTACGCAACATCTTTTGAATATTTATCAAAAGCTTCTTCAAGTATTATATCAAACACTTTATCGTTTCTATCCATTGAGTTTTTCATTATTAATCCTCCTTTCGCTATCATAAAGTTTTGCCTTTAACAGTTCTCTGCCTCTTGATAATTTGGTATATACTGTTTTTATACTCAATCCTGTCAGATTTGCTATTTCCTCCGGTGTCATATCAAACTTATATCTGTAAAACATTACGTCGCTATAAACGTCGCCTAATTCACCTATCTTTTCATATATGTATTCAACACTTGCATCATCTGCAACAATGTCAGACGGATTCGCAACCCTGTCACTTGCAATTGCGAACAAAGTATCGTGGTCTATTTCAGAAATATTAGGACTTATTCTTTTATCTTTATTATACTTATTAATTGTAGTATTTACAGATACCCTTGCAACAAAACCTTTTGTTGCATCCTCATCATCTAAATTTATAGAATCAATAGCTTTCCAAATCCTCATATATATTTCCTGTACCATATCATCCATTAGTTTATGGTCTTTAAGGATATTATATGAAATTTTGTACACGTACTTATAGTATTTATCAAATACGATAGCGAACTTTTCCTCTCTGCTTATTTTTGCAGATGATTTATTTACAAAAAGCAAAATATTCACTCCTCTTATGTCATTACTTATCTGTCGTTGAATATGTTGTTGCGTAACGAATCTTTTGTTGCCTTTATTATATCACATAATGTAAGTAATTCGCAAGGTGAACAATCGTCCAAGAGTTCAGAAATTTTACTATTCATAATTAGTTTCTGATTAGGTAATCCAACCTCGCCACTAAGCATAACATCCATTGGCAACTGAAGAATTTTTGAAATATTAACTGCTACATCAAAACTCAGTTTGGTTTTACCACGTTCAATATTACTTAAGTGGACAGCTGAAATGTTAAGCATTTCCGCTAATTTTTCTTGTGTGAGGTTTACCGCAACTCTACCTTTTCGTATTTCTTCACCTATTCTTTCATAATTCAAAATAACAACCCCAACTTTCTACTTATAATAAACTTATTATAAAAATTTTGCCCAAAAGTTAGAATAAATTATAAGCTAATATTTAAACTATAGTTTAATATATTTTTGTATAAAAATATTTTTTTGAATCTATTTGTTGAATTTTGAAGAATTTTGCAACTTAATTATGTTTGTTTATATTCGGGTATTTATATTTATATGAGAATTATCTATTGTAAACTGTTAAGAGGGTTAAAATGCCGGAAAATAAAATATTGGCAGAGAATCTTAAAAAAATACGTAAAGATATGAAAAAATCCCAAATAGAATTTGCCGCCGAGTGCGGAATTAGTACAGAAATACTAAGCTTAATTGAACGAGAAAAAACTGACCCAAAGTTAAGCACTCTTAAAAAGATTGCCGCTTACACTGACCATACAGTAGCGGAACTGGTTACAAAAAGTGAAAAGGAATTCAAATAGAAATCTTACTATTACAAAACGTGCTTACAAGATGAATAATTATAATATTAGGATAATTGATTATAGATAGCTTTAGGAATGTAGATATTATTATCTTTGACAAAGGTATAAATATACGTACAAACATTATATGAGGAAAGTTATATATACAGAAAACTAAACTGCCACCATTTTTGCTTACAAATAAATAGCAAATAATAAATAATATCCAAAATTGAAAAAACTGACAAAATCCTCGACAAACTGTAAAAAGTGTGGTAAAATACAGAAAATAAAAATAAAATTAAAGACCTCGGTTTGTAACGAAGCATACATTTAATAAGAGCCGACATCGAAACCGAGGTAAGTCCCGTTGTAGGCACGGAAAAACAGTCCGAGGATTTGGTAAAATATCTCCTTAACGAATTTGACGATGACCCAATTAAAATATGGCAGAGCAATATATTCGGCAAATCCTTAAACGAGCTTGTAAACGAAGGTCTGCACACCAAGCTTGACAAAATGCCAGAGGATGCACGTCAGAAACTACAGGAAACACTATCCAAAATTATTAATGAAGGTTCAGGCGGACTTATTTGTATCATATTATAAACAATTGGGCGGTTATTTTTACCGCCCTTTATTTTTCAAAAAAATCTTGACAAAATTTTTATACGGTGCTATAATACTTAAAAATGGTTTTAGGAGATAATGATTATGTATTTTAATGCTACATCAAAATTGAACATTCTCCTCAGCGCTACTCTCATCCTGAACGCATCGGAAGAGTAACGCTATTAGTCGTGTTTAATTTGCATTAGAATTATATGTGTTTCCTGTAACGGATATGTATAATTTGAAGCTTGCGGCCATAGCGGTTGCAAGCTTATTTTATTGTAAAGGAGAAATTGATATGCAGAAAATCAAAATTGCAGACATCACATTAAGAGAAAATGACAACTCCATGGGAACAGGCTACAGTTTCAAGGAAAAAATTGAAATTGCCAAGAAGCTTGATAAGCTCAATGTTGACATTATTGAAACAGCTAAAATCAGCAACTCCAAAACAGACATCCTGTTTTTACATACTATTGCACCTCTCGTACAGAACAGCATTATTTCATGCCCTGTTGAGTACTGTGAGGAAGCTATTGAAAAAACTGCAGAGGCAATAAAAGATGCCAAGGCTAAAAGATTGCACCTTATGGTACCTACCTCCTCTGTTCAGATGGAATATATGTGCGGTAAAAAGCCAAATGCGATCTTAGAAATGATTGAAACACTTACAAAAAAATGTGCATCAGTTTGTGAAGATGTAGAATTTTCTGCACTTGACGCCACAAGAAGTGAAAAGGATTTCTTATACCAGGCTATTAAAACAGCAATTGCAAACGGTGCTAAAAATGTTACTGTATGTGATTCCGCAGGCGAAATGTTGCCTGAAGAATTCAACGCATTTGTTGAAGATTTGTATGCAAACATTCCCGAACTTAAAGACGTTGAACTTGGTGTAGAATGCTCCGACCAGCTTAACATGGGTGCTGCTTGTATGATTTCTACTATGAAGGCAGGCGTTAAGGCAATTAAGACAACAGTTAACGGCAATAATCTTCCGTCACTTGAAACTGCCGCAAAAATCATTAAATCACGCGGTGATTCAATAGGTGTTTATTCCGACATCAATGTTACAGAGCTTGAACATACAATAGCACAGCTTATAAATATGACAGATTCCAAAAAAAGCACATTTGCTCCCGAAAGCACATCTGTATCAAACGGATCTGACATAGTACTTTCAAAGGCTGACGACATAAAGACTGTTTCTGCCGTAATTACAAGACTTGGATACGACCTTTCTGAAGAAGACATCGCAAACGTATATGCAGAATTTGCAAAGCTTGCTGAAAAGAAGCAAATAAGCACAAAAGAACTTGATGCAATCATTGCAAACACTGCTTTACAGGTTGCACCAACATACAAGCTTAAAAACTACGTTATAAACAGCGGTAATGTTATGGCGGCTACTGCAAACATTGTTTTAGAGAAAAACGGTGAAGAAATGCAGGCAGTATGCATAGGTGACGGTCCAATTGACGCGGCATTTGTTACAATAGAACAGATTGTTGGCAGACACTTTGAACTTGACGATTTCCAGATTCAGTCAGTTACAGAGGGCAGAGAAGCTTTCGGTAGCGCAGTTGTAAAACTTCGCTCTAACGGCAAGCTATACTCAGGCAAGGGTATTTCCTCCGACATTATCGGCGCAAGTATCAGTGCTTACATCAATGCTCTTAACAAAATTTGCTTTGAGGAGGCGTAAACAATGAATTTATCTTTTTCTACAAACAGATGGGGTGACATCAGTTTAGAAAGCTTTATAGATATTGCAAGAGAATATAAATTTCAGGGTATCGAAATTCATGACATCAACGAGGTTACAGCGGAACAGGCATCAGAAATTAACCACAAACTTTTGGAAAACAAGGTTAAAATCTCCTGTATTGATATGATTTCCGATGTATCAGGTGATGTTGATGCATCATTCAGCGAATTTTTAAACTGCGTAGAGCTTTGCATTACATTGCACACTCCGTATATAAGAATTAAATCTGCTTCCGACAATGAAGAAAATGTTTTCAAATTTGTTGAAAAGGCTTTGCCTGTTGCAGAAAAGAACAACATTGTAATTTTGGTTGAAACAGTAGGTATTTATGCAGATACATCAAAGCTTATTGAACTTCTAAACAGCTTTGCATCAGATAATCTTGGTGCACTTTGGGATTTGCATTACCCCTACCGTGAACATAACGAATCACCTGAAACAACAGTTAAAAACCTTGGTGCGTACATAAAGCACGTACACATGAAGGACTCTGACGGTGAAAATTCATACAACCTTGTAGGTGAAGGCTCACTTCCCATTGCCGACATTATGAATGCACTACGCTCCATTAACTATGACGGCTTTATCTCTATTGAATGGGACCCATCCTGGGACAGCGAAATTGCAGACCTTGACATTATCTTCCCACACTTTATAAGCTATATGTCAAGATACAACAACCTTTCAAGAGCAAAGTCCACTTTGTATGAAAACAAAAGGGGCACAGGTAAATTCCCATGGAAAAAGGACGCACTTGTTGAAAAGACATTTTCTCAGGTGCTTGATAAAATGGTTGAGGAATTCCCCGACCAGACAGCTATTAAGTACACAACACTTAACTATACAAGAACATATTCACAGTTCCGTGACGATGTAGACAACTGTGCAAGAGCATTGGTTTCTATGGGTGTTAAACCGGGTAGTCACGTAGTTGTATGGGCTACAAACGTACCACAGTGGTACATTGCTTTCTGGGCTACTACAAAGATTGGTGCCGTGTTGGTTACTATGAACACTGCATATAAAATTCACGAAGCTGAATATCTTTTAAAGCAGTCCGATGCACATACACTTATTTTAATTGAAGGCTGGAGAGATTCTCATTACAATGAAATTATTGCAGAGCTTTGCCCCGAGCTTGAAACATTAAAGCCGGGTGAACACTTGCATTCAAAGAGACTTCCTTTCCTTAGAAATATTATCACAGTTGATTACAAGCAGAAGGGTTGCTTAACCTGGGAAGAAGCTATGCAGAGAGCTTCTAAGGTTTCTATTGAAGAAATTTACAGACTTGCGGCAGCAGTTGATCCACACGATGTATGTAATATGCAGTACACATCAGGTACAACAGGCTTCCCTAAAGGCGTTATGCTTACACATTATAACGTAGTAAACGACGGTAAGTGTATCGGTGACAGAATGGACCTTTCCACAGCAGACAGAATGATGATTCAGGTACCTATGTTCCATTGCTTCGGTATGGTACTTGCAATGACGGCTACTATGACACACGGTGGTACAATTTTACCAATTCCGTACTTTACACCAAAGCCTGCACTTGCTTGTATCAATCAGGAAAGAATTACTGCTTTCCACGGTGTACCTACAATGTTTATTGCTATGCTTGAACATCCTGATTTTGAAAAGACAGACTTCTCATATATGCGAACAGGTATTATGGCAGGTTCACCTTGTCCCGAAGCTGTTATGAACGAAGTTGTAAACAAAATGAATATGAAGGAAATCACTATCGTTTACGGTCAGACAGAGGCTTCTCCCGGCTGTACAATGAGCAGTACAGACGACTCTATTGAAGTACGTGTATCTACTGTAGGACGTGCACTCCCTGAAATCGAATGTAAAATTGTAGACCCTGAAACAGGTGAGGATTTACCTGATAATGTAACAGGTGAATTTGTAGCACGAGGCTACAACATTATGAAGGGCTACTACAAAATGCCTGAAGCTACTGCGGCAGCTATCGACAAGGACGGCTGGTTGCACACAGGCGACCTTGCACTACGTACTCCTGAGGGTAACTACCGTATT
>CAZNKU010000062.1:0-7195 GCA_964573775.1 uncultured Clostridiaceae bacterium | reverse complement strand
TTTCTCAAAAATCGGAAATAAGCGGAAATTTTTGATTTTTAACACCTTCTTATTATATTTTAAACTATAAAATTTCGGATTTCTAACCCCCCAACGCAAGAAATTTTACTAAAACCACAAAAAATTTTACTGAAAACAAAAAAACAACTGCCTAATCAGACAGTTGCTTATAATATTTTTCTTCCAAAGTTCTGTATAGTTTACAATCTCTGTATTTGTTACAGCACTTTTCTTCATAGTGCTCTTTCTTGGTCTTGGTCATGCCGAAATTGTTTGAACAGGTTGCGGATATTATACCTTCGCATTTAACCGTGTTCCGTGTTTCACCCTTGTAAAAAGGACACAGCACATTTTCAGCACCATACTGCAATTACTTTTACCTCCTTTTCATTTTCTCAAAGTATGTACACTTGCCTTTCTTCCTATGCGGACACTTACCTATTGGCAATCTCTCTTTCCATCCGGGTATTGACTTATTAAGTGTTCCGTCACAGTAATACTCTTTTCCTCTCGGACAATGTGTTAAAACAAGTTTCTTCCTGTTTTCAAAATCTTCCATTAACCCGTGCCCTCCATTCCCTTTCCATAGCTTTGTATTTTTGCCTTGTAGGCTCCCACTTACGATTCTTCCATAACCACCTGATGCGGAATATGTAATATCTTAATTTTTTCATTTAAACATCACTCCGCCCCTTCTTTCACTTCTTCAAATGTTATTTGTGCACTTGCAATATAATTATTGTCTACCTCACATAGCTTTTTAACTGCTTCATTTCGGTTATTTGCAAGAACAACACCTGTTCTTGTACAATTATAATTTAATGCTCCTGTATGGTATCTTTTAAAATAGTATTCAATAGTAAATTTATACATTTTCCTTACCTCCGTCCATTTTTGCACCGCACTCTATTAAATCAATATTCTTATACCACCAAGAACGGTCATAATTCTCACCCATAACAAAAGTAGCAAACATACTTACGATTTTTTCTTCCGGGTCATCATCGTGATGTTTCTGATAGTAATCGTAGTAGTCATCAGTTACCCAATAGATACCATCTTTGCCCTCGAACCCCTTATCTTTGTAATATGTAGCCTTAGCTCCCTTAAAAACTCCTTCAAACGCAGTATTCATAAGAATTAGATGACCAAGCTCGTGAAAAAACAACCAACAAAGAGAATCATAAGTTTCATAACGTGTCTTGTGAAGTGTAAAAAACTCCTGTGTAGCCTCACCACGATAATCAGTACGGTCACCTGATAGAACTTTCACCTCAAAGCGGTGATTGTGAATGAATGACCATATACAGTGCATATAAACATTGCTACTGTCTCCCAGAGTTCTTACCTTCTTCTCAAGATAATCAAAGAACTCAGCATCATCGTCCTCAATATGAATAATAACACTATTTGTTAAATTTCTACTTATCATTCCTTACCACACCCTTTCAATGCTTTTTCTGCTTCTTCTTTGGTGAGGAATACTGTTTTGCCTATTTGTCCCACTGAATATTTATAGGTGTCTTTGTCAATATCAAAGTAAACAAAAACACCATTATAACAAATTTCAGTAACCTTCACTTCATCAATTCCGGTTTCTTCGTTTGATGTCTCATCAACTATGTACACCGTATCCCCAACCTTACAAGGCGGTACAATTACATTTTCTGCAGGTACATTGAAGCATTTACACTCTTTTCCAGATTCTTCACAATATACCATTGTGCCCGTAAGTTTACATTTAGCACTTCCATCCATCTGTATATGTCCTTTATCAAAGTTACAGCAGTTCTCACACCAATATTTTTCAAGTTCCAACATTTCCTTTTCTGTCATATTCCTACACCAACCTTAACTGTTTCGATTGATACAGCTGATATACCGTCTCACCGTTGTTATTCATCATGTACGGTAAAAAGATTTCATCAACAGTTACCATTTCAGTTTCGAGTATTGCCATTTGTGCATCTACCCAATCTTTAACAATTCGCCATGCGACACGTGCTGCCTGTTCACGGTCACATTTAACTTTTTGTTTCTGTAATGTCGCCCATGCAGCATCTACATTTGCAGGAAGTTTAACCCCCTGCTCTCCTAAAGGCGTAACTATTGAAAAACATATTGCTGATATATCCCCACTATCGTCATAGTCAAACATTACCTTCCTTGCACCGTGTGCCGCCAAGCATCCGTGTATTTCACCTAAAGTCTTATGTACATCTATTTTTGTTGTATAATTCTTTATAGGCATATTATCACTCCCCTATATAATACGGCTCTTCATCTTCCCAGGATAGGAAGGATACATTGTGATACAATGTAGAATAAATATTATCATCATCCCATTCGGGACATTCCACTCTCCTTGTCGGTTTTGTTCTGTATGCATGTACTGCTCCACTTGCATCTTTGGCAATATACTTAAAACCACACAACTTCGCATATGCTATAATGGTTTCTTTTTCTTTAGCGGTCATTCTATCCCTCCACAGCAAGCATAGCAGCACCCATATCATCAAGGCTGATGTTTTTATATGCTCCGTATTCTTCATGTACCACAATGAATGTACCTTTGACGGTGATTTGCTCACCGTCATAAAGCTTTATCTTACGTTCCTTACCTTTTGCCTTTTCGTTGTACCAAATACATATCCGATACCCCGCTTTTGGTATAATTACACGTTGGGTGTACTTATCACTTCCGAGTATGTCCTTTACCCCGCTCACACTTATGTTTCTTATAAGGTTTTTATCCTCTTTAAAAATCAATACTTCCACTTATTTTCCTCCTTAACTGTATTTAGCTACATACTGACCGTATGTAAGTCCTTCCGCCCTGGCTCTCTTATTTATTTGTTCAAGGCTTAACGAACTGTGCTTCTTTTTACGTTGCACTGTCTTAGGCTTTTTACATTCCTGTAACTTCTTTTGTGTCTGTGCCTTACATTTGCACTCTGAACAACAATATATTTTTGTTGAACGACCTTCAAATAAATTCCCGCATACCGGGCATTTCTTTTTAGTTTCCATATCAGTTCACCTTTTCAATAAGCCCTTGAAGTATTGTTGTTACTCCACTCTTCAGCTTTTCATACATTTCTTTGCCCTTAAATCCTTCAAGTGCTATTATAACTGTATCAGCTTCCCTCTGAAGTCGTTTAAGATATTCATTCATAAGGACCAAATCACTGTTTGCAGAAAGCTCCGCTTTTTTATCTGCCTTTTGTAGTTCTTCAACCTTTCGTTGTGCAGCATCCTTTTCGGCATTGGCTTTTGCAAGCTCTGTTTTAAGTTTTTTCTCCGATGCCTTTAGCTTTTCAATGCTCTTGTTTTTACTGTCCTGTAATTTTTCAAGCTTGTCCTCATATTCCTTTTTCTGTTTTTCAAGCTCAGCCTTTTGAACATCCGTAAGTTCCGTAGGCTCACCATCTTCTGAAAGTGCTGCTATTTCGGTTTCAAGACCTTTTATGTTGTCCTCTAGCAGTAATATTTTTTTATCCTTATCGTCAATTTCTTTTTCGAGTTTTTTAAGTTCTTCTTCAGTTTCCTCTGCACGGCTCTTTTCTGTTTCAAGCTCCGAATCTCTTTCCTTAAGCTTTTCCTTAAGCTCACGTACAGAAATATTCTCTGCATCAAGCTCCTCTGCAACCTCTTCCCTATCCTCCGCAGGTACCGCAGTCAAAAGCAACAGTTTACTTACATCAAGCTTCCCAATCGTTTGGGAATTTGAAAGGTCGCTGAATAATGACATCTGATTACTTCCGTATTCACGGTATATCTTCATAAAGTTCTCCGCTGTAGACTGACTGTAGTCAACTTCAGTTTTCAGCCATTCGCCCCATGCGCCGTGGCCAACCTGTTCCTTTGCTTCACATAATCTCTTTCCAATTTCACAAGCATAATGTACTGCATTAACCTGTGCCTGTCTTGTAAGGCTCAATATTTCCTGTTTAACCGTTTCCAATGGTCTTTGTATAACTTCCTGTGTTTCATATACTTTTTCACTCATGCTGCATTCTCCTTTTTTTGTTTATCTTTAATTATTTTCTTAATTTCCTTGACGTACTTTTCCACAAAGGCAAATACCTCTGCCGGTGCTTTAACATCCCTTTTGCCGTACAGCTGTTTTATTCTAAAATCCTTACAATCAAGTTCAAGAGTATATAAAGGCTTGTCTTGTTTAACTACCGAACGGATGAAGAGTATAACAGCTGTACCCTTTTTATGATTTTCATAATAATGCTTAGAACTACCCACACAATGGGAAAGAATCTGTCCTTCCCGGAAGAAGTCGGCTCTGCTCTGAGGTCTTACCACAACGTATTTGTCGTCGTGCCACTGTATAAAGGTTTTATACAGTTCTGCACAGGCAACCTTGAATTGATGTAAATCACGTCTGCTTTCCTTAATCTGCACCTTTTCAAGAATAGAATCGTGTGCCACTTTAATATTTGGCGGATACTTCAAACCCTTGTTAGAAAGTTCAACCTTCATCTGCTCACTCATAGCCTTATAATCCTTGTACCATACCAAACACCTTTCGGCACTCTTCTTTGTTTTTTGCATCTGCTTGTAAAAATACGTTATAGCCTTCTTCTCACTAAAGTTCAATCTACGTATTTCATACAAAAAATCTTTATATCTCATACTGTTCAAAATACTTTGAAGCTTTACCACGTATTCCTCATTCAAAAACACTTTGCTGCTCTTTAAAAAATCAAGTTCGGCTCTGTTCACATCAAGCTTTTGCATTATCGGAATATATTGGCCGTTAACTCCCAAAAACTTCGCAAGACTTCCCCGCTGTTCCTGATTGCAAACGTACTCGTTTGATGCCAATGAATATAAATGTGATTTAAGCAAATATTCCGTTGCAGGATATTCTCGTAAATTCTGCAAAATATCAAAAAAATAGACAGGTCTTTTAATATTTCCCCACACCTCCGGAGAAATATTCTCAAATTTTAAAACCTCATTCAGATTTTCTGTATATACATAAACCTTATGATACGAATTCCAGTAATCACTTTTTCCCCAATGCGCAAAAGAGTAATTATATTTATAAAAATCCGTACCGCCGTCTGGTTTTTGAAAGGCATAAAAATAATCGTCAAAATAATATTTCGTTTTAAGTTCTTTGTCGTATCCTCTTTCTATCTTCAGCCATTGAAAAGCCGTATATTTTCCGTCTGTGGTTTTATTGCATACAAGTAGCTTGCACTTGTCTGTTGGTCCGTTGTATGTACGAAGGTAATATATGCCCTCTCTTCCACATTTCTTACATACTCCAGTTTCACGGTGTTTTACCCCGCTGACCTGATATTTTCCCCCACAGCTACTGCATACAATACTACGCTTACCTTTCTTGTTCTTCTTAGTCATAAACAAATATGACGGAAATATCTTTTCATCACAGTATGGCTTCAGCTGTTCTTTCATATCGGGAAATGAATTTATCTTATCATCTATCCTTTTTTGCTTATTTGCTTTTGCAGTAGTTCGTTTTTCGTAGTTATAATCGCATATCCACGACCTTACAGCATCTATACCGTCATTGTATTCCTTCAGGTAGCTTTTAATAATGCTTGAGGAATTTTTATAATATCGTGTATAATAATCTCCATTCCAACCAACATAATCGTATATCGATTTTAAACTCCATTCTTCACCGTCATATACTATGTAATTCTTACCGTCACAGTAAAAACGGTATATAAGCGCATTTGTTTCATACTTGTATATAAAAACCGCAAGTATGTCATTTTCAACTACGGCATAACAGTAATATTTCTTCCCTGCTTTTCGATTCTTCGCAACAGGTGCTTTGGGCTTGATTGTTAATAATTGTTTTTTTATAAGCACGGCAACCACCTCACGACATAAAGTCTAACAAATCAATTATCTTTTGTGTGCCGTTCTGATGAGCAGCTTCTGACTTGCGTACAACTCTCATTTCAAGTTCAAATTCCACAGGCATTTTATAAACATCAACTATAACTGCAGGTATTTCACTGTCAGAGCCACTACGCATACTTCGAAGCTTGTCGTATACCTTCTGCACTCCATCCGGATTATCGATTACAGCAACTTCACATTCAGGTGCAACCTCAAGCATCTGCTCTATCAATGCCACTATACACTGCTTTACCTTGTCCTTTCCTGCGGATTTTCTCAATTTCTCTATTAATTCTTTCATTCTCTTTATACTCCTTCCATAATTTACACCATGTATCTTCTATTCCCGAACCCTGTATAAAGTTCGGGCAAGCACCTTTACAAACAAAAGCAATTCCTTCTTTTTTCAAGCCTTGCTTGCAGGTCATATACCCTATGTATTTTCCTTCATACTTAGGGTGCAGACACTTCTGCACGGCCATTTGCATTATTCCTGTTAATTCACATTTTGGCATCTTCTTATCCTCCCGAATCAAAATAGTTTGTTCCGTTCTTTACAGCTTTCATATACCAGGTCTTATGTCCTAACGAAGTTACATAACACCTACTTTCCATAAGTGTATATCCTTTCGGAACTCTCGGACCATTTCTTGTTTCACCTTTAAGTTCTTTGACCTCTACAACAGGCTTTTCAAGGTTACGGCTCTGGCTCCAACGCTTACCGTGTTCGTTGCGTATAGTTTCTTTGGTTATGTATAGCGCCAGTTGTGTATAATCATCCGACCACATATCCACCATATATACACCGCCAAAAGTCCATAATTCTCTTATTGCATTTGCATCAGTAAAATTCATAACAATATGATGATGAATTTTTCCTTTTCCGTTTTCTGTAACTGCCACATATTTAAGCTCAGGAAGATTATTCTTTTTTATGTATCTCTTAAGCTTTCGTATAAAATTTCTGAAATTCTTTATTGCAATTTCTTTTTCAATCCCCTTACTACGGTAGGACAGTCTTACAAAAGCATCTTGTTTTGAAAAATTACAGTTCAAAGTTCGTGTTAACTTTTCTTTTGCTTTTTGAATATTTATCACTTGTTTTTCTTCGGGAGTGGTATTCATATTTGCTGTTCTCGGAAGATAATTTTTCCCGGCACGTCTTATTGAATGATATACTTCAATTTCTGTAACATTCCCACTTTTAGTCTTCTTCTGATACCACGGCAAAATAGATTCTCCTTTCTTTTAAATTTATACTTGGTCTTGGTCGTTAAAATAGACGGTAAAGGGGGCGATT
>CAZNKU010000061.1:0-7247 GCA_964573775.1 uncultured Clostridiaceae bacterium | reverse complement strand
TCAAGTGTTGTCATGTGCATTGCACCTCCTTTTTGCAACACAAATACATACCACACAACATCTCACAAGTCCAGCGAAATCGCATATAAAAATGCACCCTGCAGATTTTACTCCACAGGGTGCGCTAATTAAATTATTTAATTTTCTTTTGCTTTTCTCTTTCTATCGACTACGGTGAGTGTGATCACTGCGCCGCCGCTGATGAAGAGCAGGGCGATCCAGAGCGCCATATTGCTGTTATCGCAAGTCTGGGGAGAGGAAGGTATGTCGGTCTTGGGAATCTCGGTGTAGACTGCCTTAACAGTAACATCTCCCTTAACGGTATCAAGCTCCTTATCCCACTTAACAGTATATCCATCCTTTGTGGGAACATCGGGCATTGTAATCTTCTCACCGTGCTTCACGGTCAATGTCTTGTAAACACCGTTTTCATCCATAATGGTGACGGTATACTCATTGATTGTGTAAATAGCGTTGATCTCGGTATCGTCAGTAATATTCTTACCGTCCTTATCCCAAGCAGGTGCCGTAGCATCCAGCACAATACCGTTAGAATTGACATAGGTGATATTGCCTGCGTTGTCCGTAACCTTTGCGTAAATTACAAATACCTTCGTCAATCGGCTTATTTCATAGGATATTCAAAACATCCTTATGAGAAGTAGCCTTTAATAGCGCAGTTATTTTTTGTAATACTTGAATTTGTACACTAATTGTGCTATATTAAAAATACAAAATTTCAGGAGGAATTTATATGACAAAGGTTAAAAAGCTATCTAAAGTTGCTATTATTGTTGTAGCTGTGATTTTTGCAATTGTTCTGCTTTCAAATTGCTATACAATTGTTGATGCAGGTCATACAGGTGTTGTAGTGACCTTGGGTAAGGTAAATGAGGGTGTTTTGCAAGAGGGTTTTCACCTAAAAGCTCCCTTTGTGCAAAAAATAGTTAAAATTGATAACCGTATTGTTAAGCTTGAGGTTGATACCGAAGCTTTTTCTAAGGACCTACAGACTGTTGAAACCACACTTGCTATTAACTACCGTGTTGATACCTCAAAATCCTATAGCATTTATAAAAATATAGGCGCTCAGTATGAAAATGTTTTGGTAGTGCCCGCTGTTAACGAGGTTTTAAAGGCAATAACCGCGCAGTACACTGCTGAGGAAAGTGTTACAAACCGCTCGCTAATTTCAGACGGTCTTATCGCAGGACTTAATGATAAGCTTAACAGCATCGGTCTTTTTGTAACCGATGTTAACATTATTAACTTTGATTTTTCTGAGGCTTTTATAACCGCTATCGAAGAAAAACAGGTTGCTCAACAGCAATTACTTAAAGCTGAAACCGAAAAGCAGACTGCAATTACCAATGCTGAGGCCGAGGCTGAAACCACAAGAATTAAAGCCGAGGCAGAGGCAGAGGCAAATAATAAAATTAAGGCTTCCCTTAATGATGATATTATCCGTTCAAAGTTTTATGAAAAGTGGAACGGCGAGCTTCCTCAGGCAATGGGAAGTGACTCTTTAATTACCAGTATAGACGGCGGCAAAAGCGCTGAATAACATAAAAATCGGTTACGCGTTTGAGTAACCGATTTTTTGTAATCCTTAATGATTTTTGATTTTTTTAAAGCATTTAAAGGCTATATGTAAACACATACCAACCGCAATAGCTACAACAAGGTCAAACACAACAGTCAGCACAAAGGTAGTTATAAGCACCAAAATGTCTGTAACAGGTGAGGTTTTACAAAGCTTTACAAAGCCACGCCATTCGCTCATATTGTAGGCAACAATAAAGAGTACAGCGGCGATAACAGGCATTGGTATCCAAGCCGCATAGGGCATTAAAACAACTAAAATCAGCAGTAAAACCAATGCGTGAACTATTCCCGAAATGGGTGAGCGACCACCGTTTTTAACATTGGCGGCAGTTCTTGCAATAGCGCCTGTAGCAGGAATACCGCCGAAAAGTCCCGAGCATATATTACCTAGACCTTGGGCTATAAGCTCGGTATTGGAATTGTGTTTATCATTTATCATACCGTCAGAAACAACGCAGGATAAAAGGGACTCTATACCTGCCAAAATCGCAATCGTGAATGCGCTTGGCAATAGCTGTGTTACTGTTTCAAAATTAACAGTCGGTAAACTGAATGTGGGTAGGGAACTGCCAATACTATAAAGGTCGCCTATAGTGTTTACGGGTAAACCGAAAATTTTCACAATTGCCGCGCCTATAAGCACCGCAATCAGCGAGCCTGGGATTTTCTTGCTTATATAGGGCCATACAATCATTATAAGTAGCGCAATTGCGCCGATAAAAAGTCCCCACCAATTAATTGTGGTGATTGATTTTATAACCGCTTCGGCTTTTTCCATTGTTTCAACCGCGTGTGTGCCCTCGGGGTAGGTAAGGCCTAAGAAGTCCTTAATCTGACCGATGGCAATTGTTATAGCAATACCTGAAGTAAAACCTACGGTAATAGTTGTGGGTATGTATTTAATAAGTAAACCGAGCTTCAAAAGTCCCATTAATATAAGCATAATACCTGCCATAATGGTTGCAATTACAAGTCCGCTTATATCAAATTGCGCCACAATGCCTGCAACTATTGTTGCAAACGCCGCTGTAGGACCCGAAATATTAACTCGGCTACCGCCAAGTAATGAAATCACAAGACCTGCCACAATCGCGGTGTAGATACCCTTTTCGGGTGACACACCCGATGCTATTGCCAAAGCAATCGAAAGGGGAAGAGCAATTATTGCAACTATAAGTCCTGCCACAAGGTCGGAAATCAGTTGCTTTGCGGTGTAGCCCTTTAAAGCATCAATAATTTTCGGTTTAAAAATTCTTTCCATAAAAACACCCTTTATTTTTAATACTTAGCAATTTTACCAAATACGACAAATAATGTCAATAATTTAGTTTAATGTGTGACACAAAGGAATAATCGTACTAGAGTATCGGGGATACTCTGCGCCACTTGATTTTTCGACCGTTCCGAACGGTTACGAAAAATCTTCGGTGCTCGAGACTTCACAGACCTAAAAGGCTATCGCGCCTTTTAGGCAGCTTCGACGAACCCCGCGGGGTTCTCATCTCTAAAACAATAAAAAACCGAAACACCCTAATGTCAACGCCTGATAAGGAAGTAATTTAGAAACTACATCTGATGTGCTGAATTATCCGGCATTGACAAAGGCAACCGAAAGATGAATACCGAGAAGAACTGTAAAAGGTTTTTCTCGGTATTTTTCTGTTTATATGGCGGTACATTCGACTATATGGTTTTCTTTGAGTAGAATTATGATAGAAACTTAAAGGAGGTCGGCAAATGCGAGAAAAGAAGTATTACATAGCGTTGGACGGATATGAGCGTGGGATTATCGTGAACGCACTCAACGAAATGCGGAACAGCCTGCTCCAACAAGGGCGATACACCGATGCGGTGGACGAGGTTCTATTGAAAATCATCAATGCGAAAACAAAGAAATTCAAGGTTATTATGAAGGAGGCTTGATTATGGAAAAATCATTATTTGAACAGATGGGCGGCACATATACTTTGGTCGGTGATTATTACTTGCCGAATTTGCTCCCTGCCGAGCAGGCGGGAAAGCCTATCGGTGTATGGGGACAGCGGCGATTACGGTATCTAAAGCAACACCACAGAGTTTTATATACTAACCTACTTGTAAGCGGTAAATTGAGTGAACACCTTGCCGAGATTGACAAGCAGGCTGAAGATATGTTTTTTCGGCTCGTAAAACAGATGGCGGAGCGTGAAGACGTGACCGAACAACTCAAAGCGGACAATCAAATGGAGTGGGTTGCTCGGATGAATAACATCCGCAATCGTTCTATGGAAATTGTGAACGCAAACCTTATTAACACATAAATGTATATAAAAATACACGGTAGAGCAATTTTATGTTCTACCGTGCTTCTTTACTTTTTAAACATATTTATAAGCGAACTACCCATTTCCCAAAGTGAACCACCTTCAGTTGAATTTATTAATCTCAATCTTTTTTGTGCGGGTTCATATCCAAGCCTTGAAGCTTTTTCAAGCCATTGATGTGCAGTTTGTTTTTGGTTATATTTCAAATTTAATCTACCAAGAGCATCCATTGAAGCCGCATATCCTAAATTCGCAGCTTTCTCATATGCATTTTTAGCACATTTATCTCGTTCAACAGTTTTTTCATTTGTTGGATAATTATTCCAACTTGAAAGAGTTATATGATTTTCCAACAACCATCCAATATTATGCCAAGCCTCAGGAATGTTTCCTGAAGTAGCTGCTTCACAAAACAACGGATAGGCTTCCTTATAATTTTTATATATTTCTGTGTGAATAACACCCAGCATATAACAACAATTTGCATATGGAGAACTTTTATCTTTTCCAGCGGCAATCGTTCGCTCGAACATTTCTTTTGCTGTTTGGATATTCTTTGGAACTCCCCAACCGAAATAGTAAGCTCTGCCTAAATTATACATTGAATGTATATCGACAGGTTCAGTTTGAGCCGCCTTAAAAAACCAATCAGTTGCAATAGAATAATCTTGCTTGACGATTTTTCCTTCAAGATATATCACGCCAAGATAATTCATAGCACTTGATACTCCTAATTGAGCTGCCGCATTAAACTTCTCCAAAGCCCTACCGTAATTTAAAGGATAACCATTCGTTCCAGTATAATAGCAATATGCTTCGTTATAAGTGTTAATTGCTTCTTGAGTCATAGTGTGCCTCCTATTTTACATAAAATGTGCTGCCCACATCTTTCATTCCATCTTTTGCGGCCTTAACCACGGGAGCAGCAGCTTTAGCAAATTGTACTGCTTTATTGATATTATCATCTGTACTTTGCATTTTTGCCACCACAGCAGGATCAGAAATCGCATCCATAAGTTTTTTACAGTTGTATGCTCGACAACGATTCTTGGCAGAAAAAATATCTTTAATCCACCAAATACCAAATCCACCAAAAGTAAAATACTTCAAAATACCATTTTTAATGTCGCCAAGATAAAAACGGTCAATACCAAGCGAACCGGGGAAAATTGAAATTATTTGTAAAGTTGATGGTTTACGAAAGGGTATACTTCTCATTATTCCTTCAAATTCATCAGGTGCTGCAAGTAAAACTTCTTCCAACATTTCATCTGTATACTGCTTGTTTGGAAATAGAAAATCTTTTTTATCCTCCAAAAAACTCAATACTTTTAACTGTTCCATTTTCAAAACTCCTTCTTATTAATATCCGTTTGCCCAAGCTCTCCACGCCATCCACTGAGCTGCTTCTGCGGTTTGCCTATCGGCAGCAGCAGAGATAGCTGTATTCTTGGCAATTTCTTCGTTTGATCTTTCAATTTCGCTTAAATGACTTTTTATGCCAGATAGCGTTTGATTTGCTTGTCGCATTTCCTGACAAATCATTCGCTGGTTATCTTCCATTCGACTGAGTGTTGCATTCATTTGCATTTGCTGCCTTAACTGTTCAATCTGTATTCTTTCCACCTCATAGGTATCATAAATTCCGCCGTGACCTTGTATGGTATTACATCTCCCTGTTACTAAATATTCATAAAATGTAGCAACTGCATTCAAATTTCGATACTTAGTGGGTAACACGTTCAAACTATAAATTTGATTCAAGTTGCTTTGTGCAATCTGTAATTGCTTATGAATTTCATCTTGCTCTTTACTAATTACCGATTCTTCAATAACATTTACAACCCAATCATTTTCAGCTTCATCTTCCTGTGCCTTTAATAGCATCTCTTGTCGCTTCAAGGATGCGTTAGAAGCTAATGATCTTGCTTCATTTTCAAGATTTGACGATTTGTTTTTAGAATAGATAGAAATGCCTACGCAAATCGGCACTATTCCCGTAAACAGAGAACCTATAAGGAGAAACGCAATTCCTAAAATAGGTATTACAGCTCCTTTCGGTATTGCCAATGTTGTATTCGGATTGCTTGTCAATAACAATCCCACACCACAGCCAAGCCCGAACAATATAATCATTGCAACAATCATTACTGTTAATGCTGTTTTAGAACGCTTTTTATATTTTGCCGCATCTTGCTCCTTGTTCCTTTGTAAAACAGCGTTTGAGTTGTTTAATGATGCCAAGGAACTTGCTGCTGTAGCTTTAGCTGTTTCAAGCCTTGCCCTTTCATCATATAAGCGTTCCACGCGTTTATTTATATCACGCATAGACTGTGACCATATGTAAACATTCTTTTCGAATGTAATAGCGTGTTGTAAATAACCTTTCATATATGAAACGCTGTTTGCATTTATCGCCACTTTTTCAACCTCCGATTAATAACAAATATCCGACTGCACTATACCAAAGTATGGACTAATGAGATACAGTCGGTATTTGCTTGTATGTAATTATTTTCTTTTATAGTGAAAACAACCATTCCTGTCTTCTGGTTTATTATAACCGCCGTAATTGCCTTCACACTTTACTCTGCCATAACTGTCTCTATCATAAAAATTCGCATACAGACAATCGGAGCAGTTTCCTTCAAAACATCCTTTAGGTAATTTGATTTTGTTATCTAATTCCATTGTGTTTCCCTCCCTATATCAAAATTATTTCAAAACCCTTTAGTCCCAAAGGATTTCAGAAAAGCCTTCTTTTATTCGATAGTTAAAATATCCTCTTGAATATGCACTTTCCCATCTGTAAAATTTGCCTTATAGCAAATAAGTTCACAGTCGGGTAAAACAAATACGGGAAAATACAAATACTCGATTTGTTTTGGCATTGCTTTCATAATGGAGTTTATATATTCTATGTCACCGCAGGACAATGTTTTTACGCCAACAAAATGCGTGTGAAAGATCCCTTTGAAAGATATACCTTTTTTCTGCCATAACTCTATATTTTGATTTAAGTATTCTACATTTGGCTCGTATGAACATCTCCTTATCGGATCTGTATCTAATTTATCTATAACAACACTGTCTATGACATTTCCATTACAACTGCCCAAAATGCCGCCAATTTCATAATGACAGCCATCTGTTGAACTTTTTATTATATCTAAAACTCCTATACTTATCCTCACTTCAAAGCAATCCTTAATACATAATCCATATTATGTTGTATGCTGCTGCAAAGAAAAAACGCTTACGGATAATTCGCAAGCATTTGTAATTAAAAATGGGTATAAAAAGCCAAGCCTTTTCAGTTTTTGAGTTTGAGAAGGCTTA
>CAZNKU010000060.1:0-7540 GCA_964573775.1 uncultured Clostridiaceae bacterium | reverse complement strand
AAAACCCTTGTAAGAATGTATCTCACAAGGGTTTTACGCCACTTCGATATAAAAAGTTTCTATGTTACTCTCACTGTATGTACGGTAGATTTAGAAACCCCAAAGTATTTTGCCGCAGACCTTACGGTGGCCTTTTTATCTATAATGTAGTGACCTATGTTAATTGTCCTTTCCTCAATATCCATAGTCAGTATGCCCTCCGTATCCATTCATATTCTATTTGATTATATGAATATAAAGGGCTATTAATTACAAAAAAATCGGCTCAGTTTCCTGAGCCGACTTAAAATTACAAATTATAATATTTATCAAATTCTGCAGGGTGTGGAATAGCCGCAAGCTGACGGCATTCGTCACGCTTTGTAGCAATAAAGTTTTTAAGTAATTCTTCAGGAAATACTCCGCCTGCTGTTAAGTAGTCGTGATCTGCCTCCAGAGCATCCAACGCCTGGTCAAGTGATGTTGGAAGGTGTTTAAGCTTTGCCTTTTCTTCATCACTTAAGTGGAACAGATTCATATCATATGGTCCCCAGCCGTTTGCGTGCGGGTCTATTTGATTTTTGATACCGTCAATACCTGCCATTAAAATTGCCGCATAGCAGAAGTATGGGTTACATGTAGCATCAGGGTTTCTAAGCTCGAAACGTCTTAGTTCTGGTGCCTTTGCATATGCAGGAATACGGATAACCGCACTTCTGTTTGAAGTTGCATAGCCCACTGTAACCGGAGCTTCAAATCCAGGCACAAGACGCTTAAATGAGTTAGTGCTTGGATTTGTAAGAGCACAAAGTGATGCTATGTGCTTCAAAAGTCCGCCCATAAACCAATGTGCTTCCTTACTCAAATTAGAATAGCCGTTATCGTCGGAGAACACAGGCTGGCCGTCTTTTAAAAGAAGCATATGTACGTGCATACCGTTACCTGCTTCACCCATAACAGGCTTTGGCATAAATGTTGCGGACATACCGTTCTTTCTTGCAGTGTTGTGGATGATGTATTTAATCATCATTGTAGCGTCTGCCATTTTAGACATCTGACCAAGCTCAGGTTCGATTTCAAACTGACCGCCTGCACCAACCTCGGGGTGATGGTAGTTAAGAGCAATGCCTGCATCGTCTATTAACATACACATTTCACTGCGTGCCTCGTAAGAAACGTCGAAGGGTTTAGCAATATGATAGTTCTTCTGCTTTGCAACCACATTGCCAAGACCGTCAACAGCACTGTTCCAGTGTGCCTGGTTAGCATCTAAAGTCATACCGATAGATTCGGGCTTAACCTCCCAGCCCACATTATCGAAAAGATAAAATTCAAATTCAGGAAGAATGAGCATTGTGTCTGCAATGCCGCTGTCTTTAAGATATTTTTCCGCCGCAAGTACAATGTTTCGGGGATACTGTGCCAAAGGTCTGTTTTCAGGGCTGTCAATAATCATTGCATTACCTGTCATTGACAAAGTAGGTATTTCACAGAAGGGGTCAATAACTGCAGTATCTGGGTCAGGTATAAATACCATATCGCTTTTTTCAACCACAGCATAGCCGTAGTTTGAAGCATCGAAGCCTATACCGTTTTTCATAGTCTTTTCGGAAAAGTTCTTTGCAGGAATTGTAACATGACGGTACTGACCGTTGATGTCCACCATCTTAAAGTCTACCATTTTAATGTCATGCTCTTTAATCATGGCAATAATGTCTTGTACAGTTTTCATATAATGCTCTCCTTCACTTGTAGTTTATTTAATATAATTTTAGCACGTTTTTTTGTGCATTTCAATATTTTGCTAATGTTTTTTTATAAAAATACCCTCTTTCCAAAAAAGTATATATGTCCTTCTATATACTACAATTGAAAAAAGGGAAAAGTTGTAAATTTTTAATTTTTTATGTTTGCATCTCCTGTTGCAGGATTGTCTATAAGTTTCCCGTCCTCTTCAAACCTTGAGCCGTGACAGGGGCAGTCCCATGTATGCTCTGCCTTATTCCATTTAAGAGCACATCCAAGATGGGGACACCTTTTAGAAGTAGGTGTTATAAGATTAATCGTTGATTCAATGCCGTTTACAAAAAGCTGTGGTTTTATCATATTTCTTTGGGGAGAAAAAACCTCTGCAAAGTCATTGGTTGTGCCCTGCACCATATCTGCAAGGATAAGAGCAGATGCCATTGATGAAGTTATGCCCCACTTGTTAAAGCCTGTTGCCACATACATATTGGGAGTATTTTTGGAATACTGCCCAATGTAGGGAATACCGTCAAGGCTCATACAGTCCTGCGCAGCCCATTGATATTTTAATTTTGCATCAGGATAATATATATTTGCAAAGTTGTCAAGTTCTTCCCAACACCCACCCTGCTTGCCTGTACGGTGTCCCCCACCGCCCACAAGGGTTAAATTGCCGTAGCTTCTAAGTGACATACCCTTTTTATCCTCATCCACATACATTCCGTCAAATCTGCCAATATTTTCAAATGCAGAAACATATGAACGGTGCTGATAGAGCTTTAAAAAGAAACTGCCGTGCTTGTTTAAAAAAGGAAAATGAGTTGTGACAATTATCTTTTCTGCCCGTATTTTTCCTCTATCCGTAATTATTCCATCAGGTGTATACTCACGTACAAATGTGTTTTCATAAATATTAAGACCATTTGCTATTTGAGATACAAATTTTAAAGGGTTAAACTGTGCCTGGTTTTTAAACCTTACCGCACCCTGAATTTTAAAAGGAAGCTCTGTTTTTTCCGTAAACAATGCATTATAACCCAGCCTGTTTACCGCAAGCACCTCATTCTCTATTTTTGCCATATCTGTTAAAGAATAGGTGTATGAATCTTTATTTTCATAATCACAATCAAGAATTTTACACAGCTTTTCATATTCAAAAAAAGCCTGCATATTAGCATTAAGATACATTTTTGCTTTTTCCATACCATATGTTTTAATTAATTTGTGATAAATAAGGCCGTGCTGAAAAGTAATTTTTGCAGTGGTATTTTTTGTTGCTCCGCTTGCAATTTTACTGCCTTCAACAAGAACATAATTTATTCCTGCCCTGCCAAGAAAATATGCACAAAGTAAGCCGCAAAGTCCTCCACCTATAATCAGCACATCTGTTTTAACATCTTTTCCCAAAGCCTTAAATGATGGTAATTTTACACTGCCTGTCCATACAGATTTTTTCATAAAAACCCTCCACAATATAATTATTTATATTATGGACCTTTTTTAAAAAAATAAAAACACCGCAGTAAAAAATACTGCGGTGTAAAAATCAAACCGTTAATTTGTGTTCACTTACTACTGCTTTACATTTTTAAATGTAACCAGGGTTAAAATAACATACGTTACCGGCACGGCGATAAATGCCGCAAGAGTAAATGCAACAATTTCATGCCAACAAAGCCAGTTGTACATTATAAGTACGCAAATATTCTGAATTATAAAATTCGGAATATACGATATACAAAATTTAAAAAATCTTTCCACCGTAAATTTTCTTTTAAAAACAAAGTAGGAATTCAGAAAATATGATATACATATAGAAATTGAATATCCTATTATAAAAGAAATATTAACCGGTAAAACGAAAGAAAAAATATATGAGAATGCTATTCCGTTAAAACCGTTTATAAAGCCTATTGCCACAAACCTGCCAAACATAGGCGACAGAAAAAAAGCCTTTAGGTTTTTTTGGCTTGTCTTCAATATACTCATAGCAAACCCCCTTTTCAAAAGGTTACTTTACTATATTATAACAAATAGCTTATGTTATGTCAAATTTCAACAAAATTTTGCTGTTAAAGAGGCATTTTTAAAAACGCCTCCGGATTTATTTAATTTCATTATACAGCTCCCGAATATTTTGCAATATAAATTCGGGCTTTATTTCACCCTTTTCCACATCCTCCATTATACCCTCACCACTAAGCACAAAAACTGTAGAAACACCTGCGTTTACACCGCAGGCGATGTCGGTATATAGTCTGTCACCTACAACTACGGTTTCTTCAGGCTTATAGCCTGTTTTTTTCATTGCAAGGTATGCCATATCGGGCTGTGGCTTGCCTATAAATTCAGGTCTGCGCTTTGTAGCATTGAAAAGCATTTCACTTACAGAGCCGCAGTCGGGCACATAGCCATACCATGTAGGGCACACCCAATCAGGATTTGTGGCAATGTAGTCAATACCCCTGCCCAAAAGTATGCAGGCATCCTCAAGCTTTTGGAATGATAATTCTGTATCAAAGCCCATGCAAAGGCAGTCAATGTCATCCTCAAGCTTGTCTGTTATGGTAAGCCCCTCATCGGCAAGCTGTTCTTTAAAGGAAGTTGTGCCGAAAGCATAAATTTTTTTATAATTTTTCTTCTGTAAATATAAAGCAGTTGCATTTGTGGATGTCAAAAAGTCATCTGCCGTGGATTCAATACCCAAAGATGCAAGCTTTTCAATATATTTATCTACACTTTTGGAGGAATTGTTTGTGACAAAAATATATCTTCCTCCAATTTTTTTAACATGGTCCAAAAATTCCAATGTCCCGTCAAACAAATCGTTATCAAGGTAAATTGTGCCGTCCATATCAAGTAAAAACAATCTTTTATCTTTTAAACTGCTCATAGTACTCACCTAAAAATTCCAAAGCTTTTCTCCGCTTGCAGAAACTGTCGTTGCCGACTTTACGGCACTTTCAAATTCCACCGGAGTACGCACCGAAGAAATTATTCTGTTTCCACAGGACAGCTCCGTATTTATTCAAGAATATTTGTTGTAATCTGGTCTACACCCCAGGAAGCAAGTCTTTCGCCGTCACCCTTGTTGTCAACTGTCCAGCAGTTTACAATGTGACCGTTTGCATGAACTTCTTCAACAATATTTTTTGTAAGCGAACCATAGTATACATCCAGGTCAAATTTGTATTTATTCAAAGTATCAAGTACAACCTTGTTGTATTCACGTACAAGGTACTGTATTTTTTGTTCAGGAAGAATACTTCTTAAATCAATAAGATTATCAAGATTGAAGGAAATAAATATAACACCATCAAGGTAATCAAGCTCCTTTATTTCATCAACAATCTGTTTAATATATTTCTTTTCTATTCTGTTTTTAAGCTCTAAAACACATTTTTTACCGTATTTTTTGCAAATATTTATGTATTCGTGCATTTCGGGAATAACAAGGTCTGACCTGTTGCTGTAATGAACATCTGCTCCAACAATTTTTCTTTCAAGACCGCAAATGTTGTCAAGTACAACTGTGCGTACTTCTTCAAAGGTGCTTTCGTCAATATTAATGTTTTTTTCGGCAACTCTGCCTGTATTATCGTCGTGAATTACAACAAATTTCCTGTCTTTTGTAACGTGCACATCACATTCTGCGCCAAAATAGCTTCTGTTACCTGCCGCAATAAAAGCCGCAACCGTATTTTCAGGCTCTAATCCGCTTAGGCCTCTGTGTGCAACAACCTGTGCATTTCCCTTATTAAACTTAATTGTATCCATCACAAATTCCCTGCTTTTCATTTTAGATTTAAGTTTTAACTTTGCAAAATAGCTTTTAATTTCCGATTTTATAATTCTAAGCCGACTGGTCATACACAATATTCTCATAAAACTGCTCCTGTTACAAATAGGATTGTACTGAAAATTTATCATTTAATATAATTTCTCAAATAATCCACCTGTGTTTCAACAGACTTCAAACCTGTACCACCTGCGGAAATACGTTTTTCCACGCAGGTTTTAAGTGAAATTTCTTCAAACAAATCTTCATCAAAAAGCTCGCTTTGTTTTTTGTATTCGTCCAATGACATTGTTTCCAAAACTATACCCTTTTTAATGCAATCACCAACTATTGTACCTACAATTTTGTATGCACTTCTAAAAGGTAATCCCTTTTTAACAAGGTAGTCTGCAAGGTCTGTGGCATTTATAAATCCCTTTTGTGCCGCCGCATACATATTTTCGGGAATAGCCTTCATTGTATCTATCATAGGTGTGAAAACACCAAGGCACATTTTTAAAGTTTCAATACTGTCGAAAATTGCTTCCTTATCCTCTTGCATATCCTTATTGTATGCAAGTGGCAAGCCTTTTAGCATTGTAAGAGTAGCCATTAAGTTACCGTAAACTCTGCCTGTTTTACCTCTTACCAATTCTGCCATATCAGGATTTTTCTTCTGTGGCATAATGCTTGAGCCTGTTGTGTAGGAATCGTCAAGCTCAATATACTTAAATTCCCAAGATGCCCATAGTATAACTTCTTCCGAAAATCTTGAAAGGTGCATCATTGCAGTTGAATATGCACTCATAAGCTCTATGCAGAAATCTCGGTCGGAAACGCCGTCAATACTGTTTAAAGTAATACCGTCAAAGCCCAACTTTTCCGCTACCATATAACGGTCTGTGTTATATGTTGTGCCTGAAAGTGCACAGCTACCAAGCGGTGAATAATTCATTCTTTTTACGGCATCCTGCAAACGCGAAATGTCACGGGAAAACATCATACCGTAAGCAAGCAGGTGGTGTGCAAATGTTATGGGCTGTGCTCTTTGCAAATGAGTGTAGCCAGGCATAATAGCATCTTTGTATTCTTCCGCCTTGTTTGTAACAACTTCAATAAGCTTTTTTAAAAGCTCAATAATTTCTGCAGTTTCGTCACGAAGATACATTCTTATATCCAAAGCAACCTGGTCGTTACGGCTACGTGCCGTGTGAAGTCTTTTGCCCGTGTCACCTATTCTTTTTGTAAGCTCGGATTCCACAAACATATGTATATCCTCTGCATCCATATCAAAGGCAAGCTTGCCTGAATTTATGTCATCAAGTATAGACTGCAAACCGTCAATAATCGCATCACGGTCGGCATCTGTAATTATACCCTGTGCTGCAAGCATTGTTGCATGTGCCATAGAGCCTGTAATGTCCTGCTTGTACATTTTACAGTCGAAATGTATTGATGAGTTAAAATCATCAGCCATTTTATCAAGAGCCTTGTCGAAACGACCTGCCCACATTTTATCCATATAAAAACCTCCATAATATACAGATACAAGGCGGATTTCTCCGCCTTGTTATTTTCTGTGCATTTTTTAAACCTGTATTATTTCAACTTGCCATTTTTCTGATTTACCTGTGCCTGTACCTTGATTGGCAAACCAAACAAATTGATAAAGCCTTCAGCATCGCTCTGGTTGTAAACCTCATCTTCATCAAAAGTAGCAAGTTCTTCTGAATACAATGAATAGTCACTCCATACGCCTGCCTTAATCATATTGCCCTTGTAAAGCTTGATTTTAACTTTACCTGTAACATTTTCCTGAGTTTTGTCAACAAAAGCTGACAAAGCTTCACGAAGTGGTGAATACCACTGACCGTTGTATACAAGGTCTGCAAATGTAATTGCAAGCTCCTGCTTTTTGTGCATTACATATTTGTCAAGACACATTGTTTCAAGATAATCGTGTGCAAAGTAAAGGATTGCACCGCCGGGTGTTTCATATACGCCACGGCATTTCATACCAACAAGACGGTTTTCAAC
>CAZNKU010000059.1:0-7616 GCA_964573775.1 uncultured Clostridiaceae bacterium | reverse complement strand
CATGCTGACCTGCACCTGTTTCGGCAATAACCTTTTTCTTGCCCATATATTTTGCAAGCAGGCCTTCACCCGTACAGTGATTAAGCTTATGAGCACCTGTGTGGTTTAAGTCTTCACGCTTTAAATAAATCTGGCAGTTGCCAAATATTTTGGAAAGTCTTTCGCAGTGATAAACAGGAGTAGGTCTTCCCTGAAATTCTTTTCTTATTCTGCGAAGCTCGTTTATAAACTGTGCGGAATGGCATATAGCCTCGTATGCATCATCAGCTTCCTTAAAAGCCTGCTGAAGCTCGGGTGCAATATGAGAACCGCCGTATTCACCAAAATATCCGTCTTCTGATGGATATTCTTTTAAGTAATTATCAAAATTTTTATATTTATTCATAATAAAATCTCCTTTAATGTGGATTCAAGTTAAAATCGCTTTCGCCATCGAAAATCAGGATTTGTTTTAAAAATATACATAAACATTGCCTCCAAAATACAAAAGCCCTTGATAAGCATATATGCAAATCAAGGGCGAAAATACAAATTCCGCGGTGCCACCTTGTTTCGGGCATAGCCCCTTAGTGAGATACCAACATATCCCTGACACTTAACGCAGGTCGAACGTCGATGCATTTAACATCGCCCTCAGCAGTCCATATTACTCAGGCAGTTTTGCGGAACTCACACCGTAATCCGCTCGCTGAAAAACTGTTTACTGACTTTTTTCTGCCTCAACGGTTTATATTATTATATTATCTTAATTGTAACACTTTGAATTTTATATGTCAATAGTTTTTATTGCAATTTTGTCATTGTTTAAGAATATTTAAGCACAAAAATTTGTCAATAGTTGACATTTTTTTTGATTTTGTGTTAGAATAAAATAAAAAGCATAAGGAGTGTTGTATATGGTAAGATTTAAGTGTTCATGTGGAAACGTTATGAATACAGAATTTGGTGCCTGTTGTTCAAAATGCAAACAGCCCCTTAACATACCTGAAGACGGTATTATTTACCTTTACCGCAAAGGATCACCTTTAGGTATTGCAGGAGGATTTGGAATATATATAGATGAGCAACCATACGGTTACATAGGTAACAAGGAATCCTTGCATATTCCTGTTAAATACGGTACACACAGACTTCACATTGCATGTGGAATGAACAGAGGTTGTAACGACCTCTTAATTGAAATAACACCCCAAAACCGTGTTTTCTTTACAAAAGTGTGGATGAAGCCGGGATTTTGGACAAACTCATTTGTTCTTGAGGTTGCCCAAAAAGACGAAATGCCTTCTACAATGTATATGGAAAAATACGCACCAACAGATAATAATCGGACTGCCGATACAACATACGAACAACCGGCACAACAGTACCAGCCACCTGTTCAGCCTATCGAACCTGTTCAACCGGTTCAGCCAGTTGAACCCGTACAGCAAATTCAACCGATTGAGCCTGTGCAAACTGAGGAAAGCCGTGTTCGTATGCATTTCAGAATGGCAGGCGACCTTGATGTCCCTGATTTCAGAGTCACATGTCCAAACTGTGGATGCAGTTTTACCCCGGATACTAGATTCTGTCAGGAATGTGGTACAAAACTTAATTAAAACACAAAAAATCCACCTTTAGGTCAATTTATAACCGAAAGGTGGATTTTGTTATTTCAGAGAAACAAATTTTTAAAATGCTATATTAAGTTCTCATTTCTTACACACAAATGATACCCATTCGCCTTCTTCAAGTTCCTCTACTATTTTGTAGCCCTGCTTTGCAAATGCTTTTTTAACATCTTCCTTACGATCACAAATAATACCTGAAGAAATAAACACACCATCATCAGCAATAAACTGCTTAACATCACCGCAAACGCCTATGATAACATCTGCAATAATATTTGCAACTATAACGTCATATTTGCCTTGTGCTTCATCCACAAGGTTGCCTCTTTTGATGTTATACTGCGGTGTTCTAAAATTATTCATTTCACCGTTTTCTATTGCCACCTTTACTGCAACAGGGTCAATATCCACACCCGTAACTTCTTTTGCGCCAATAAGCAATGATGTAATTGATAAAATTCCGCTACCGCATCCTACATCAAGCACTCTTGAATTTTCATTTATATACTTTTCAAGGTGCATCATACACATACGTGTTGTTTCGTGTGTACCCGTACCAAATGCCATACCCGGGTCTAGCTCTACTATAATGTCATTTTCCTGCTTTTCATAATCAATCCATGAAGGTTTGATAACAAGGTTTTTACCTACACGGATAGGATGATAATACTTTTTCCAGTTATTTGCCCAGTCATCCTCATTTACGGAAATAACCTCAACTTTAGCATCCTGAGGAAGCATAATTTTAAGCTGTTCTAAAACTGACATAACATTTTCATTAGTTTCCATATAACCGCTTATACTTACAACAGTTTTATCCTTTTTCAGAAGTTCCTCATCAACATAATCCCAAGGGCATGTATCAATATCGGAAAAATCCTCTATCATAAGTCCGCCAAAAAAATCCATAGCAGTCATAACCGCTGTTGCGTTATCTGCATCTTCATGTTTAACAGTAACTTTTATCTGATTGTAATCGTTCATTACTTCATCTTCTCCTTAATTTTATCAAGGAAACCTTTCTTTTGCTGGAAGTTTTCAAGACCTAATAAATCCCCAAATTCCCGAAGCTTTTTCTTTTCCTTTGAGTTAAGCTTTTTAGGAACCTCAACCATAATTTTTACATATTGGTCGCCTCTTCCGCTACCACGGAGTTTTTCCATACCTTCGCCACGAAGCTTAAATGTTGTACCGTTCTGAGTACCTTCGGGAATCTTAAGCTTAACCTTACCATGAAGAGTAACAACATCAATTTCTGCACCCAATACAGCTTCAATAAATGTAATTGGCATTGTGTAGTGTACATCATAGCCGTTTCTGGTAAATAATTTATCAGGTTTTATTAAAATTGTAAGGTAAACATCACCGCTTGGTCCGCCATTTTTACCTCTGTTACCTTCTCCACGCAATGTCATAGTCTGACCATGGTCAATACCTGCGGGAATTTTAACATTAATTTTCTTTGACTTTCTTTCCTGACCGCTTCCGCCGCACTTAGAACATCTTTCCTTTATGATTTTACCGCGGCCTCCGCAGTTTGGACATGTAGTAGTTGACTGCATCATACCAAGCATTGTACGCTTTACCACATTAACAGTACCTCTGCCCTGACAGTTAGAACAAGTTTCGGGAGAAGTTCCTTTTTTGGCACCGCTGCCGCCACACTCGTCACAATTTTCATATCTGTTTATATTGATATCAACAGATGTTCCCTTTGCAGCCTCCTCAAAAGTAAGCTGGATTGTCTGTTCAATATCCGAACCTCTCTGAGGGCCGTTTCGTCTTGCTGATGATGACGATGAACCTCCGCCAAAAAATGAGCCGAAAATATCACCAAGGTCAATATCTCCAAAGCCTCCAAAGCCACCGAATCCACCACCGCCAAAGCCGCCTTGTTCGTCTACACCTGCGTGACCAAACTGGTCATATTTAGCCTTTTTGTCGCTATCGCTAAGTACAGCATACGCTTCGTTAACCTCTTTAAAGTTAGCCTCTGCCTGCTTGTCATCAGGATTAAGGTCAGGATGATATTTTTTTGCAAGCCTGCGATATGCTTTTTTTATTTCATCATCGGAAGCACCCTTGGAAAGTCCAAGGACTTCATAATAATCTCTTTTTTCTGCCAAATTTCTCACCTCTTAACCACAATAGGCGGTGTAAAAACGAAATTTTACACCGCTTGTTATAAGGGATAGGAAAAAATGTTTCAGAACGGTCTGAACTTTTTCACATCCCTATTCTGGTTTTAAAATTACTGATTGTCATCAACAGTATATTCTGCATCTACTGTGTTGTCATCGTTAGGAGCAGACTGCTGAGCACCTGCGCCCATGTCAGGTGTGCCTTCAGGCTGTGCCTGCTGATAAAGCTTAGTTGCAATTTCACCGAATTTCTTTTCAAGCTCGTCTGTTGCAGCCTTAATCTTTTCTGTATCTTCAGTCTTAAGAGCATCCTTAACCTTATCTACTTCAGCCTGGATTGTAGCCTTTTCCTCAGCAGAAATCTTGTCACCGATTTCACCAAGAGCCTTTTCACTCTGGAATACAAGACCTTCAGCCTTATTCTTAATTTCTACCTTTTCCTTAGCCTTCTTATCCTCTTCAGCAAATTTTTCTGCATCTTCTACAGCCTTGTTGATTTCTTCTTCAGAAAGGTTAGAGCTTGCAGTAATAGTAATTTTCTGAGAAGCACCTGTGCCAAGGTCTTTAGCAGAAACATTAACAATACCATTAGCATCAATATCAAATGTTACTTCAATCTGTGGTACACCACGAGGTGCCGGAGCAATACCCGAAAGTTCGAAGTGACCAAGTGACTTATTGTATGCAGCCATTTCTCTTTCACCCTGCAAAACGTTGATTGTAACGCTTGGCTGGTTGTCAGAAGCAGTAGAATAAATTCTGCTCTTCTTTGTAGGAATAGTTGTATTTCTTTCAATAATCTTGTTGCAGATACCGCCTTCAGTTTCAATACCAAGTGAAAGTGGTGTTACATCCAAAAGAAGTACGCCCTTTACGTCGCCGCCAAGTACACCGCCCTGAATAGCAGCACCCATAGCAACACATTCGTCAGGGTTTATACCCTTTGTAGGTTCTTTATCAATAATTCTCTTAACAGCTTCCTGTACAGCAGGTATACGTGTTGAACCGCCAACAAGCAAAATCTTGCTGATATCAGATGCTGAAAGACCTGAATCACGAAGAGCATTTCTTACAGGTTCCATTGTAGCTTCTACAAGGTCTGCTGTAATTTCATCAAATTTAGCTCTTGTAATAGTAATATCAAGGTGTTTAGGACCTGTTGCATCTGCTGTAATAAACGGAAGGTTAACATTTGTTGAAGTTACGCCTGAAAGGTCAATTTTTGCCTTTTCAGCAGCTTCTGTAAGTCTCTGAAGTGACATTTTATCATTTCTAAGATCTATGCCGTTTTCCTTTTTGAATTCGTCTGCAAGGTAGTTAACGATTTTAGCATCAAAGTCGTCACCGCCAAGACGGTTGTTACCGCTTGTAGCCAATACTTCAAATACACCATCGGCAATTTCAAGAATAGATACGTCGAATGTACCACCACCAAGGTCGTATACCATAATCTTTTCATCATTATCCTTATCAAGACCGTAAGCCAAAGCTGCAGCAGTAGGTTCGTTGATAATTCTTAAAACTTCAAGACCTGCAATTTTACCTGCATCCTTAGTAGCCTGACGCTGTGAGTCATTAAAGTAAGCAGGAACAGTAATAACTGCCTGTGTTACTGTTTCACCAAGATAAGCTTCAGCATCCGCCTTAAGCTTCTGCAAAATCATTGCAGAAATTTCCGGAGGTGAAAACTTTTTGTCGTTAACGTCTACACGTCTGTCTGTACCCATATCTCTTTTAATTGAAGCGATAGTACCGTCAGGATTTGCAACAGCCTGACGCTTTGCAATCTGACCTACCAATCTTTCACCATTTTTAGAAAAAGCAACAACTGATGAAGTTGTTCTTGCACCCTCTGCGTTAGGAATTACAACAGGTTCTCCACCCTCCATAACCGCTACGCATGAGTTTGTTGTACCCAAGTCAATACCTATAATTTTTGCCATAATTTATCATCCTTTCATTTTTCACAAAATTAGTTTGCAACCTTTACGGTTGAATGTCTTATTACTTTATCTTTATATTTATAGCCTTTTATAAATTCTTCAACTACAATTTCTTCGCCCTCTATTGATTCATCATCAACGTGCATTACCGCATTGTGAAGGTTAGGGTCAAACTTTTCACCAACAGCCTTAATTTCTTCAACACCTATACTTGTAAGTGTTTCTATAAACTGTCTTTCCACAAGCTTTATGCCCTCTAAAAGCTTAGTTGCATCATCACTTGTTACTTCCACTGCAGTTGCTCTTGCAAGATTATCTACAAAAGGTAAAATCTGTTCTAAAACCTCTGCAACGGAGTTTGTATAAATCTGAATTTTTTCTTGAGTTGTACGGCGCTTGTAATTGTCATATTCAGCCGCAAGTCTAAGATACTGTTCGTTAAGCTCTGCAAGAGGGTCTTTTTCTTCAACCTCTTCTGCCGCTTCAGTATTTTCAGTTGTTTCTTCAACTGCCTCCTGCTCCAACTCTTCTGTAGCTTCAGTTGTCTTTTCCTTGTTCATTGTCGTCGCCTCCTCCCGGCAAGAGATGTTCAAACTGTTGTGTCAAAAATTCTATATTTGAAACCGCCTTTGAATAATTCATTCTGGTGGGTCCAATCAAACCGATTATGCCGTAGCCCTTGCTGCCTGCATTGTAGGGTGAGAGAATAATCGAGCAATCCTTAAGCTCTACAACATCATTTTCATCACCTATTATAATTTTAACCTTTTTGTTTTCACCCAACGCAATAGCCTTGTGAACATTATTTTTATTATCTAAAAACTCCAAAAGTTCTTTTGCCTTTGCAACATTACTGTATTCAGGGAAACTAAGAAGGTTTGTAACACCCTTTGAAAAAACCTCCGAATCGTCAAGTGATTCTATACATTCATTTATAAAATCAAGTATGCTCATCAAAATATTTTTATGCTCCTGCATACTGTCCTGAACTTCTGTTATCTTAGAAAGATTAATTTTATCCGTTGTAAGACCTACAAGCTTTTCATTAAGCATTGAGGAAATCTTCATACATTCCCCTGCACTTATCTCAAAATCAAAAGTAATTTTTTTGTTCTTAACTGCATTTTTATCGGTAACCACTATTAATAGTGCTGTATGGTCATCAACAGGCACCATATGGAAGTTCTTAATGTACCCCTTGTTGTTACCTGGTGAAAAACCGATTACCGTATAGTTGGTAAGCTTTGAATAAATATTTGCAATTTCCTGAATCATACCGTCTATATTATCAACCTGAAGCTCCATCATAGACTGCATTTTTGAAAGCTCATTGCTTGACATTTCATACTGTGTCATAAGCTTATCTACATATACTCTGTACCCCATACTAGTAGGTATACGGCCGGCAGATGCATGAGGACTTACCAAAAGTCCCATTTCTTCAAGGTCTGCCATTTCGTTTCGGATAGTAGCAGAACTGATACTCATATCAGCAAGCTTTGCAATAGTTCTTGAACCTACAGGCTCTGCGGTTTCAATATAACTTTCAATTATTGCACCCAATATTTTTCTTTTTCTTTCACTCAGTTCCACTATCTCACCTCGAATCAACCTTATTTGTTTCCTGTTAGCACTCACCGAGGTCGAGTGCTAATCACTACATATAAGATACACCCAAATTATATTTTTGTCAATACCCTTAACAAATTATTCACATTTAATAAAAAAGTGTTTTGAAAACACTTCAACCCCCTGCCCCCAATCTTGGGGGATTAAGGTGCACTTTTGTGTAATATAGGAAATTACATACACCACATGTGTAGTAATTTCCTATAAGATAAAAAAAAGGAACGCAAAGCGTTCCTTCCAGCGTGTCGATAAACCTATCGGCACGCTGGCAGATTGCGAAAAAGGAAGCTATA
>CAZNKU010000058.1:0-7793 GCA_964573775.1 uncultured Clostridiaceae bacterium | reverse complement strand
GCATTAAGCAGATTCATATGGAAGAAGACGCAGGTAAGCTTGTACACGGCGGTAAATATTCTTATGTAGACTTTAACAGAACAAGTGTACCACTTATCGAAATTGTTACTCAGCCTGATTTTCGCAATGCTGAAGAAGTTGTAACATATCTTAACAAACTAAAATCCATGTTCCGTTCAGGCGGAATTTCAGAATGTGAAGAAGGCGCTATGCGTTGCGACGTTAACATTTCGGTACGTCCTGAAGGCAGTGAGGAATTTGGCGTTCGTACAGAAATTAAAAATATGAGCTCCTTTGAAGCAATTGAACGTGCTATCAAGTATGAATCACAGCGTCATATAGATGCATTGGAATTTGGCACAGAAGAGCTTGTTCAGGAAACAAGACGTTTTGACGATGTAAGCGGCAAAACATCAGCAATGCGTAACAAGGAAACAGAAGCAGATTACAGATATTTCCCTGATGCAAACCTTATGCCTATCGTTATTGATGACGAATGGCTGGAACAGATTAAGGCAAACAAGCCTGTTGCTGTTGACGAAAAGGCTGAAGAATACCGTGAAGCAGGCATTTCTGAAAAAGAAATTGATATGCTTATTTCAAACAACAAAATAAGCAAATTGCTTGATGATACAGTTGCTTTGGGATGTAATGCAAAGGATACTGCTGCATGGATTCTTACAGACTGTGCAGGTATTTTGCGTAAGGACGGTAAAACACTGAATGACCTTAATGCTACACCCGAACAGCTTTCAACAGTTATAAAAATGGCTGATGAAGGCAAAATTAACCGTAATATTGGTAAAAAGATGCTTATTGCTCTTATTGAAGACGGCATTGAACCTATGACTTACTATAAGGAAAACGGTCTTGATAAAAAGCTTGATTCATCTGCTATCGACGGTGTAATTGATGGTGTTATTGCTAACAACCCTCAGGCTGTTGAAGATTACAAAAACGGTAAAGTAAAAGCTATTCAGGCGTTGTTTGGTGCTTGTATGAAAGAGCTTAAGGGTGCTGCAGACCCTGCAGTTATTAAAGAAACACTTGAGGCAAAGCTTAAAAAATAATAAATGCAACGGGAGTAATAAATATTGCTCCCGTTATTTATAGGAGGAAGTATGAAAAATATTTTGCTGATATTGGTTGGCGGAACAATTTGTACTGAAGTTAACGAAGTGGGAACTTTGTCAGTCAGCAAAAATGCAGGCGTTAAGCTTAAGGCAAATTTTGAAAGGTCCGATTCTCCATATGTTGACAAAGTTAATATTGACATTACGGAAAACTTATATATACTAAGCGAAAATATAACTGTGGAAAAGTGGAATGTTATAATAGATACATACCGCAAACATACAAAATGCAAAAAATATGACGGTATTATCTTTGCCCATGGTACAGATACACTTGCATACTCTGCATCCTTATTTTCTATGCTGCTTAGCGGAACAGATGTACCTGTATTTTTTGTTTCCGCAAACGAACGTCTGGAATCTCCCCGTTCAAACGGAGATGAAAATTTCAGGTGTGCAATAGAATGTATATGCAGAGATATTCAACCCAATATTTACGTAACTTATAAAAATTTGTCAGACAACCAAATGTACATTCATATGGCATCTCGCCTTGAACAATGCAAAAATTATTCTGAGGATTTTTACAGCAAAGATGCATTAAATATCACTGAAATCAATGAAGAAAATTATTCCTCATATTTTAATGAACTTGAGAAAATGTATCCGAAAAACAAAGTTGTAAAAGCAGTGGACATATACAATATGCCCCCTCTTAAAGAATGCGTACTTATGATACAACCATATGTAGGCATAAACTATGCTATATTTGATTACAGTAAATTTTCTGCGGTACTTCACGGCACTTATCATTCCGGTACGGCATGTGCACAAAAAACTTTGAAAAACACAAATTACGGTGTAAACTCAATTTTATATATGATAGACAAATGTGACAAACTTAATATGGACACCTACTATTCTCCTGCAAAATTAAGCGGAGATGTATATGAAACAACGGGTATTATTGCAAACCACAACAATATAACTTTTTTATACGGATACACTACAGAGGCAACATATGCAAAAATGCTTATTGCATATTCTATATTTAAAGAAAAAAATAAAGCAAGAAATTTTATTGAAACAAACTTTAATTTCGAAAATAAAGAGTTGTGATATCAGATTTGATTTTTACTCATTTATACACAAAAAGACCGACTGAAATTCAGTCGGTCTTTTAATTTAATGTATTAAACCAATTCAATAATACACATTTCTGCAGCGTCACCACGACGAGGGCCGATTTTGATGATTCTTGTGTAACCACCGTTTCTGTCAGCATACTTTGGAGCGATTTCGTCGAACAATTTCTTAACTACATCTTCCTTAGTAATATAGCTCATAGCCTGTCTGCGAGTGTGTAATGTATTTGTCTTACCAAGCGTAATCATTTTTTCTGCTGTGCTTCTTACTTCCTTTGCACGAGTAACAGTTGTTTCGATTTTACCGTTTTCAAGCAAAGATGTTGTAAGATTTCTTAGCATTGCAATACGCTGGTCAGTTGGTCTTCCCAATTTTCTCTGAACTGCCATTGTAGTTGCCGCCTCCTATCTAAAAATTAATCTTCTTCAGCCTTAAAGTCCATTTCAAGTTCATGAAGCTTTTCTCTTACTTCTTCAAGAGATTTTCTACCAAGGTTTCTAACCTTCATCATATCCTCTTCTGTCTTGTTTGTAAGGTCTTCAACTGTGTTGATACCTGCACGCTTCAAGCAGTTGTAAGAACGAACTGAAAGGTCAAGTTCTTCGATAGTCATTTCACGAACCTTTTCCTTCTTGGAATCTACTGTTTCAACCATGATTTCAGTGTTTCTTGCCTCATCTGTAAGGTCGATGAACAAATTCAGATGTTCACTAAGGATTTTTGCACCCAATGAAATTGCTTCGTTAGGTGTAATTGTACCGTCAGTCCAAACTTCCAATGTAAGCTTGTCATAGTCAGTAACCTGACCTACACGAGTATTTTCAACCGTATAGTTCACCTTGCGCACCGGTGAGAATATTGAGTCTACCGGTATGGTACCGATTATGCCCTGGTTAGTAACCTTGTTCTTATCCTGTGAAACATAACCTCTGCCTTTGTTAAGAGTGATTTCCATATAAAGCTTTGCGTCTTTATTAAGTGTAGCAATATGCAAATCTCCGTTTAGAACTTCAACATCTGCATCTGCTTTGATGTGTCTTGCACAAACTTCGCCGGGACCTTCAGCTTCAATGTAAACAACCTTTGGTCCTTCGCTGTATAACTTAGCGCACAAATCCTTAATGTTAAGAACGATTTCTGTAACATCTTCCTTAACACCAGGAATTGTTGAGAATTCATGAAGAATTCCGTCAATTTTAATAGATGATACCGCAACACCCGGTAGTGATGACAAAAGTATTCTTCTTAAAGAGTTACCAAGTGTCATACCGTAACCACGTTCAAGTGGTTCTACCTCAAATCTGCCGTAATCACCGCGTTCACTAAGTTCAACACATTCTATTTTTGGCTTTTCTATTTCGATCATTTATAAACCCTCCTTACCAAATATGCTATATATATTTTGCTTGCTGTAACACCAAAGTGCAAAATGCACTTTGTGTTACGAGGGTGATTATTACTTAGAATACAATTCGACGATAAGATGTTCTTCCAATGGAAGATCGATATCTTCTCTTTCTGCAACAGCAACAACCTTACCTGTAAGTGTATTGTTATCAAGATCCAACCACTTTGGAATTACTCTTGAAGCGGTAATTTCGATAACATTTTTAATTTTTTCTGAGCTCTTGCTTTCTTCTTTGATAGCAATAACATCGCCAACTTTAACTAAGTAAGAAGGAATGTTTACCTTTTTACCGTTAACTGTAAAATGACCATGTCTTACAAGCTGTCTTGCTTCCGGTCTTGAAGTACCAAAACCAAGGCGGTAAACTACGTTGTCAAGTCTGCTTTCCAAAATTGCCAACAAGTTTTCACCTGTAACACCTGCTTTTTTATTAGCCAATTCAAAATAATGTCTGAACTGACCTTCCAAAACGCCGTAATAACGACGAGCTTTCTGCTTTTCTCTTAACTGTAAACCGTAACCAGAAAGTTTCTTTCTGCCCTGACCGTGCTGACCAGGAGCATAAGCACGACGAGTTAAACCGCACTTATCTGTGTAGCATCTTTCGCCCTTAAGGAACAATTTCTGACCTTCACGTCTGCACAATCTGCAAACGGCACCTGTATATCTTGCCATTTTTACTTACACCTCCTAATTTTAAAAATCACACACGACGTCTCTTTGGTGGACGACAACCATTATGTGGAATCGGAGTAACATCTTTAATCAAAGTAACGTCCAAACCTGTTGCCTGCAATGCTCTGATTGCAGCTTCACGGCCTGCACCCGGTCCCTTAACATAAACTTCTACTGTTTTCATACCATGTTCCATTGCTGCTTTTGCTGCAGTTTCAGCAGCCATCTGAGCTGCAAATGGAGTGCTCTTCTTTGAACCTCTGAAACCAAGACCACCTGCACTTGCCCATGAAATAGCATTACCTGCAAGGTCTGTAATAGTTACAAGAGTATTGTTAAAAGTACTGCGAATATGTGCAGCGCCTTTTTCTATATTCTTACGTTCGCGCTTTTTACCAGTTCTTCTTCTAGTAGCAACTTTTGCCATAGCAAAATCCCTCCTTCGTTAAGTTATAACCGCTTAAATGTTATTATTTCTTCTTGTTTGCGATTGTGTGCTTAGGACCCTTACGAGTTCTAGCATTGTTCTTTGTGTTCTGTCCACGTACAGGAAGACCTTTTCTATGTCTGATGCCGCGGTAGCAGCCGATTTCCTGCAAACGTTTGATGTTAAGAGCGACTTCTCTATGCAAGTCACCTTCAACTGTATATTCTGCATCGATGATATCTCTCAACTTTGCAACTTCGTCTTCTGTCAAATCTTTGACTCTTGTATCAGGATTAATGCCTGCTTTTGCCAAAATCTTGTTTGAGCTTGTTCTACCAATACCGTATACATATGTCAAACCGATTTCTACTCGTTTTTCTCTTGGTAAGTCAACACCTGCTATTCTTGCCATTTGAAATATTCACCTCCGTAATATTTGTAACATGCTTGAATTTATATTTTTAAAAACCTGATTAATATTATCGCATTCAATTTACAATTGCGTAGCTAGGCACAAACTCCTGCACAAGGATAAATGTTTCTGCCATGCTATGCATTGTCAGCCGCAATCAAATGTAATTGATAATATTAGCCCTGTCTCTGCTTATGCTTTGGATTTTCGCATATTACCATGATTTTACCTTTTCTTTTGATTACTTTGCATTTTTCACACATCTTTTTAACTGATGGTCTTACTTTCATTATAATACACCTCCGGTATGGCGATTTCACGCCTACTTTAAAGTAATTACTTTGCACGCCATGTAATTCTGCCTTTTGTAAGGTCGTATGTTGACATTTCAACTGTTACCTTATCACCGGGCAAAATTCTTATATAGTGCATTCTTAATTTTCCTGAAATATGAGCCAGAATCTGATGTCCGTTCTCAAGCTCAACTTTAAACATTGCATTAGGTAGTGCCTCAAGGACAGTACCTTCAAGTTCTAAAACATCGTCTTTAGCCATATAATCTGTCTCCATTTCCGCTATCCCATTACCTTTATTTCGGGATTAAAGCTTTAACATAAGGTCTAAGTTCTCTTTTCAGCTCACGGTTTGTAATAATCTCACCTTTTTTTATCTTTTCGGATATAAACTCTGAGTGACCGTAGCCGATTTTTATATGCCTGACCTTTTTCTTTTTGGGTTTTTCTATCTTCCGACTTTTACCGTCGCATATAAACACGAAGTTTTTTTCAACAGCTATTACCGCAAAGCAACATCCGCTGTCTCTGCCTGCTGTTGAATACACAATATCTCCTGGAGAAATTGTCATAAATTCACCTCATCAGCGACAAACTGTCAATAATATCGGTTCATCCTTTGTTATGGCAATTGAATGTTCATAATGTGCTGAAAGTGAACCATCCTGTGTGACGATAGTCCATTCATCATCAAGCATTACAATATCTCTTTTGCCTGCATTTATCATCGGCTCTACAGCAAGAGTCATACCTGCACACAGCCTTGGCCCGTGGCCTGCCCTGCCGTAGTTAGGAACCTCAGGCTCCTCATGCATCTGTGCACCTACCCCATGGCCGACAAATTCGCGTACTACCGAATATCCGCGGGCTTCAACATATTGTTGAACTGCAGCTGATATATCTCCTACGCGGTTTCCCTGAACTGCCATTTTTATACCTGCCTCAAAGCCACCCTTAGCAGCCTCGATAAGGTCAGCAGCTTCTTTGGAAATATCGCCGACACCGTAGGTGTTTGCACTGTCTCCGTGATAACCATCTATATATGCTCCGATATCTATACCTATTATATCACCGTTTTTAAGACGGGTATTTCCCGGTATCCCATGTATGACTACATCGTTTATTGATGCACAAATACTTGCGGGATATCCGTTATAGTTTTTGAAGGATGGTATTGCACCCTTTGATCTTATAAATTCTTCAGCAATGCGGTCAAGCTCTTTTGTTGTAACTCCGTCACAAACATTCTTTTTCATCAATTCATGAGTAAGAGCAACAATTTCGCCTGCCTTTTTCATTTTGTCAATCTGACTTGCTGATTTTATAGTAATCATATTATTTACCCAACGCCTTTAATACCAGCTCTGTTGTTTCCGCTACGCCTTCAACAGCCTTTACTGCAATCAGCTTGCTCATTTTATCGTAGTAGTCAATAACCGGAGCTGTCATTTTGTGATATGTTTCCAAACGGCTTACTACTGTTTCAGGAGCATCATCTGCTCTGATTTCAAGCTTGCCGTCGCACTGTTCACACACATCTCCTTTAGAAGATGGTTTGAACTTTGTATGATATGTTGCACCGCACTTGGAGCAGACTCTTCTGCCACCGATACGAGCAATAATATCTTCGTCAGCCACATCTATCATAAGTGCACAATCTATGTCGATGTTTGCTTCTGTCATAGCTTCTGCTTGTGCCAAAGTTCTTGGAAAACCGTCAAGGATATATCCGTTTTTGCAATCGTCCTTTGATACTCTGTCAAGAACCAAATCAATCATAACAGAATCCGGAACCAACTTACCATCATTGATATATTTTGAAGCTTCCTTACCAACTTCAGTACCTTCTGCAATAGCTGCACGAAGCATGGCACCTGTTGATATTGTGGGTATTCCTAATTTATTTACAAGAATCTCGGATTGGGTACCTTTACCGCTTCCGGGAGCCCCCATAATAAGCATTTTCATTCGGGTTAACCTCCCAACAAATCTGTGGCTGTGGGGAATTTTATCCCCACAATCACGTTATTAATTATTCTAAGAATCCTTTGTAATGTCTCATTACCATCTGTGATTCAAGTTGCTTAACAGTTTCAAGTGCAACACCAACCATAATAAGAAGTGATGTACCACCGATACTGATATTAATACCTGCAAACTGTGACATCAGAATTGGCAACACCGCAATCAACCCAAGGAAGATAGCACCTGCCAAGGTAATTTTTGACATACTCTTGTTGATATAATCTGAGGTTGTTTTACCCGGACGAATACCAGGGATAAAACCACCGTTCTTCTTCATATTATTTGCCATTTCAATAGGATTGTACTGAATAGCTGTATAGAAATATGTGAAGAA
>CAZNKU010000057.1:0-8266 GCA_964573775.1 uncultured Clostridiaceae bacterium | reverse complement strand
TTATCACTCCTATCGCTATCGAAGAAGGTCTTCGTTTCGCTATCCGTGAAGGTGGTAGAACAGTAGGTTCAGGCGTTGTTGCTTCAGTTAACGAATAATTTGAATTAATAAATGCCAAAAAACCCACAATCTATAAGGGATTGTGGGTTTTTTATATTTTTGTATTTTATTGTAATTTTTAGCTGTTGACGACCATTTGACGACCATTGTTTATAAAACTCTGTAATTTATCCTTTGAATTAATATTATTTTTTTCTTTATCGAGGTGAGTATAAATTTCCAAAGTTGTTTTAATATTGGTATGTCCCATGAGGTACTGACAGGTTTTAACATCTATTCCGCTATTATAACAATTGGTACAATAGGTGTGTCTTAGATAGTGGGCTGTGAAAGATATATCCGCAGGGTGCATAAAATCTTTTGTTTCTTCTCTTATTTCGTGCCATTTGGTATTTACTTTTGTTTGTATTTGTTCCCAAAGGTTTTCGTAACCTGTTTTTGTTGTAAGGATATTATTACGTCCACTAAATAGATATATGCTTTTTAAATTATTTGTATATTCTTGCAAGTGAGATTTTAATGGTTCTAACAGAGGTACTACCCTGCTACCGTTTTTTGTCTTTGTACCGTCTTTTATTTCAGGTGTATTGTTGTCAGTAAATACAATGGTTTTATTAATTCTTATTGTATCTTCTTTAAAATCAATATCTGACAATGTAAGTGCAAGGGCTTCTCCACGTCTACATCCGGCATACAAACATAATTCTACAAATATTCTTTCCTTTAGGCTAAGTTCAGCTTTTTCCAAAGCATCAATTTCAAAATCTTCAAGTGCACGTCTGGTATCGGCTGTATATTCCGGAAGATTAATGTTTTTAGCAACATTTTTATAGATAAGGTCATTGTCTATTGCTGCAGAAATTATTGCTTTTAATATTTTATATGCAAGCTGCGGATTGCCTTTATGTTCTGTAAACATTTCCTGCACATGATGCATTTGGAGTTTTTGAAGTCTGATATTATTAATTTTATTAAAATTATTATCGAGTACGCTTTTATATCGTTTTCGTGTTCTTTCGGTAATGTCAGGCTTGTATACCTTTAACCATATTTTAGCCCATTCACCGAAAGTAATATTTTCATCAGTTACAGGAATGTTTTTACTGAGCTTTTGATGAAGCTCTGCAACCTTAGTATCCAGTTCCCTTATTGTAAGAGCATATAAAGTTTTTCGTTTTCTTTTTCCGTTATCATCATATCCGATGTCTACTTTAGTTTCATAACGCCCATCGGGCCGTTTGGTGTACTTTGCCATAATATCACCTCTTTTTTAATCGTTGTTTCTCCACCTAAAAGCATGACGGAATCCTAAATCTTCGGCTTCTTGTACTGTATTCGTATAACATTCGCCCTTTGAAGCATCAATAACGATATTATCGTATTGTTGATCAAATGGTAAATGATATATTTTTTCACCGTCTTTGCCTATATTGCATTTTATACAAGGATAGTTTTTATTAAAGTCAACATTTTCCTGTACTTTAATATTTAATCTATCAGCGTATAGTCTTGATGTATCTGAAAGTTTAGTTGTTGTAATAAATTCCCCAGATATGTTATTGAATTCTATGGTTTCGTTTTCAAATACAATTTTATTGTTATTCTTTGACTTTTCAACATTGAGGGCAAACATTGTGCCAAACAATTGAAATATGTGCTTTTCGTGTATGGTTTTATCTTTACTCCAGTTTTTACATTGAATAACAACAATGTCATTGCCTTTTGAAACAATCAAGTCCCTGCCTAAATCTTCAAGACCTTTTTTTGCTCCATAGTATGTAACTTTATATCCCTTGGTTTCATATAGGTAACCTATATATCTTTCAAATTCAATTCCAATTTGCCAATTTGATTTTTCTTTCTTTTTATACCTATCCAAAGCAAGTTGATATTTTTCAATGTGAGATAATTTGTTATATTCATCAGGGGATAAATATGAACTTAAATGTTGTCGTTCTGATTTAACCTCTTGTTTTTCATTTCTTATTTCCTTAATCTCATTTAAAGAGAATTCTTTGAATTCTGTTATCCACGGAAACACTTTTTCATACATATCCAATTGATATGTAAGTATGTGGAAATCCTTTTCCAAATCTCTGTGTTTTTTAGAAAGTTCTCTTACTTCTTCTGAAGCTTTAAGTGCCGGTCTATCTTTGTTTTTTAAATTTTCTGAAATTTGGAGATTTAAATATTGTCTGTAATCTGCAATCAGTTCAGAAAAGTATTCATGTTTGTTGACTGTGTCTGTGAGTAAGTATTCTATATTTTTATATACAGCATCTTTTAAGTTTTTAAGAAATTTCTCTTCTTTTTTTATTTCCTCTAATTGTCGAAAATTCATGTCAACAGGTTCTGTTGTAAGGGTAATATAATAAACATCACCTTTAACAGATATAACGCGGGATTCTTCCCCGATTACAAGTTGCTGAAGTGTATATTCAGTTGCAGGATTATCTGGAACAAAAGATATATAACCGCCATTTGTCCAATAAACTCTGTGTAATTCATAAGAAATTAATTTGTTTTTTATCTCGTTTTTATGGTGAGTGGTATGGTTAAAAACGGTTAACTTTGTCACCATTATTTCAGCAGGTAATTTATACTTTGTATCCGAAGTTTCCTTACGGGCATAAACATAATATGCATATATACCTTCGTTTTTGGATTTGGAAAAAACTTTAATTTCTGCTGTTTCATACTTAATTATTGGTTTGACTTCAGAAACTGTGCGGATGGGTGTTTGGATAGGTTTATTATGATTTTTTTCCTCATTCGATTTTCTCGAAAATAATCCATATGACATTCCTAAAATCAAATATAGAAGAAAATAAGCTAATAAGGCCTTTCCTGATGTTAAAAGTTCAATAATGTCTTTTATATCATTTGACATTGTGCCACCTCTTTAAAATTTGCGTCTTTGTTTATGTTTTATTCTTCATACATTGCATCTTTGCTTAATTTTGCAATGCATCTCAATTGTCCATCGTGTTTTAAATGTTTATTAAATTTTTTGCAATAATATGGAATTTTAGATACAGCTAACCAATAGTTATTCCCATATTTACTAAATGGATGGTGGTATCGCCAAATACAATGCTTGCAATCTGTGCATAGTAATTTTAGCTTATAACCATGTGTTTTGCTGTATTCCTTATTTAGCCTGTTGACTATATTTTTCCTTTTTAAATTTTCAATAAACGGATAAATTATAATTTCTAATATAAAAGGAATAATCCATAGAGAATTAAATATAATGCACAAAAAAATTTCGAGATTATTCATATTCAACCTCTTCTTTTAGTTTTAAAAGTAGTGTTTGATAGTTAAAACTTACCTCTTAATTCTACAACTTTGCCGATTATATTAACGGGTTTATTTTCTATATCATCTTTATCGTAAAACATTGTTTCGTAAGCGGGGTTAAGGGGAACGAGCATAATGCCACCTTTGATATGTTTTAATTTCTTGATTGTGGCTTCGTCACCGTTAACCAGGGCGATAACAATGTCACCTGTATCGGCAGTTGTTTGTTTACGCACTATAACAACGTCACCTTCGACAAAGCGGGGTTCCATAGAATCACCCTTAACAACCAATCCGAAGTATTCACCGGTTGCCGCCATTTCAGGGGTTATTTCTTCCCAATCTATAATATACTCTACAGCTTCCATAGGGATACCAGCCTGTACTTTGCCGAGTACAGGTATTTTTATACCTTTAGATTTAATTATTTCAGAAGTGTTGTTTAAAAGGTCATCTAAGGATACTCTAAAGTATTTTGAAAGTTTTATCAGACTTTCGTTATCAGGCTGACTACCTCCTGTTTCCCACATTGCAACAGTGGAACGAGATACGCCTATATTGTTTGCAAGCTTTTGCTGGCTTATTTTATGTTCCTCGCGGATTCTTTTAAGATTCAACATATTATCACCTCTATTTATATTATAATGTCAATTAAATTGACAATCAAGAGAAAATAAAAAAAATATGTCAAGAGTATTGACAAATATATTTAGAATATGATAATATAATGTCAAGATACTTGACAAGGTGGTGAAAAAATGAAAATAAAAGAGTTGAGAGAGTCAAATAAGATGACACAAGAGGAACTTGGCAAAGAAATTGGTGTTACTCGCTCCACAATAGCAATGTGGGAAACAAATTCAGCAAAACCAAGAAGTGATAAAATCCCATTACTTGCAAAGGTATTGAACTGCAGTATTGAAGATTTGTTTGAAACGGAAAAGGTAGGATGATAAACAAACAAATACTTGCCGTCTGATATGTGTCCGGGAGAACAATGTTGTTTTTGGTTTCATTATTTTCTCCACATATATTTACATAAATTTTCTCATTTAAAGCTCCCGGGCATTTGTGAGGCGGCAAGATTGTGACGAAGGGGTGAGGATGTGAGTTGGCGGAGAGTGGAATCACAAGAGTATGGAAAAATGTTTAATGGTGAACCACCACCTGCAAGTATCGTAGAATGCAAAGTGGTGGAAGTTGTGGAAGTTAGGTTTGCAATGAAGGTTGGCGATGATTATATTTCCGTTATAGAGTTTCGTACCAAAGATGACGAGCTTATCGGTAGATTTGTTGGATTTTAGTAAGTGAATTGAGCGGAGGTATAAAAGTGAAAAGAATTAAATTAATAGTTGTTGCATTATTGATATTATTTTGTTTAACCGCTTGTGCCGAGGTTGTTAAAACTGAAAAGGAAAGGGTTAATGCTGAAATTGTATCTGTGTATTATTTTCCGTGTTGGCTTCAACCTCTTAAAACAGGGGATACAATTATGTTTATTACACATCCGGCAAGTTATGAGGTTAAGCTACGTTATAAAGATACAGAAACTGTCATTGATGACTACGATTTATACAAAGAGTGCAAGGACAAGGTTGGTGATGAATTAGAATGTGTGTTGATAACTAAACATTATTCGGATGGTACAACACAAAAGCAAATAGTGGAAAGGTGATAGAAGTGAAAACGATGGAAGAAATTATAAACGGTTTGAAAAGCATAAAGAATTTTTTGAACGGTAGATATCACAAAGGCCTGCACGACCAGGTAATAGAAGAATGTGAAGACGAAGAATACAAAATCTGTGCAAGAAATATCAACCTTGCAAGTGAACTATACAAGGCTGATATGGAAGTGTTGGAAGATGCAATTAAGCATTTGAAAGCTGAAGATACTACGAATCGAAAAGCAGAAAATGAAGGAAATAAAATAATGAATATATCATTTCAAACATTAGATAGTGTTTCATGTATGGTAATAAACGGTTTTGAAATACCGAATGTGAAGGATTATAAAATAACAACCTCTGCATCGGGAGAAACAGAAGTTGTGATAAAGATAGTATTTGATAGTGAAATTAAAGTGGGTGATTTATCAACCAATTAAGTATGAGAAGGTTGAATTTGTTATTGAGCAGGAAACGGTTAAGGTGGGTAGGCATGAATTGTAAAGTATGCGGAACTGAAAATAAAGATGATTTTAATTTCTGCAGGAAATGCGGAACTAAGTTAAAGGATGAATGTATGTGTTGGGTAAAAAAAGAACCTTATAACTGCGGAAAAGATAATTGTCCGGGTTATAGTTTCTATAAAAAGGTTAAGTAAGATTGTTTTGTTTTCAGAAGAGGGTGATTGAATTGGAAATCCAAAGACATATAGAAACGCTACGGCGTATAAAGAGATTTTTAAGAGGTAAGCAAATAAACCATAAAATATACGGAATTTCCAATGAATACTTAGAAAGTCCGAGTGATGAGATAGCGAATGCAATATTTGAAAAAGACCAAAAGGATTTGGAAGATATTATTTGTTTTTTGAATGAAGTGCTTTAATGATTGGAGAGAAATATATGGAATTAAATATTATAATAACTAATTTGATTTTGATTGTATTATTGGCGGTGAATATATTGCTTTTTCTTGTGCGACAAAAAAGTAATAAGGTTGATAATGAAGAATTGCAGGAAACTGTTGATAAAGAATTGCCGGAAGGTGTAAAGATAATAAAATGTGATTTTTTGTATAACAAAAATTACTACACAGGAAATTTGTATGAAGTTATTAAGCGTTTAGATGAATTTCAATATAAGTACGATATATATGGAAAATATGCTACAGAACAATATGGAGAACGTGGTTTTTGCACAAAAGAAAAAGACACTAAGCAATTGGCAAATTTGTTATATATGGGAGATCGTGAAGGATTGCAACAAATTGTGTGGTTTTTAAATTCGGTTCTATAAAATACAGCCGACAATAAAAGAAAGAAGGTGAAAATATGGCAGTGAGTACAGTAAATATGAATCAAATGAGTTTACCCACATTTTGTGAAAACTTTGATATGCCGAGAGCTTCGGTGCTTGAACTTATAAGAAGCAATAAAGGTTTTCCCGGTTACAAGATAGGTGGACGGTGGTACATAGACGTGGATGCGTTTAAGGAATGGAGAGAAAAACACAATAACTGGGACAGGGAGGCAAGAAGATGCAAAACATTAGTTACATAATAACGCTGATGTCGATAGTCGGCACAGTAGCAAATGCTTTTCAGAAACGTTGGTGCTTTGTGGTGTGGTTATTTACCAATTTATTTTGGGTTATATACGACCTATGGATGGGAGCATACGGACAAGCTGTGCTGTATGTGGTGAATTGTATTACTTGTTTAATTGGATTAAGGAAGTGGAAAAAGTGAAAAGGTTATCAAACAAAAGGGCAAAGGCCTGTGATATTCCAAAGAAGGTAAAGGATGCTGTGTGGGAACGTGACGGACACCGTTGTATTATATGCGGCAGTAACATAGCAATGCCAAATGCACATTACATACCGAGGTCAAAAGGCGGTTTGGGTATCGAGAAGAACATTGTGACTTTGTGTACGCATATGTCACCTAACAAATGTCATTACAAATATGACTTTGGCAGCAGGGAAGAAAAAGAAGAGATAGGCGGCAAGATAAGAGATTATCTCAAAAGTCATTATTTAGATTGGAACGAGGAAGAGCTTGTTTACAATAAGTGGGGAAGTTGACAATCCCTCAGTCTCGCCAAAGGCGACCCAGCTCCCTTTACACAAGGGAGCCGTATAAGGAAGGTGGAAATATGAAAGTGATTACAACAATACAGGTAATGGTATTTGCATTATTAGTAGGCTTTGCCGGAGGGTGGGAAAACGGATACGTTTCGGATTATGTGTTTGCTATAGAAGGATTAAGCATAGCAGTTATTATTTTAAGTTTGCAATTATTAAAAATTAAGATAAGGAGAGTTAATTATGAAAGAAACATTAACAGGAACTTGCAAGTATTGCGGTCAAACAAAGAGTGTAGATGTTCCGGTAGGTTCGACAGAACAATATGCAGATGAGGAAGTTTCAAAGGATTGTTTGTGTTTGGGAGCTTCAAGGGAAAGGCTGAAGATTGAAACAATCGGAAATGTTAACCAGGTATTTGGTGCAGAATGTGCTGACGGTTTTAAGCCCGTTGAAGAGGATGAACTAAGCTTTATTATTGACAGTGTAAAAGCTTTGGTAAACGAAACCGTAAGCAAGGTTACGATGTCACTTAAAAGTGGTGGAAGCTGCAAACTTAAATATAAGGACATAACCTGCATCGAGGTATTGAGGGAAGAAAAGCACGTGGCAAGGAGGACTAATTAATGGCATTTAAGAGAACAACACAAAAGCCTAATTGGTGCAGGTGTGGTTTTTGTAATGAACCTGTACTTACACGAAGGACAAAGGGAACAAATAAGATTGTTACTCTATCGAAAACACCCGTGAACATAATTTTAGACCCGTTAAGCAAGGAAACATTTTGGTACAACGGTGCGTGGGTACACGGCAGACAGGTTTTAGACGGTCTTGTGGCTTACAGAAAGCACAGATGCCCGCATATGAGAAGATAGAAAAAGAGACGGTTAAAAAAACCGTCTCCCACCTTCTATTTAGCCGTGCTATATGCACAACCAAGACCCAATAATATTATAACAAAATATGAATATTTTGTCAATGCAGAATTAAGAATGAAGAATGCAGAATTGAGGAAGATTTTTGCAAGCAAAAATCAACAATAATTCATCACTCTACACTCTACATTCTGCATTAAAAAGACGGGGACGAGAGGGCCCTTAAAATCGCCCCCTTTACCGTCTATTTTAACGACCAAGACCAAGTATAAATTTAAAAG
>CAZNKU010000056.1:0-8485 GCA_964573775.1 uncultured Clostridiaceae bacterium | reverse complement strand
CATCGGCAGTTTTATCTATAAAGGCAGGGCCGTTACCTGCACCTACGCCTATGGCAGGAGTACCTGATGAATATGCCGCCTTTACCATACCAGGACCGCCTGTTGCAAGTATTAAGTTTGTATATTTATGGCGCATAAGCTCATCCGTTGCCTGAACTGTGGGGATAGATATACAGGATATTCCGCCGCCAGGAAGACCTGCATCCACTGCCGTCTTATATATAACCTTTATTGTTTCCAAAATACAATTAAGAGCCTTTGGGTGCGGTGAAAAAATTATGGGATTACCGCTTTTAATTGCAATCATTGACTTATAAATAACTGTAGAAGTCGGGTTGGTTGAAGGTACAAGTGCACCTATAACACCAACAGGGCAGGCATATTCACGTATGCCCTTTTCCTCATCTGTTTTTATAAGACCTACTGTTTTTAAATTCTTTATGGCATCATATACATTTTTTGACGCAAACAGATTTTTAATCTTTTTATCCTGCCATTTGCCAAAGCCTGTTTCATCTGCCGCAAGCTTTGCAAGGCGTTCTGCATTTTCTTCCCCGCTTTTTGCTATTGCCTCTACTATTTTATCAAGCTGTTGCTGTGACATTTTTGCCATTTGTTTTTTTGCCTCGTTGGCATTATGCAAAAGGTTTCTCACTTGTTGCAGGGAGGCTAAGTCCTTATCATTCAGTTCCATTTTTTGTCTCCTTTTTTGGCAACTTATCAACTTTAACTTCCGCTTTAACTTCCTTTTTTACAGGTGGTGTTACAATACCGTTCATAAGCTGTGTATCGTAACGTGGTATAACATGTGTAGAACGAATAACCCCTACACGTTTTGCCTCCTCACCGCCTGCATCTACTGCAGAGCGTATAGCCGCCACATCACCTGTAAGCTGTACTGTCATAATACCGCTACCTACCTTTGTTATGGTTGTAAGGTGAACATCTGCAGATTTAAGTGCCGCATCTGCCGCCGCTATTGCAGTAGGATAGCCTATAACCTCTATTAAACCCAAAGCCTGTGATAAATCATTCATGGTATTTATTAACCTCCGCTATATTTTCTACCGCCTGTGCAAAAGCCATACAAGCCGCCAAACAAGCTGACTGACTGCCTGTTAAAAGTGCTCCGCCGTAGTTTGTTTCACTTGGCGGTGCAAACATTGAAACAAGCTTTACATCTGCCGCCTTTAGTGCCGCATCAAGTCCGTACACAGCCTCAAGCGGCGGTGCTATAAGGTATGCAAGAGGTTCTCCTTCTTCTACACCCGCCAACTTTGAAAGGTATGTTCCTGTACGCGAAACCGTATGTGCATAGTAGTTTATGCTGTCATCCTCATTTGCACTTATAAAGCAGTCACCGTCTGCAAAATACTGTTCCACAGTCTTTATACCGCTGCGGACCTCCGCAGGGCTTGTACCACCTAAAATGCCTATAACCTCTCCTGCTAATTTTGTTGAGGCATTGCCTGCACCTGCATACATTGACTTTGCATACACAACATCAACATCAGATGCCTTTGTTGCCTCGTCAAGTGCTGTATACAAAACGTCGTCGGAATCTGCAGTGATTATACCTATGCTTTTATATTTCTCATCTATTTCAAGTCCTTTCATAAGCTCGGGACTTAAATTGGAAATAAGGCGTATACCAAGTATATTTGCCCGAAGTTTATCGTGTTTCACCTGTAATCATCCTTTCAAATCAATTCCCGATGCTTTTTTATCCAGCATTTTTTTAATAAGCTCGGCTGTATGTGCACCTGCTTCTACAGGAGTTGTACCGCCCATGTGGATATTTGAAATAACAGTTCTTTTAGATTCGGGAATACCGATTTTTGGCTTGTAGGTTATATATGCAGACATTGACTGTGCAGTTACAAGCCCAGGCCGTTCACCAATTAAAATACAGATTACATCTGCATTTGTAACCTCTCCTATGGCATCCATTGCACCAACACGCGAATGCTTTACAAACAAAATGTCAGGTACGGTTATACCATAGTTTGAAAGTCCCTGCTTTATAGCAGGTATCATATCTTCAACATTTGCCTCTATGGCGGCAGATGAAAGACCGTCACCTACAACTATTAAAACCTTTGGGTTTTCTCCGCAGGTTTTTTTTATAATTTCCTGCTGTGAGGTATCAAAACGTCTGCCAAGGTCAGGACGGGTTAAATATTCGTCCTTATCCTTACAAAGTGTGTGGACTTCCACAAAGTTATTTTTCTTAACAAATTCTTCATCCACATAGTTAAATACAGTGTCCTGTGCAGCCGCATGGTCTGCACGCATACGAAGACTGCTTAGTGTCTTATATCGTGCCCCCGCTTTGCCTGCACCAAGACGTGCAGGTGTTTTGGACTTCATCTCTAAATATTCTTCTCTGTTTTTCGGGTTATCAAACAAAAGCAGTTTTTTAAGGTCAATTTCCGTAATGTCATCAAGGTATTTGTCCTCAATATTTGTACTTTGTGGTTCAGGTATTGGTTCTGTATTTATATTTTTGGTAACGTGAGGCTTTGGAGAATTATCCTTTTTAACCATTTCGTTAACCATATTTTCAATTAATTTTCTAAGCTCTGTTTCTATCATTTAAACACCCCTTTACAGTAGGCAGGTTGCATCACCTGCACGATCGGTAAGTTTACCGTCTTCTGTTACAAAGCCTTTTTTAACCAACCAGTTGTGGAAAGGCTTAATTGCCGTAAGCCCAAAAATTTCACGCAGTGCCGCAGTTTCATGATAGCCTGTTGTCTGGTAATTAAGCATTACGTCGTCACCGTGAGGAATACCCATAAAGTAGTTACAGCCCGCAGATGTTAAAAGTACTGCCAGGTCCTCAATTGTATTCTGGTCTGCCTTCATATGATTTGTATAGCAGGCGTCACATCCCATTGGTATACCTGAAAGCTTGCCCATAAAGTGGTCCTCTAACCCTGCACGGTTTACCTGCCTGCCGTCATAGAGATATTCAGGCCCGATAAAGCCTACAACGGTATTTACCAAAAAGGGTTTATAATGTCTTGCAAAGCCGTAGCATCTTGCCTCCATTGTTACCTGGTCGGTATCATAATGTGCTTCTGACGAAAGCTCGGAGCCTTGTCCTGTTTCAAAGTATAGTACGTTTGGACCTTCCGCAGTACCCTCTGTAAGCGCAACGTGCTGTGCCTCGGCTATTGTGCTTGCATTAAAACCAAAAGCGGTATTACCCTTTTCACTACCTGCAATGGACTGGAATATCAAATCTGCAGGTGCACCGCGCTTTATAGCCTCTATCTGTGTGGTAACGTGGGCAAGCACGCAAGTTTGGGTAGGAATTTTATGCTTTTGCTTGGTTTCCTCAAACCTTTTTAAAACTTTTGTGATACTTTCAACGGAATCATCAACAGGGTTAAGCCCCAAAACTGCATCACCTATACCAAAGGTTAATCCTTCCAAAAGGGAAGCCATAATACCGTCAGGGTTGTCTGTTGGGTGGTTTGGCTGTAAACGTGCGGAAAGTGTGCCCTCTTCACCTATTGTGGTGTTACAGTGTGCAGTTACACGTATTTTTTTTGCACCGTACACCAAATCCATATTTGACATAAGCTTTGCAACGGCGGCTACCATTTCAGAGGTTAAGCCTCTTGATATACGGCGGATATCTGCACCTGTTGTATTAATATCAAGTATCCATTCACGAAGCTCACTTACAGTCCAGTCCTTAATTTCGTTATATATTGACTTATTTACATCATCAATTATAATTCTTGTAACCTCGTCCTGTTCGTATGGTACGGAGGGGTTTTCATACAAATCCTTAAGTGTAATTTGCGAAAGGACTACCTTTGCCGCTACACGTTCTTCCGCATTTTCTGCAGCTACTCTGGCAAGAATGTCACCTGACTTTTCTTCATTTGCCTTTGCCATAACCTCTTTTAAGCTTTTAAATTCATAAGTATGTCCGAAAAGCTTAGTCTTTAAAATCATAATATCTCTCCTTAATGAAAAACTAATGTTTTTATAATAACAGGTACTGCCATACCGCCTGCTATGGGTTTGCCAATATCTATATAGTCACCCTCTGAAAGCTTAACTGAATCTATACACACAACAGGCGTTTTTGTTCTGCCCCTTAAGGTTTGCCCCAAAGCCTTTGCCACATCCCTTTCCGTTATTACAATAATGGGATTTAAATTTTTTGCAGATTTTAAAATATCCTCTGCGTATTCCTGAATATTTAAAAAGGTTGCAGACTTTGACATTTTAAAGGCTATTGCCACATTTTCGCCCTCAAACCATTTAAGCTTTTTTGCAATTGCATTTTGCAAATCAAATTCATCTTCCTCAGTAAGCTTTAGCACAGGGATATTTTTAAGAGGCAATACATTTTCCGTATAAGTTATGGTACTGCCGCTTATTTCCGTTGTATGTGTACCTGCACCAACAACCGTTGCACGTATTGTTTCCGACGCCTTTATAAGCTGATATCTTTTTATCAAATCGGATTTTGCAATGCTGTTGCCAAGGAATATGCCGATATCCCCAAATTCAAAAATATCGTTATATTTTTGGTTGTAGACAATGTCGGAAACACCACCCGAAAAGCTTATGCAGTCTATATGCTGATTTTTGTCTATACCCTTGTTGGTCAAAAAATGGTCAAACAAACTATCACGTGGCAGAATATTTGCACCCTGCATAAGTGCGGTGGTCATTGTACGTGTTATCTCCTCCGCTTTTTGATGCGACAAAACCTCGCCCACGTGTAAATCCTTGTAAATATTCAAAAGAACAGGCGAAACATATTTAATCCTCCCATTCCCGTCAAGCTTTATAAGTCTGCCACCTACATTCATACAGCCCGTATCTGTAACCTCACCGTTTTTAAAAAGTGCAAAGTTACTTGTGCCGCCGCCAATGTCGATATTAAGCACCGAGTTTTTATGAATTTTTGAATACTCCGCCGCACCTGCACCCTTGCCTGATATTATACTTTCAAGGTCAGGCCCCGCTGTTGCAACAACAAAGTCACCTGCAAAGCCGCTTAAGGTCTGCAAAACCTCCTGTGCATTTTCCTTACGTGCGGTTTCACCTGTTATAATTACGGCACCTGTATCAATGTCTGACTTTTTAACATTTGCGTTTTCATACTCTTTTTCTATTATCTTTTTAATATCCTCACAGTTTATGGTGCGGTCGTCCACAAGGGGTGTAAAATATATTCTGCTTTTATAAATAATATCTTTTTGAGTAATAGACACCTTGGGCATATTAAAGGCAGAGGCTGTATTTTTTACAGTTAATTTTGAAAAAATAAGCTGTGTGGTGCTTGTGCCGATATCTATACCCACACTTAAAAGCTGTTGCTCCATATTATCACCTTAAACTTTTTAAAATTTCTGCCACATCTTCCTCTTTAACAGGTTTTGGGTTGGTATTTATGCAGTTATCTGCAAGTGTCCCCTTTGCAATTTCCGTTATATCTTCGTAAAGCAAATTAACTTTACACTTCGTCAAATTAGCTGGTAAATTAAGTTTTTTTATAAGTTTTTCTATTTCGGAAACAAGCTTGCGAACGAGAATTTTGCTGTTATTTCCCTCAAAACCGAGTATTTTGGCTATTTGTGCATATTTATCGGCACATTTGTGTATATCTGTACAGTTAAATGACTTTACACCTGAATTAAACTCTATAACCCTTGGCAGAAGTATTGCATTGACTCTGCCGTGAGGTATTTTTAGCTTTGCACCCATATTATGTGCCATAGCGTGGTTAAGTCCAAGGGATGCAGAGTTAAAAGCAAGCCCTGCCATTAAGGATGCCTTGTGCATTTTATCCTTTGCCTCAACATTATCGGGCTCAAAATATGATTTATACAGATTTTCCCACACAAGTTTTATAGCCTTTTCGGCAAAGGCGTCGGAAAATTCATTTGCAGCAATTGAAACATAGGCTTCTATGGCATGTACTAAAACATCCATACCTGTATCTGCCACTATGTGCGGAGGAACACTTTTTACAAACTGAGTGTCAAGTATTGCAACGTCGGGAAGCATTTTATCAGAAACAAGGGGATATTTAACGCCCTTACTTTTATCTGTTATTACAGAAAATGATGTAACTTCAGAACCTGTACCGCTTGTGGTTGGAATGGCAACAAATTTTATATTCTTTACACCTGAATACATTAAAACTGCTTTTGCAGTATCTATGGCAGAGCCTCCTCCTATTGCTATTACGCAATCGGGCATATAAGAGCGAAGTTCACATATACAGCTTGCGACACTTTCAATTGGCGGGTCGGGAATTACGTTGGAATATATTTTATAATCCCTCTCCAAAAGTTCATCCAACACCTTATTTATCATTTTATTTTCTATTAAAAAAGGGTCTGCAATAATGAAAAATCTTTTTTCATCCATAATACGAATGTATGTTATGGAATCTTTATCAAATATTATTTTGGGTTTTAGTGTAAATTTTCTCATAATATTCTCCTTTGAACATATGTTTTGCATAAATTAAAAAAATATTCCTGTTTTGTTGTAAAAAAAAACATTTGGTGATATAATCTTTATGGGTGATTAAAATGATTGAAAAAGTATTTGAATTTTTTAAAGAATTTTCAAAAATTCCTCACGGAAGCGGAAATACAAAAAAAATAAGCGACTATCTTGTAAATTTTGCAAAGGAAAGAAATTTAGAGCATTATCAGGATGAGCTTAACAATGTAATTATTATTAAAGAAGCAGGCAAGGGCTTTGAAAATGCACCTGCAGTTATAATACAGGGGCATATGGATATGGTATGTGCAAAATCCACTGACTGCACAAAGGATATGGAAAAAGAAGGCATAGATATTGAAACTGACGGTGAATATATGTATGCAAAAGGTACTACTTTAGGCGGTGACGACGGTATTGCCGTTGCATATGCACTTGCACTTTTAGACAGTGACGAGGCATACCCAAGACTTGAAGTGGTAATTACAGTTGATGAAGAAATTGGTCTTTTGGGTGCAAGCTTTATTGACCTTTCTATGTTGAAGGGCAAAACAATGCTTAACATTGACAGCGAGGCTGAGGGAATATTTACAGCAGGCTGTGCAGGTGGATTACGTACTGACTGCAAGTTTGTTTTTTTTAGAGAATGTACCGAAAAAGACACATATAAAATTACTTTAAGCGGTTTAAAGGGCGGTCATTCGGGCATTGACATAAACAAAGGTCGTTTAAATGCCAATAAGGTTATGGGTGAAATTTTAAGCTCCATAAAGGATGTGCGTATAGTGTCCGTAAACGGTGGCAGTGCGGATAATGTTATACCCTCATCCTGCTCTGCAGTTGTAAAAGCCGAAAACGTTGATATTGCCGAATTTGAAGCAAAGTACAAGGACATTGAGCCTGATATTAAAATTGAAGTTGAAAGGCTTGAATGTGACTGCAAGGCTTTTGACAAAAGTTCAACCGAAAAGCTTATTGCAGTTATAAATGAAATGCCAAACGGTGTGCAGGATATGCACACAGATATTGAAGGACTTGTAAAAACATCACTTAATATGGGTATTGTAAAAACAGATGAGGATGCCTTAAACATTTCATTTAGTGTAAGAAGCAGTGCAGATGCAGAAAAATATGCACTTACAGACAAGTTAAAAGATATTACCGAAAGCTACGGCGGAACTGCCGAGGTATGTGGTGACTACTGCGGATGGGATTACAAAAAGGATTCTAAACTACGTGAGCTTATGTGTAATGTTTACCACAGACAGTACGGCAAAGAGCCTGTTATAGATATAATACACGCAGGTCTTGAATGCGGTATAATTTCTTCAAAAATCAAAGACCTTGACTGTATATCAATAGGTCCTGACCTTTACGATATACACACACCTAAGGAAAGACTTAATATAAAATCAGCTGAAAGAGTTTGGAGCTTTGTAAAAGAAGTTTTAAAGGAGATTAAGTAATGAATATTTTAGTCAGTGCCTGCCTTTTAGGTGTAGCTTGCCGTTATGACGGCAAAAGCAAGCCAAATGAAGACATTATAAAGCTTACTGAAAAATACAACTTAATACCCTTTTGCCCCGAAATAACGGGCGGTCTTCCTACACCACGACATCCATCTGAAATTGTGGGTGACAAGGTTTTAAACAATATTGGTGAAGATGTAACGGCACAGTACAAAAAAGGTGCTGAAGAAGCCTTAAGAATTGCAAAGCTTTATAACTGCAAGTATGCCATATTAAAAGAAAAAAGTCCCTCCTGCGGAAAGGGAAAAATACACAACGGTAAATTTGACGGCGGATACACAGAGGGTGACGGAATTACAACAAGACTTTTGGAAGAAAACGGAATAACTGTATTTAGTGAAAGCAACGTCTGCATTAAATAATGAAGTTCTTTTAAAAAGATAAATCAAACTTAAAATTAAACTTTAAAATTAAACTTTAAGTGAAAATGTAACCGCAACCAAAAGCAAACAAAAATCATCATAAAG
>CAZNKU010000055.1:0-8641 GCA_964573775.1 uncultured Clostridiaceae bacterium | reverse complement strand
ACGCTAAAGCGGCAGGTGTAACAATCATTGTTGCAATCAATAAAATTGATAAAGAAACTGCAAATCCCGACCACGTTAAGCAGCAGCTTACAGAACATGGTCTTGTTCCTGAAGAATGGGGCGGCGACACAATTGTTGTTCCTATTTCTGCTCTACGCGGTGATAACATCGACACATTGCTTGAAATGGTACTTTTGGTTGCAGATATGAAGGAGCTTAAGGCTAACCCTGACAGAATGGCTAAGGGTACTGTTATTGAAGCTAAGCTTGATAAGGGCAGAGGTCCTGTGTCAACTGTATTGGTACAAAACGGTACGCTTAACGTTGGTGATCTTGTTGTAGCAGGTACAGCAGTAGGTAAAGTACGTGCTATGGTAGATGATAGCGGTAAGAGAATTAAATCTGCAGGTCCAAGTATGCCTGTTGAAATTCTTGGTCTTTCTGAAGTTCCTGAAGGCGGTGATTTGTTCTATGCCGTAACTGATGAAAGAAAAGCACGTGCGGTTGTAGAACAGAGAAAGCAGAAAATTAAGGACGAATACAACAAGTCAACACAGACAGTTGTTTCTCTTGATGCTTTGTTTACACAGATTGAACAGGGTCAGATTAAAGACCTTAATATTATTATTAAAGCAGACGTTATGGGTTCTGTTGAAGCAATCAAACAGTCTTTGGTTAAACTTTCAAATGACGAAGTAAGAATTAACATTATTCACGGTGCTGCAGGTACAATCAGTGAATCTGATATCATGCTTGCTTCTGCTTCAAATGCTATTATTGTCGGCTTTAACGTAAGACCATCTGCTGCTACTATGGAATCTGCAGAACGTCAGAATGTTGAGGTCAGACTTTACAGAGTTATTTATCAGGCTATTGAAGAAATTGAAGCTGCTATGAAGGGTATGCTTGAACCGACATACAAAGAAAACGTTATCGGTCATGCAGAAATCCGCCAGACATATAAGATTTCAGGTGTTGGTACAATCGGTGGTTGCTATGTTACAGACGGTAAGATTGTAAGAAACTGCGAAGTTCGTATTGTTCGTGACGGTATTGTTGTACACGAAGGTACAATGAACTCACTTAAGAGATTTAAAGACGACGCCAAGGAAGTTCCTACAGGTTACGAATGCGGTATCGGCATCGAAAGATTTAACGATATTAAAGAAGGCGATGTAATTGAATGCTTCGTAATGGAAGAAATACCAAGATAAGGTGGTATGTTAAATGGCAAACAGAATAGATAGAATTAATGAAGAAGCACGCAAAGAAATAAGTTCAATTATCCGTGAGCTTAAGGACCCAAGAGTTACCAAGGGGCTTTGCAGTGTGGTGGCTGTTGATATAACAAAAGACTTGCGCTGGTGTAAGGCTTATGTAAGTGTTTTTGGTGATGAAACAGCACAAAAGGATGCTATTGAAGGTCTTAAAAATGCTGCAGGTTTTGTACGTAAAGAACTTGCACATAGATTAGGACTTCGTTATACTCCTGAAATATTGTTCACATTGGACAATTCTATTGAACACGGTGCACATATCAACAAGCTTTTAAATGATATAAACAAATAATTGTGAAAGGGATGGTTTTTTGTTTACAGATATAAGCAATGCGATAAAACGCAGTAACAATATTCTTATTATCCCTCACTATAACGCGGATGGCGACTGCCTTGGTTCAAGCTATGCACTTAAGCTTATGCTTCAGGAGCTTGGCAAAAAAGCTGATGTAATTCTTGATGAAAAAGATTGTGAACACAGAATTTTGAAAATACTTGACGGTGTAAGCTGTAAAAACGATGCTTTTACACCTGACCTTGTAATTTCCGTAGACTGTGCAGATAAACAGCGTATGGGTACAAGAGTAAGTGCTTTTGATTCCTGCGATTTTACAATTAATCTTGACCATCATATTACAAATGATAAATTTGCAACATACAATTTTGTTAATCCCGTAGCTGCGGCAACAGGAGAAATTATATACGAGCTTGCTCAGTTTATGAACATTCCTCTTACCACGCAGATTGTAAACAATATTTATATTGCAATAGTGTCTGATACAGGAGGTTTTGCATATTCCAATACAAAACCCCACACTCATTCCATTGCCGCACAGCTTTTGGAATACGGTATAAACAGTGCTTTTATAAGCAGTTATCTGTTTGAGGTAAACAGCAAAAAAAGACTTCAGCTTATGAAGCTTGCTTATAATTCGCTTGAAACCTTTTACGATGACAGAATAGCTACTGTTACCATAACCGATGAACAGATGAAAAAATACGAAGCCAATGAAGACGATGTGGGCAGTTTTGTTAACATACCACGTTCATTGGAAACAGCAATAGTTTCTATGAGTTTCCGTGAACTTGAGGAAGGTGCGGTTAAGGTAAGTATTCGTTCGCAGCTTGTAGATGCCGCAAATCTTGCAAGGCAGTACGGCGGTGGAGGACACGAAAGAGCCGCAGGTTGTACTGTAAAAGGTACTCTTGAGGAAGTTAAACAAAAGTTGGTCAGTGAGGCTGAAAGAAGAATAAAACTGGAGGTCAGAATCAGATAGTGGACGGTATAATAAATATCTATAAACCTGTTGGTATGACCTCACATGATGTAGTAAATAAAGTCCGTCGTATTGTTGGAACTAAAAAAGTAGGACATACAGGAACTCTGGACCCTGATGCAGAAGGTGTTTTGCCTGTTTGCATTAACAGGGGTACCAAGGTTGCGGATATGCTTACATTTTCAGACAAACGGTATACTGCTTGTTTTAAATTGGGTATTACAACTGATACTCTTGACATAAGCGGGAATGTTTTGGAAAAACGCCCTGTAAATGTTACCGAACAGCAAATTGTTGAAGCAATTAAAAGCTTTGAGGGTGTAATAGAACAAATTCCGCCAATGTATTCCGCAATTAAGGTCGGCGGCAGAAAATTGTGCGACCTTGCCCGCAAAGGTATAGAGGTAGAACGTAAATCACGCAGGGTGGAAATTTATGAAATAAACATACTTGATGTAAAGGATAACAGCTTTACAATTGATGTAAAATGTTCAAAAGGCACCTATATTCGTACTCTTGGGAGCGATATAGGCGAAAAATTAGGCTGTGGTGCGGTTATGACAAGTCTTGTGCGTACCCAAAGCTCTATATTTGAAATAAATGATTCTGTAAAGCTTGATGACTTGACACCAGAAAATTATAAAAATCATGTAATTTTGGCAGTTGATTTGTTTGAAGGTGAAAAAATAACTGTTGATGACAGTATTTTAAGTAAGGTTTTAAATGGTAATGCCATACCCTATGACGGTGTTGAGGGTGCTTATTACAAATTATATGACAGAGATGGCAGACTTCTTAGTCTTTCTAAAATGGAGGACGGAATGCTTAAAGTAGAAATAATGTTTTGTGTCGGTGAATAACAATGAAAATATTGAGAAGTAATGAAGTGCTTCCAAAGGGACTTGCCGTTGCACTTGGTGCATTTGACGGAATTCATATGGGGCACAGAAAATTAATTGAAAATATCGTAAATTATTCTAAAGGTAACAACTGTCAGTCATGTGTATATACCTTTAATACACTTCCGTCGGGATCAAAGTATATTAACGACTGGGATAAACGTATCGAAATATTTGAAAGCTTCGGTGTTGACTTTTTGTATATTCAGGAATTTGATGCAGATTTTAAAAATACATCAGCAAGCGATTTTCTTGATAAGTACATTAAGGATGCAAGCTATGTAACCGTAGGTTTTAATTTCCGTTTCGGTAAGGGCAGAGAGGGCAATACATATCTTTTAAAGGATTATTGTGACGAAAACAATATTGCTTTTAATGTTGTAGAGCCTGTCTACCTTGGAAGTGAAATTGTAAGCAGTACAAAAATACGAGGTTATATAGAAGAAAATAATTTTGAAGTTGCAAAAAAAATGCTTGGGCAGGACTTTAGTGTAAGCGGTACGGTTGTACACGGCAATGCAATAGGCAGAACAATGGGCTTTCCTACTGCCAATATTTGTGTGGATGAAAACCGTATAATGCCATCTGAAGGTGTGTATGCTACCGTTACGGAATATGAAGGTAAAATTTATCCTTCTATAACCAATTACGGTGGTAAGCCTACTTTTAAGGATAATAAAATTTTATTGGAAACAAATATTCTGGATTTTGAAAGAGATTTGTACGGCAAAAAAATTACCGTTTACTTTTTGGAAAAGCTCAGAAATATAGTTGGCTTCAGTTCGAAAGAAGAGCTTAAAGACCAGTTAATTATTGATAAAAATAAAAGTTTGAAAATTTTTAAAAAATATCTTTACAAATGAAAAATTGTGTAGTATAATATACAAGGCTAATGCTGGGTTTCAGGATAATGTTCCACACAACTGATGCTCGGGTTAAGCGTAAAATTTAAGTGGAGGTGAAAGCACTATGATGAAGGAAGTAAAGCAGGAAATTATTGCAAAGTACAAATTGCATGAAACTGACACAGGTTCTCCTGAAGTTCAGATCGCTATACTTACTGAACGAATCAACCATCTTAACGAACATCTTAAGATTAACAAGAAGGACCATCACTCAAGAAGAGGTCTTTTGAAAATGGTTGGTCAGAGACGTGGTCTTTTGAACTATCTTATGAAGAAAGATATCGAAAGATACAGAGCAATCGTTGCTAAATGTAACTTGAGAAAATAGTTAAAATGAAAACGGGTGATACCTTGCTGTATCACTCGTTTGATTGCTTTTAAAACTAATTAACAATGAGGCTGAGGTTAGCAGTTAATTATGTGTATCCGCGTTGATATATATAACTAAGTGCTAAATGATGCCTCGTAAAATAATTAAAAATTGGAGGTAATTTAAAATGGCATTCAGACAGTTTGAAACTACCGTTGCAGGTAGAAAGCTTGTTGTAGAAACAGGTAAAATGGCTCAGCTTTCTAACGGTTCATGTATCGTTAGATATGGTGATACAGTTGTTATGACTAACGTAACAGCATCAGACAAGCCTCGTGAGGGTGTGGATTTCTTCCCTCTATCTGTTGACTACGAAGAAAAACTTTATTCAGTAGGTAAAATTCCGGGAGGTTTTACAAAGAGAGAAGGTAAACCTTCAGACAAGGCTATTCTTACAAGCCGTGTTATTGACAGACCGATAAGACCTTTGTTCCCTAAAGACCTTAGAAACGATGTATCTATTGTTTCTACAGTTTTGAGTGTTGAACAGGACAACCTTCCTGAATTCGGTGCTATGATGGGTACAGCTATTGCTATTGCAATTTCTGACATTCCTTTCAACGGTCCTGTTGCAAGCGTATTTGTTGGTATTGTTGATGGTGAATTTGTAATCAACCCAACTGCAAAACAGAGAGAAGTTAGTCAGCTTAATATGACTGTTTCAGGTACTCGCCAGAAGGTTTGTATGATTGAAGCAGGTGCTAAGGAAGTTCCTGATGATGTTGTTTATGATGCAATTATGCTTGCTCATGAAGAAATCAAAAAGCTTTGTGATTTTGTTGATGAAATCGCAGATGCAGTAGGCAAGAAGGAAAAGATTAAATACGAAGCTTTCGATATCAATCACGATTTGTATGACGATGTTGAAAGAATTGCTATTGACGATATCAAACATGCTCTTGACACAGATGACAAGAAAATCCGTGATGCAAGAATGTTGGTAGTTGAGGAAAAACTTGAAGCAGAGCTTGCTGAAAAGTATGAAAACTATGCAACAGAAATCGGCGAAGTTCTTTACAAAATGCAGAAGAACATTGTAAGAAGCTGGCTTAAGGATGAACACAAGCGTGTTGACGGCCGTGGTATTGACGATATCCGTCCACTAAGTGCAGAAGTTGCTTTGCTTCCTCGCGTTCACGGTTCAGGTATGTTCACAAGAGGTCAGACTCAGGTTCTTACAGTTGCAACTTTGGGTGCTCTTGGTGATGCTCAGAAGCTTGACGGTCTTGACGAATCAGAACAGAACAAGAGATATATCCACCACTACAACTTCCCATCATACTCTGTTGGTGAAACAAAGCCTTCAAGAGGCCCTGGCAGACGTGAAGTTGGTCACGGTGCTTTGGCAGAACGTGCTTTGGAGCCTGTAATTCCGTCAGAGGATGAATTCCCATATGCTATCCGTTTGGTATCAGAAGTTCTTTCTTCAAACGGTTCTACATCACAGGCATCAGTTTGCGGCAGTACATTGGCTCTTATGGATGCAGGTGTGCCCATTAAGGCTCCTGTTGCAGGTATTTCTGTTGGTCTTATTGACGAAGGCGACAGCTTTATGACAATGCTAGACATCCAGGGTCTTGAAGACTTCTACGGTGATATGGACTTTAAGGTAGCAGGTACAAAAGACGGTATTACAGCTATTCAGATGGACCTTAAGATTGATGGTCTTACACCTGCAATTATCCGTGAAGCTTTTGCTAAGACTAAGGCTGCACGTATCAAGATTATTGACGAAGTATTGCTTAAGGCTATTGAAGCTCCAAGAGCAGAGCTTTCAGCATATGCTCCAAGAGTAGAAACAATGTATATTGACCCTGAAAAGATCAGAGATGTTATCGGTAGCGGCGGTAAGACAATCCAGAAGATTATTGCTGATACAGGCGTTAAAATTGACATTGACGACGACGGCAGAGTTCTTATTATGTCTGTTGACGGTCCTTCACTTCAGGCTGCTAAGGATATCATTACAGGTATTGTTAAGGAACCTGAACCTGGTGAAGTTTACGTTGGTACAGTAACAAGAATTATGCAGTTTGGTGCATTTGTTGAAATTCTTCCTGGTAAGGAAGGTCTTGTACACATTTCAAAGCTTGCACAGGAACGCGTTGAAAAGGTAGAAGATGTTGTTAATGTAGGTGACGAAATTAAAGTCAAGGTTATCGAAATTGACGATAAGGGTAGAATTAACCTATCTAAAAAGGATGCAGAGTAATTTAGCTATAAGAATTTAACAATCAGGGCTGTCGGGAAACGACAGCCCATTTTGTCCATTATATATTAGGGGGTATATTATGATGAATCCATGGCATGATTTTGAAAAAGAAAGAGTAACACCGGAACGTTTTGTCAGCCTGATAGAAATTCCGAAAAAATGTCACAAAAAGTACGAGCTTGATAAAAAAACAGGTCTTATCAGACTTGACAGAATTTTGTTTACTTCAACACATTATCCGCAAAACTATGGCTTTATTCCGCTTACACTTTCCGACGACGGAGACCCGCTTGATGTTTTGGTTTTGTGTCAGGAAGAACTTGATATTTTAACAATTGTAGACTGTTATCCAATAGGTGTTCTGAAAATGACAGACGATAACGAAACTGATGAAAAGATTATCGCAATTCCCTATTCAGACCCGTCACTTAATATGTATCACGATATTTCCGATCTTCCAAAGCATCAGTTTGATGAAATAAAGCATTTCTTTGAAGTGTATAAAATGCTTGAGGAAAAAGTAACTGTTGTTGATGAAATATGCGGCAGAGAGGAAGCTTTAAAGGTTATACAAAGCTGTATTGATGCCTATGACACAAACGTTAGAAAATACTTGAAATAAAGCGGTGAGCAAAATGATAATAGATTTTCACACCCATGTTTTTCCGCCACAGATTGCAGCAAAAACATTAGAGGTACTAAAGGCAAATGTATATAATGTAAGAGGTGAAACCGCACCATCCTATACTGAAGGCACTGTTGAAAGCTTAAAACGGTCAATGGCTGAAAACGGCATTGATATAAGTGTAGTTATGCCCATTGCCACAAAGCCGAAGCAGACACCTACCATAAATACCTATGCAGAAGAAATAACGGAAGGCAATATTATTTCCTTTGGCTCACTGCACCCAATGCAGGAGGATTGGGAGGAGGTATTGGACGACCTTTCACAAAGAGGATTTAAGGGTATTAAAATTCACCCGCAGTATCAGGATGTGTATGTGGACAGCCCCGAGGTTATACGGATTATAAAAAAGGCAGAGGAACTGAAAATGTATACAATGTTCCATGCAGGGGCAGATGTGGGCGTTGCCACTTCCGAACTTTGCACCGTAGAAAGAATTTGCAGACTTTTGGATCACGTAAGCGGTAAATTCCTTATAGCCGCACACCTTGGTGGCTTTGAAATGTGGGACGATGTGGAAAAATATCTTGTAGGCAGTGAAATGTATTTTGATATTTCCTGTGCCTGCAGTCTTATTGAAAATGAACAGTTTTTGCGTATTATCAGAAATCACGGTGCAGATAAAATTCTGTACGGCAGTGATTCTCCATGGAAAAGCCAGTCAAGCCCTTTGGAAGAACTTAAAAAGCTTGACCTTACACAGGAAGAAATGGACCTTATAACACACAAAAATGCAATGAAAATACTTGACATAAGAAACTTCTGAGCGAAGTTTCTTTTTGTTTGCTTTTTTATAATAAATGTGGTAGAATTATCATAGGGAGATTAGACAGCAAATTTATGATAATAAAAATAATAATGATTGAATAAAATTGGAAACTACATATATTTTTTGTCCTGACATGACAAAAGTCGAATTGTGTCAAATGGTGTTGGAAAACAAAAACTTTTGACGGAGGTAATAACGTGAAAGTTGCTTTCACGTTATTAGCCTCCGGCGGATTTTTATGCACGTG
>CAZNKU010000054.1:0-8807 GCA_964573775.1 uncultured Clostridiaceae bacterium | reverse complement strand
CAGGCGCAATGTGTACAATACCTGTACCGTCGGACATTGTAACATAGCTGTCGCATGTAATAAAATGGCCTTTTTTATTCTGCTTTTCACAGATTGGCTTTACACAATCAAACAATGGCTCGTATTCCTTATCCTCAAGGTCTGTGCCCTTATATGTTTCCAAAACCTCGTATGCAGGAGCATCTTCCTTTGCAAGACCGCCCAAAACCTTGTCAAGCAAAGCATCTGCCATATAATATGTGTAGCCGTCTGCAGCCTTAACCTTGCAATAAGCTTCGTCAGGGTTCACGCACAATGCCACATTTGAAGGAAGTGTCCAAGGTGTGGTTGTCCATGCAAGGAAGTAAGCATCCTCACCAACAACCTTAAAACGAACGATTGCAGAACGTTCCTTAACATTTTTATAGCCCTGTGCAACCTCGTGTGATGATAGAGGTGTACCGCAACGTGGGCAGTAAGGCACAATTTTAAAGCCTTTATACAAAAGACCTTTGTCCCAAATCTGTTTTAATGCCCACCATTCAGACTCGATAAATTCATTATGATATGTTACATAAGGGTCATCCATGTCAGCCCAGAAGCCTACTGTGTTTGAAAAATCCTCCCACATTCCCTTATATTTCCAAACACTTTCCTTACAGTGCTTGATAAAAGGTTCAAGACCGTATTCTTCAATCTGCTCCTTACCGTCAAGTCCAAGCATCTTTTCAACTTCAAGCTCAACAGGAAGACCATGAGTATCCCAGCCTGCTTTTCTTAAAACCTTATAGCCCTTCATTGTGCGGTATCTGGGAATCATATCCTTGATAACACGTGTTAAAACGTGACCGATATGGGGCTTGCCGTTAGCTGTTGGCGGGCCGTCATAGAAAGTATATGTTTCCCCTTCTTTTCTTACATCAATGCTCTTTTCAAATATTTTATTTTCGTTCCAGAACTTTAAAGTTTCCTTTTCTCTTTCCACAAAGCTCAAATTTGTAGAAACCTTGTTGTAAAGCATTGCAAATCCTCCTTGTAAATTTACATTGTTAAAAAAAGACTCCGTCCGTAATAGGACGAAGTCAAAATCGTTATACCACCTATTAACATACTATCATATGTCTTTCTTTTACGCAGAAAAAACGGCTTGGCTTAATAACAGGCACACATGCCTGGCTTTCAGCCTTGCAACTCGGAAGTGATATTCAAACCTTTGTACTCAGCATCGGGCTTACACCGTCCCCGACTCGCTAAAAGCCTTTTCGAAAAGTTTTACTGTCTTCGTCATAGTTTTTAAATATTAAATTAATCAATCGCAGATAAGTATATCACAAACGGATAATTTTGTCAAATCTTAATTATCTGCATTTAAAAGAAACTCTATTTCCTTTGTGTTAAAGTCATGAACATAGTTTTCTTCTTTTTCATCCTTAAGCAAATCTACATCCACTGTATCTTCTTTCACAGAAACTGGTTCTAATACCTTTGTTTCAGCCATTATTTCTTCTTTAATTTCTTCAGCCTTTTCCTGAGGCACTTCTTCAAATGCAATTTCAACCTCTGCCTTTGAAAGGTTTATTTCCTCTTCTACTGCCTCTACCTCTGCCAAAGCTTCCTTCATACCTCTAATTTCTGCAAGAGTTTTGTCAGAAGTTGCAGCCTGTTTTAAAAGACCAAGCTGAGATTCTAAAAGCGCTGTCATTTTAGCAGTATATACATCAATACCGCGTTTTATTTCTTCATATCTGTATTCAAGCTTTTTAACTTCTTCAAAGGAATTTGCAACAATTTCCTTTGACTTGTTGTTTGCATCTGCAATTATATTTGCTGCTTTTTCTTCAGCATTTTTTAGTACCTGTTCGCTTGTAGTCTGAGCAACTACCAACGTACTTTGCAAAGTACTTTCAATATTTTTATACTGATTCAAAGTTTCTTCAAGTTTTGTAATGCGGTCTTTACAGTCCATATTTTCTTTATAAAGTCTTTCGTATCCGTCAATTACAAGATTCAAAAACTCATCTACTTCCTGCATTGAGTATCCGCTGAATACTCTTTTAAACTCCTTATTCTGAATATCAAGTGGTGTCAACATATAAATTCATCCTTTCATAAAACATCTTAGATATATCGCCGTAGGGTAATAAAAGTTCTGCCCTTTTTTGAGTTTCCTCCTATTTTGTAAAGCAAAACACGCCCAAAGCCGTGAATTGAAAGTAAATCTCCCTCTTCAGGTCTGAAATCGTTTTTATCTTTAACTTCCCAATTTACGCTTACTCCACCTTTTTGAATAAGATTTGAAGCTTCGTTCCTTGAAAGCCCTGTTGCAGAGCTTACAAGTGCATCGAGACGGACAGAGCTTACCGAATCGGTAATTTCTTTAAATTGCTTAGGCGGAATATCTACATTCTGAAAATCTGAAATTGTAAGTACAACTCCACAATTGCCTATTTTTTCCACCTGCAAGATAATATATTCTGAAATATCATCCATACAAAAAATATAACCACAATCTTCGCACACTACTATATCGCCTATTTTTTCTCTTTTAATACCAAGATTTAAAACAGCACCCATATAATCACGGTGTGAAAGTCGACTTTTGTTTTTTGTACGCGCTTTTATAACCTTTATTGGAATATCCTCATTTTCGGGATACATAAAATCAGGATAACACACAAGTATACAGCGTTCAGCCTCATTGTAGCCGCCGTAAAACCCATAAGGTACATTAAAGTGTGTTGCAACCTTTTTTGCAAGGTTAATTTCATGGCCATTTAAAAAACCGGTATTGCGTATTATATTTTTTTCTGACGTGACAGAAAATGCATCAATTATCCTTGATATGAGAATTTTATCTTCATCATTTTCCGCCATATTAAGTAACTTTTTTCTATCCATACTATAAAACTACTGCATATATAATGCTGATAAAAACCCTTTGAATCAACTGCATAAGTAAAATTGCAACCAAGGGTGAAAAGTCAATGGGTAAGTTTATGTTAAACTTGTCCGTAAGCTTTCTGCAAGGCTTAAGTATAGGCTCTGTTGCCATATATACCCATTCGGTCACCCTGTTGTAAAAAGGCAAAAATGACAAAATGCATCTTGCAAAAATCAAAAGTTCGTACAGATAAAATATTACCAGAATCAATTGTATAATTATGCCTGCAACCAAGAGTTATCACTCCTTAGTAATTCCACGGAAAAACGCCTTTATTTCTAAGTTCGTCCTTAAAATCACCCATAATTCCAACATTATATGGTGCAATAAGAAAAATACCTGTAGAAATTTTCTGAATGTTGCCGTCTAAAGAATAAACAGCACCACTTAAAAAGTCCACAATACGTCTTGCAATATCCTTTTCTACACCTTCAAGGTTAATCACAACCGGTTTCTTCTGCTTAAGATGTTCAGCAATGTCTCTTGCTTCATCAAAGCTTTCAGGTGTAACAACTACAACCTTTAGCTGTGTTGTTGTGTTAATGTTTACAACTTTACCTTTTTTTACAGCAAAATCCGGTTCTTCCTTCTTTTCACTTTCAAAGTATTCTTCATTTTCTAACTCATCATCCGAGCCTGTAAAAAAGTTAGTCATTTTGTCAAAAAGATTTGCCATTTTATATTCCTCCTAAATGTTATAATTTCTTTTACCGAAAATACTTGTTCCTACTCTTACCATATTAGAACCCATTTCTATGGCAGCCTCAAAATCACCTGACATTCCCATAGACAAGTACTCCATAGATATATTATCATATTTTTTTCGAGAAATGTCAACAAATAATTTGTTACAAATTTCGAAATATTTTTTATTTTCTTCCAAATCAGCATAAAGTGAGCCTATTGTCATAAGTCCTTTAACCTTCACATAATCCATTTTTTCAGCAAATTCAAGCATTTTTTCAACTTCGTCAATATCCATCCCTGACTTTGATGCCTCGTTTGAAATGTTTACCTGAAGTAAAATATCTTGTGTTATATTATGTGCCTTGCAAAATCTTTCAATTTCCTCCATCAGTTTCAATGAATCAACGGAGTGTATAAGCTTCGTCTTGCCTGCGACATATTTGATTTTATTTGTCTGAAGCTGACCTATCTGATGCCAGTTTACATTAGTTATAATCTTTGATTTATCCCGTATTTCCTGAGGTCTGTTTTCACCGAATTCCGTAAGTCCAAAATCTACTGCTTCCTGTATAAACGGAATTTCCACAGTTTTTGATACCGCAACCAAAGTTATATCCTTCGCATTTCTTCCGCTTTTTTTAGCTGCAATTTCTATACGGTTTTGAACTTCAATAATATTTTCTGCTATACTCAATTCTTTTCACCGCCTTTTCCGGAAACCACAACTTCATCATACAACAAGATGTTGTTTGCAGCGGCATTGTCTACCTTAATTATTACATATGCGTCATCGGCATATAAAATTTTTACATCTCTTCTTCTGTTGGCACCTTCAGTATTTACATAGACATAATAATTTCCGTTTCCATCAATGTGTACAGCATCCTTGGACACTTTAAAGCCTTCATATGTCTTTTTTATAACCTCTGCATTCAAAGCTCTTGCTGTATACATTCCATTAAACATACTTCTGCTTTTTACAACCAATGAAACCTTACCGTCAACTGGTTGGGAAATACTGTACACGGTTCCTTCAACTGTATCATCAGAAATATCCGTAAATCTAAGATTTACCTTGTGTCCTACTTTAACACCTTCTATCCACACCTCATCAACCTCTGTTGCATAAAACCATTCATAATTATTTACAATTTTAAGGCATGGTTCATTTTTTTCTACAATATCCGGACTGCTGGCATTTAATTCAGGGCAGCTTCTGATATATTGAACATCAACATCTTCAAGGTTTCTGATATTAAAGTACTCTTCACCACCATCAAGCTGAGAACACATAACACCTGCCATATCAGCATATATGTATGTTGTTTTTCCGCTTATGGAACTTTCAAGTTCCTTCCTTCTCGCCTGTAATTTTTCAAGAGTGGTCTGTACCTGCTTACCCTCAGCGGTATTTGCCCTTATAATTCTTGTAATATCATCCTTATATTGTGCAACTGAAGAAACATTTCCGGAATAAACTGCACGGGATATCATTTCAACATCATTTTTTACCTGTGAATCACTTCCTACAACATCACCTGCATGAAGGTCTTTTTCCACACTGCTACCCTCAATTTCATCAATACGCTGGTAAATACTTGTAAGTTCATTTTTTACATCATCACTTACCTCGCCACTGTATATTACCGCAACGGCGGAACCTTTTGAAACTCTCTTTCCCATGTCTGTGCGAAAACTCAGTATTCCTGCTTCAGGTGAATTGATAACAGATTCATCTCGGATTATATACCCTTTTGTTTCCACCTTTTCCTCGGCTGTTCCTATCATTACGGTTTCGTAACCACTATCGGTTTTTGAGTTACGGAATACTATACCAAGCACGATGAAAATTGTCATAACAATTAATGTTGCAACAATAAAATATATTTTTTTGTTGTTATTCTTTTTCTTTTTTTTGATGTTTGACAACCTTAACACCACCAATTTATTTATTTAAAATACTTAAAACCTCGTCAATGTTTTTAACCCAATTTATCTTTTCGTTACGTCTGTACCAGGTAAGCTGTCTTTTGGCATATCTGCGGCTTCCCTGCTTTATTTTATCAATTGCATCATCAAGTGTTATTTCACCATCTAAATATTCTGCAATTTCTTTGTAACCGATAGCCTGCATGGATGTGAAATCCCGTTTGATTCCCATAGCAATAATATTTTTTACTTCATTTAAAAGTCCCTTTTCCATCATTATATCAACGCGACGGTTGATTTTGTCATACAAAACCTCTCTGTCCACATCGATTGCAAACATTGTTGTATTGTAAGGAGAAGGAACACTGCGTGACTGCTCGTTATGCCATGTTATTGTCTTGCCTGTAAGGTGATAAACCTCAAGTGCACGTATAATTCTTTTACGGTCGGAAACAGAAATTTTCGCCCCGCTTACAGTGTCAACCTCACAAAGCATATTATAAAGATACTCATTGCCCTTTTCATCTGCAAGTGCATCCATTTTTGCACGGTATTCTTCATCTGCATCAATTTCGGAAAACTGTATGTTGTTAACCAGCGAATCCACATAAAGCCCTGTACCACCTACCATAACAACAGGTTTACCCTTTGCATGTACAGCATCTATAGCTTCCTTTGCGCATTCGCAGTATCTTGCTACGGAAAACTGCTCGTCAGGCTCTGCAATATCTATAAGGTGATGAGGTATACCCTGACGCTCCTCCATATCGGGCTTTGCAGTGCCGATATCCATATATTTATATATCTGCATAGAATCTGCATTTACAATTTCCGCACCCAATATTTTTGCAAGTTCTACGGACATTGCCGTCTTGCCAGATGCAGTAGGGCCGGTTATAACTATTAAATCTTTTATAATAATCAATCCTTACTGAATACGTTTAAACATCTTTTCAAGTTCGTATTTTGTAATCTTTACTATAATAGGTCTGCCGTGTGGGCAGGTATTTACTCCACCCTCTGCTACAAACAGACGTACAAGCTCGTTTATTTCCTTGTCGGAAAGCTTTTTATTAGCCTTTATTGCCGCCTTGCAGGCAATAGTATGAATATTTTCTTCCATATAGTCTGTTGAAGAATTATTTATAATGTCAAGTATTACGTTTTTAATATCATCATCCCGAAGACTTACGGGCACCTGACGTACTAAAATTGTATTGCTGCCAAAATCCTCTACAACAAAGCCGTACTTTTCAAGAGCCTCCTTTTTACCGTCTACCGCATCATACTCACTTGCTGAAAGTGTAATTGCAACAGGTGATAAAAGCATCTGATAAGCCATTTCCTTTTCGTCATTCATACGTGTAAGCTTTTCATATATCATACGCTCATGTGCCGCATGCTGATCCATAAGTAATACTTCATTATCAAGTTCTAAAATGACATATGTGTCAAAAAGCTGACCAATTATTTTGTAGCTGAACTTTTGTTCTTCCTCTTCAAATTCTATCTTCGGTTCTTCTGCCTGAAATCTTTTTAAAACCTCCGCAGTATCTGTGTTTTTAGGTAGTTGCTGTACCGTTACCCTTGGCTCTGCCTTTGGCTTAAATTCTTCAGGAACGGAAACTTCTACCTTTTTAACAGGTGTAAACTGCGGTCTTTCAACATTTACAGGCTTTGTTTCTATTTTAATTTCTGTCTGTTCAACCTTTGGTTTTTCGACTGTTACCGGTCTGTCAAAGGTTACATATCTTGATTTTATCTTTTCACGAATTTCATCATTTTCCTTTAAAAGGGCATTTTTAACAGCCCAGTAAACCTCGTCACATACCTGACGTTCGTTTACAAACTTAACCTCCTGTTTGGTAGGATGTACGTTAATATCCACCATTTCAAAGGGTATTTCTATATTCAATACATAAAAGGGGAATTTGCCCACCATAATGTTGTTTTTATAAGCATTTTCCACTACTGCGGTAATGGCTCTGTTTTTAACATATCTGCCGTTCACAAACACACTCTGAAAAGCACGGTTGCCTCTCGAAAGCTCCTTTTTGCCAACATAACCGCTGATTTTTATTGCCTGATTAGAGTTTGAAACTTCTAAAACTCCCTTAGCATAATCTCTGCCGTATATAGCATAAATGCAGGATTTAAGTTCTCCGTCACCGCTTACAAAAAGCTTTTCCTTTTCGTCAACTATGTATCTTACACTTATGTGAGGGTTAGACATTACAAGTCTTTCCACAATATCTGTAATATAGCTTGCCTCGGTAGAATCCTTTTTTAAAAACTTCATTCTTGCAGGAGTATTGAAGAATAAATTTTTAACAACAACTGTTGTACCTACGGGACAACCTACTGTTTCCTCACTTAAAAACCTGCCTCCGCTTATTTCAAGCTTTGTGCCGTTTTCGTCCTCTGTTTTAGACATAATTTCCACATTGGATACCGCCGCAATACTTGCAAGAGCCTCACCGCGAAAACCAAGTGTCTTTATTGAAAACAAGTCATCTTCATTAACAATCTTACTTGTAGCATGCGGAAGAAAGGCTGTTTTAATATCTTCTGGAGATATACCGCAACCGTTATCCGTAACACGTATGTAGGAAATACCGCCGTTTTTGATTTCTATAATAAGGTTTGTAGCACCTGCGTCTACAGAATTTTCCACCAATTCCTTTATAACTGATGCAGGGCGTTCCACAACCTCGCCGGCGGCTATTTTGTTTGCCATTTCATTTGTAAGAACGTTTATCTTTTTCATACTTTATCAGCCTCTGTTTTAAGTTCATAAAGTTTGTTAAGTGCTTCTATCGGTGTAAGTGTTGTCACATCCATTTTTTGCAATTTATTTATAATATCCTGTCCGCTGAACTCACCAAATCCAAGCTGAACATCTACCTCTGCCTTTTCGGGTAATGTCTGATTTATATCAGTATTGATTACAGAAAGCTTTTCCACAATTTCCTTTGCACGCTTTATAACGTCACTTTTAACGCCTGCAAGCTTTGCAACCTCTATACCGTAGCTTTCATCAGCACCGCCCTGTATAATCTTACGCAGGAATATAATATCATCACCGCGTTTTTTAACTGCTATGCAGTAGTTTTTAACGCCGTCAAGCTTGTCCTCAAGTTCAGTAAGCTCGTGATAATGTGTTGCAAAAAGTGTTTTTGCACCAAGCTTTTTAAGGTCTGCAATATATTCTACCACAGCCCATGCTATGGAAAGTCCGTCATAGGTGCTGGTTCCTCTGCCTATCTCGTCA
>CAZNKU010000053.1:0-9506 GCA_964573775.1 uncultured Clostridiaceae bacterium | reverse complement strand
TCAGACCGTCGAAAAAGTCGTTCTACCGCAAGTAATTTAATTATTATATTAACTGTAGGGCAAGGGCTTGCTCTTGCCAAAAAAGAATTACAACCATAAAACCGCAAGGAAAACATCGAATTTTCCTTGCGGTTACTTGCTTTTTGCCAATTTGAACTCTACCGTACCATCGTACGCCGACGAATTCAAATTGACAAAATATAGCTTCCTTTTTCGCAATCTGCCAGCGTGCCGATAGGTTTATCGACACGCTGAGGAAGACTTTTTAAGTCTTCCTTTTCTTTGCTACAAATTCTTCAAACAGCATTTTTAGTGTTGCAGCAATCGGTATACATATGAGAAGTCCCCAAAATCCGAAAAGTCCGCCGCCTAAAAGTGTGGTTACAAGTATCCAGAAACCACTTAAGCCTACGGTGTCACCCACAACTTTTGGGGTAATTATGTTGTTTTCGATTTGTTGTGCTACTGTTATAATTATAACGGATATTAGGGCTTTTAAAATACCGTATTCAGCAAATGTCAGTATTGCAATTGGTACTGTACTTATAAGCATTCCGAAAACAGGTATCATATTGGAAAGTGCCACTATTGTGCCAAACAAAACGGGAAATCCTATGCCTCCTATAAAAAAACCGACGGTTGTTATTATGCCAAGTAAAAGTGAGCTTACAAATTTACTGTAAAAATACTTTGAAAAAATGTTGTTTGTGTTTGATAAGTAGTATATGGATTTTTCGCATTTTTCGTTTCCGATAATAAATTCCAACATATTAATAAACCCTTTTTTTAGACTTTTGTATTCCAACAATATATATATGAGTATTGCAAATATCATAAAAATATCTATAACTGCTGAAACCGTCACTTTTGCGCCGGTTATATAAATTTGCGGATTTATTTTCCCCATCATGTTGTTAAGCATTTCCGAACTTAAAAATTTTTCGGTAACAGCTTTGTATTTTTCGAATTGCAACCATATATTTGACACGCTGTTTTTAATTATTGGAATAAGGCAGATTATAAATATAATTATTACTGCAATAAATGCAAAGTAAATTAAAAATGCAGAAATAGGATGAGAAAATTTACATACAAATTCAAATGAACTTTTTTTGAGAAAAAATTCCGTTTTCTTTTTCAATGGAAGTAAAAACCATGCAAATAAAAAGGCAATTATTACGGGCAGGAGGACGGAATAAAGTCTTGAGGCATATTCCGAAAAATCTGCTTTATATATGAATATTATTGCAACTGCAAGAGCAACAAACCAAAGGCGATTTTTAATATATGGTTTCATAGTACCTCCGCAAAAATAAAGACGGTCTTTAAAAGACCGTCTTTAGTATTTGTATTCAGTTTATTTCAATAATACCGTAGTTTCCGTCTTTTCTTTTGTATACGATATTATTTTTCTCATTTTCCGCATTTTTATACACAAAAAACGTATGGCCAAGCAAATTCATCTGCAAAATAGCTTCTTCACTGCTCATAGGCTTTGTGATAAATGTCTTTGTTTTAATAATGTTAAATTCTGTTTCTTCTTCAACAGGTACATCTGCAACGCCCATATCAACGAATGCGTCTTTTCTAAGTTTCTTTTCAAGTCTTGTTTTATTTTTACGAATCTGGCGTTCCATATCATCAATTACCTTATCCATGGTAACATACATATCACTTGTAACCTGTTCAACTCTGAAAATTGTATTGTTAGAATATATAGTTGCTTCAATCTTCTGACGGTTTTTTTCAACTGACATTGTTATCTTTGCTTCAGTTTCGTCATCAAAGAATTTATCAAGCTTTGTTAATTTCTTTTCAACATAATCCTTCATTCCTGCGGTCAAATCCATTTTTCTTGCAACAATAGTAGTTTTCATAAATCTTTCCTCCTTAGGTATGTTGTTACACAGAAGTTTATTCTGTATATTATATTTATTCTACATTTGTATACTTATTTCCTTTTTTTGCAAAGAATTTTATTTATTTTTAATAAACTTTTTGAAAAATAGATTGTTTTTTGTAAAAACCATTGTTTCGGTGCAGTAACAGACGTTTTTATAGCTGTTTTTGCGACCGGTTTTTATGGCATTTTAAATATAACGGTATTATAATCATATAGCAAAATATCAAAGTAAAGGAATGAATGTGATGAAGAAAAAATTGTATGGAACTGTCGACTTAAAACCAATGCTGAAACGTGAACAGTCGGTGCTTGTGGAATATTACATAACGGAAAGAGAGGAAGAAGATGAAAATTATGACTGCAACAGACCTTACGGTATTGAGGTGGTAAAGAAACAAAAAATTGACGGAGTTACATATCGTGAGGTTAAAAGGGTAAATGATATTTCAAACAGTAGGGAGCAGGTTAATAATCTGCTTGCATTACTGCACAGAAACAGCGTTACACCAATAGCAGTTGGTGATGTGTTGGAGGATTTGGCGGTTAGATAAATGAAGAATGAAAAGTGCAGAGTGCAGAATTAATGTTGAAATGCTATGCATTTCTAAATTAAAAGGCAAACGGAATACCGTTTGCCTTCAATAATTCTTCACTATGCATTCTACATTCTGCATTAAATCATCGGTGCATAGGTGCCGATGATTTTTTCTGCCGCTTTAATTCCGTCAACAGCGGCACTCATAATACCTCCCGCATAGCCTGCGCCTTCGCCTATGGGATAAAGTCCCTTTACGGATATGCTTTCCATATCTTCGTTGCGGGTAATGCGTACAGGTGCGGAGGTTCTGGTTTCAACACCTGTTATTACGGAATTTTGTGCAAAGCCTTTTATTCTGGTATCAAAATACGGCAAAGCCTCGTGTAGAGTGTTTGCTACAAAACCCGGAAGTATATTGTTAAGGTCTGCCCCTGTGTATCCTATTGGATATGTGGGAACAGTATTTTTTATATCTTTTGATATTCTTTTTTTCAGAAAGTCTGTTGTGTTCTGCACAGGTGCAAAGTACGGATTTGCCTTAATGTACGCAGACTTTTCCATTATTCTCTGAAATTCTATTCCGCCAAGTATGCCGTTGTAGTCCTGTTGGGTTACATTTACAACTAATGCGCTGTTTGCATTTTCTCCGTCACGGGCATGGTTACTCATGCCGTTGGTTACAACGGTTCCTTCTTCGGACATTGCACCTACTACATAGCCGCCCGGACACATACAAAAGGAAAAGCACGAGCGTTTTTCTCCGTTGTACTTGAGTACATAATCTGCTGCACCAAGCATAGGATGTCCTGCAAAGTCACCATACTGGGCTTTGTCTATGAAATCCTGGGGATTTTCTATTCGTACACCAACAGCAAATGCTTTGGGCTCCATAAAAATCTCTTTGTGGGCAAGCATATAATAGGTATCTCTTGCAGAATGACCTATGGCAAGCAAAAGAACTTTACAGTTGATGTATTCGTTGTTGATTTTTATGGAATCAACTTTTCCGCTTTTTACCGTTATATCTTCAAGCTTGCTTTCAAAGTGCACATCACCGCCAAGGCGTATAATTTCGTTACGCATATTTTTTATTACATCCCTGAGTATGTCTGTACCAATGTGAGCTTTTGCCATATACTGTATTTCTTCGGGAGCACCAAAGCGGGTGAATATATCAAGTACCTCATCGCAGTGTGGACTGTTTATTCTGGTTGTAAGCTTACCGTCGGAAAAGGTACCTGCACCGCCTTCACCAAACTGTATGTTGGTATTGGTATCTAAGGTTGCAGTTGTGTTAAGCAAGTGAATTGCCTTTACACGTTCATCTACACATTTGCCTCGCTCAAACAGTATGGGACTGTATCCGTTCAGGGCAAGAATATATGCACAGAACAGTCCTGCGGGACCACTCCCTATAACTACGGGACGGGATTCGAGTTTTTTTGTTCCATGTTTGGGAGCTTCTTTCTTTTCATTACGGTCATTATCTGTAAAAAGAGTTATGCTGTAATTAAACTGTACATTTTTTCGTCTGGCATCTACGGAGCGTCTGTTTATTTTAAAGTCTGTTACGGATTTCTTCGGAAGTCCGCTTTTTTTTATTGCAATAGAAAACAGTTCCTCTTTCGAGGTATCAAGAGGAACTGTGATGTTATTGATTGTTTTTATCATTTTTTTGTCACCTGTACATATACGGTTTGAATATTTTCTTCTGCTGTTACGCCTTCCGGTAAATTTGGTTTTGCAATGTATACTGCTTCACCTTCATTAACATGAATTGTACCTGTGGGAATTGCTGTAATTGCATTGATTTTTGATGCAGGTCCTTCTATTGTCAAAAGGTGGTCTCCCTGAATTTTACCTTCGTAATTTGTGTTGTCGGAAAGTGTAGGCTGTATGGGAACAACTTTTTTTGCATATACAACACATTTAAATGAAATATCCCTGTTTTTTATATCAAGTGTAACCGGTGATACTTCTGCATTGTTACTGTTTAAAAGTGTCAAAGGGGCAAATCCCGATATATCTTCATCAGAGCTATCCAGTGAAATTGTAATGGCTGCCTTTTCAATTGTGTTAAGAATCGGTTCAGGACCGGATACTGTAACAGTAGGTGTATAAATTTCTGTTGAATGTATTGAATAGTGAGAGTCTTTAAGTTCTCCTTCATATGAGTATTCAATAGGAAAATCTTTAGTTACATAATTGTCCACCGATACAGAGATTTTTGTTGTGTTAGAACTTACAAGGCTTATTCCATCATATGGAAGTTTTATATTTATTGGTAAGTCGTAAGTTTTTTGATCAGTACAGTCTATAAGGTCAACATATGCTATTATACTGCTTTCATCAAGGTTTGCAAGCATCTGTCTTGAACCCTTGACCTTTATGTTTACCCTTGTTGTTATTTCATTTGCAACAATATAACCTTCATTTTTAATTGACTGATGGTTTGCAAGTGTAACGGGAATGTTGCTTATTTTTACTTCTATTTCGGGATTGGTAATGAAAACAATATATATCCAGCAGAATATTGCCAATGCAAGAGAAAATATTCTTAAAAATATGTCATTTTGCAGTATTTTTTTCATCTTTGTTCAACCCCTTCCATAGTTTGAATTTCTTTGTGTTAAGCTGATTAGGTTCCGGTGAAAGTATTTTGTTCAAAGCTTTTTCCAAAGAATCTACAGTAAGGTTTCTTGTAAGAGAACCTTCCATTGAAAGAGAAATCTTTCCTGTTTCTTCAGACACTACCAACGAAACACAGTCAGAGGTTTCGGTTATACCTATTGCTGCACGGTGACGGGTACCAAGTTCTATATTAAGGTCCGGATTTTGTGTCAGCGGTAAGAAACAGGCTGCTGCAATTATTTTATTATCTCTTATAACTACTGCACCGTCATGAAGTGGAGTATTTGGAACAAACACATTAATAAGAAGTTCGGATGATACATCGGAATTAAGCGTAACACCCGTGCGTATAATATCTCCTATTTTTGTTTGTCTTTCAATTATAATCAGAGCACCAACTTTGTTTTGGCTTAAGTTTTCAACAGCATCGCATATTTGTGTAACGGTGTTGGATATCTGTTCTTCCGCATTTTCCTTAGGTACTGAAAAAAAGTTACCTAATTTTGTACGTCCCATTCTCTCTAAGCTTCGTCTCAGTTCAGGCTGGAATACAACTATAAGTGCTATAAAACCTACCTGCATAACATTCACCAGTATGTAATTTATAAGGTAAAGGTTAAGCATTGAACTTATCTGCATTGCCAGAATAAGGATTACAATACCCTTTATAAGCTGAGCGGCAACAGTATCCCTCATAATTTTAATAACCTTATATATAACAAAGGCAACTATCAGAATATCTATAATATCAATTATTCTTATAAATTGTAAATAATATAGTATTTTATCAAATACAGACGGCATTGAAAAAACCTCCTTTCATTTAATTATACATTGAAAGTGATGGTTTTGTAAAGAAGTTTTTGTAAATTGGAAATAAAAACATTTATATGCTACTTATTAAAAAAATAAAAAATTTTAAAAAATTGCCATATATTTCTTGACAAGCAGGTTTAATTGTGATAATATGTTTAGATGTAGTATAAGGGGTAATATGGATTTTTATATTATTAATTAATCGCATTTGTTTATTTGATGCGGTTTTTAGCCCATAAAATATAAATTGAGGTGATGCGTTTATGGAAAAACCTATGGTAAAACCCGTCCAATACGGTAAAAACGTCAGAATGAGTTACTCAAAAATCGGCGAATGTATCGATATGCCGAACCTTATTGAGGTACAAAAAGACTCTTATGACTGGTTCATAACCGAAGGGCTGGCTGAGGTGTTCCACGACATGAGTATTACGGACTTCACAGGTAAAATGATCCTTGAATTCGTAGGTTACTCTTTGGACAGTGAACCCAAGTATACCGTGGAAGAAAGCAAAGACAGAGATGCTACTTATTCAACAGCACTACGAGTAAAGGTTCGTCTTACAACTAAGGAAGATTCTGACCTGAATGTGGTTAAAGACATTAAGGAACAGGAAATCTTCATGGGCGATTTTCCTTTGATGACTGACCAAGGTACATTTATCATCAACGGTGCCGAGCGTGCAGTGGTTTCTCAGCTTGTTCGTGCTCCCGGTATCTACTTTAAAAAAGAGTATGATAAATTGGGTGAAGAGCTTTACGAAAATCAGGTTATACCAAACCGTGGTGCTTGGATTGAATATGAAACTGATGCCAACAAGGCTATATCAGTGAGAATTGACAGAAACCGTAAATTGCCGGTATCTGTGCTTTTGCGTACCCTTGCAATGAAGAACACTGTAAAGCTTATTGTTAACGGTGCTGAAAAGTACGTTGACATTCAGGCTTTTGAAAACGGTTCCGATGCTGAAATTCTTGATATGTTCGGTCATGAAGAACAGCTTTTAATTTCATTGGAAAAGGATTCTGCAAAATCCAAGGATGAAGGTATTATTGAAATCTACAAAAAATTACGTCCGGGTGAACCGCCTACGGTTGAATCTGCTGAGTCTTTGTTCGCAGCATTGTTCTTTGACCCAAGACGTTATGATCTTGCACGCGTAGGTAGATATAAGTTTAATAAGAAATTAGATATTTCCAGACGCATTGCTGGCCTTACTTTGAAAGAAGATGTTGTTTCTCCTGTAACAGGTGAAATCCTTGCAACAGCAGGTGAAAAGCTTACAAGAGAAAAGGCAGTTCTTATAGAACAGAATGACGTTAACAAGGTTTGGGTTGATGTTGACGGCAGGGACTTGGTTGTATTCTCTAACAACATGGTTCATCTTGAAAACTATGTTGACCAGTCAATTATTGATGACCTTAAGATTAAGGAAAAGGTTTATAAGCCTATCCTTGATGCTATCCTTGAAGAATGCGATGCAGACAAAGACCTTCTTAAGGCTGCTATTGAAGCAAACATTGATGAATTGATTCCAAGATACATCAGAACAGACGATATCTTGGCTTCCGTAAACTATCACATTAACCTTGCATATAACATCGGTGTAACTGACGATATCGACCACTTGGGCAACCGTCGTCTTCGTTCAGTTGGTGAACTTTTGCAGAACCAGTTCAGAATTGGTTTTGCAAGAATGGAAAGAGTTGTTCGTGAAAGAATGACTATTCAGGATGCGGAAACACTTACTCCGCAAACTTTGATTAACATAAGACCTGTAACAGCTGCTATTAAAGAATTCTTTGGTTCTTCACAGCTTTCACAGTTTATGGACCAGACAAACCCTCTTGCAGAGCTTACTCACAAGAGACGTCTTTCCGCATTGGGTCCGGGCGGTCTTTCAAGAGAACGTGCAGGCTTTGAAGTTCGAGACGTACATCATACACATTACGGTCGTATGTGTCCTATCGAAACTCCTGAAGGTCCTAACATCGGTCTTATTTCTTCACTTTCTACTTTCGCTCGTGTTAATGAATACGGTTTCATTGAAACACCTTACAGAAAAGTAGATAAGGAAACAGGTGTTGTAACACTTGAAACACATTATATGACTGCAGACGAGGAAGATGAATATATCGTAGCACAGGCTAACGAACTGCTTGACGAAAACGGCAGATTCATCAACAAAAACGTTACTGCACGTTTTAGAGATAAAATCCTTGAGGTTGAAGCTTCAAAGATTGACTATATGGATGTATCACCTAAGCAGATTGTATCAGTTGCTACTGCTATGATTCCGTTCCTTGAAAACGATGACGCTAACCGTGCGCTGATGGGTTCAAACATGCAGCGTCAGGCTGTTCCGCTACTTCGCACAGAATCTCCTATTGTTGGTACAGGTATGGAATACAAGGCTGCTAAGGATTCGGGTGTTGTTGTTCTTGCTAAAAATGACGGTATTGTTACAAGCGTTTCTGCAGACAAAATTGTTATCAAGACAAATGACGGCAAGGAAGATGTTTACAAGCTTCTTAAATTTAAGCGTTCTAACCAGAGCACTTGCATCAACCAGAAGCCTATTGTTTCAGAAGGCGAGGTTGTTAAGAAGGATGACATCATTGCCGACGGTCCTGCAACAGACAACGGTGAAATCGCTCTTGGTAGAAATATCCTTATCGGTTTTGTAACATGGGAAGGTTATAACTACGAAGATGCTGTCCTTATTAATGAAAAGCTTGTTAAGGAAGATAAATTTACATCTATTCATATTGAAAGATACGAATGTGAAGCCCGTGATACAAAGCTTGGCGTTGAAGAAATCACAAGAGATATTCCAAACGTTGGTGAAGATGCTCTGCGTGACCTTGACGAACGTGGTATTATCCGTATCGGTGCTGAAGTACGCCCGGGTGATATATTGGTAGGTAAGGTTACACCTAAGGGTGAAACAGAACTTACAAGTGAAGAAAGACTTCTTCGTGCTATCTTTGGTGAAAAGGCACGTGAAGTACGTGATACATCACTTCGTGTTCCTCATGGTGAAGCAGGTATTATCGTAGACATTAAGATATTCACACGTCAGAACGGCGACGAGCTTCCACCTGGAGTAAATCAGCTTGTTCGTGTATACATTGCACAGAGACGTAAAATCAGCGTCGGCGATAAGATGGCTGGTCGTCACGGTAACAAGGGTGTCGTTTCAAGAATTCTTCCTGAAGAGGATATGCCATTCCTACCAGACGGTACTCCACTTGAAATCGTACTGAACCCACTTGGCGTTCCTTCACGAATGAACATCGGTCAGGTACTTGAAGTACATCTTGGCTATGCTGCTAAGGCATTGGGCTGGAAGATTGCTACTCCTGTATTTGACGGTGCAAACGAATATGATATTATGCAGACTTTAGAGTATGCAGGATATAACAAAGACGGTAAGACTGTACTATACGATGGACGTACAGGTGAACCGTTTGACAACCGTGTAACAGTTGGTTACATGCACTATCTGAAACTTCATCATCTTGTAGATGATAAGATTCACGCTCGTTCAACCGGTCCTTACTCACTTGTAACACAGCAGCCTCTTGGCGGTAAAGCTCAGTTCGGCGGACAGAGAT
>CAZNKU010000052.1:0-9544 GCA_964573775.1 uncultured Clostridiaceae bacterium | reverse complement strand
TTATGGAAGTTGGTAAGAAGTATTTTGAACAGCTTATCGACAAAATGAAGGAAGAAAAAGGCGTAACTGAAGATATTGAACTTACAGCCGCTGACCTTAAAGAACTTGCAGGCCAGTTTAAAGCTGAATACAAAGCTAAAATCGGTGTTGACTTCCCAAGTGATCCTAAAGAACAGCTTATGGGTGCTGTAAAAGCAGTATTCCGTTCATGGGACAACCCAAGAGCTAACGTTTACAGACGTGACAACGATATCCCTTATTCATGGGGTACAGCTGTTAATGTACAGATGATGGCTTTCGGTAACTGGAGTGATGAATCCGGTACAGGTGTTGCATTTACAAGAAACCCTGCTACTGGCGAAAGGGCTTTGTTTGGTGAATTCCTTATGAATGCACAGGGTGAAGACGTCGTTGCAGGTGTAAGAACTCCACAGCCTATTTCACAGCTTAAGGAAGTTATGCCTGAAGTATACGAACAGTTTGTTGAAATTTCTTCAAAATTGGAAAACCACTACCGCGATATGCAGGATATGGAATTCACAATTGAAGACAGAAAGCTATATATGCTTCAGACACGTAACGGTAAGAGAACTGCTGCAGCTGCTCTTAAGATTGCATGTGACCTTGTTGATGAAGGTATGATTACAGACAAAGATGCTGTTGCTATGATAGACCCACGAAACCTTGACACACTACTACACCCACAGTTTGACCAGGCTGCTCTTAAAAATGCAGAAGTTATCGGCAGAGCTTTGGCTGCTTCTCCTGGTGCTGCTTGCGGTAAGGTTGTATTTACAGCTGAAGATGCTAAAGAATGGGGTGCTAAAGGCGAAAAGGTTATCCTTGTTCGTTTGGAAACTTCACCTGAAGATATTGAAGGTATGAAGGCTGCTCAGGGTATCCTTACAGTACGTGGCGGTATGACATCACACGCTGCCGTTGTTGCACGTGGTATGGGTACATGCTGTGTATCAGGTTGCTCAGCTATTAATATGGATGAAGAAAACAAAAAGTTTACTCTTGCAGGTAAGACATATGTTGAAGGCGACTGGATTTCTCTTGACGGTTCAACAGGTAACATATATGACGGTATTGTTCCTACTGTTGATGCTTCTATCGGCGGTGAATTCGGAAGAATTATGGAATGGGCTGACAAATATCGCAAACTAAAGGTACGTACAAATGCGGATACTCCAAAGGACGCTATAAGAGCAAGAGAACTTGGTGCTGAAGGTATTGGTCTTTGCCGTACAGAACACATGTTCTTTGAAACTGACAGAATTGCCGCTATCAGAGAAATGATTTGTTCAGATACAGTTGAACAGAGAGAAGCTGCTCTTGCTAAGCTTGAACCAATGCAGCAGGGCGACTTTGAAAAACTATACGAGGCTATGGAAGATTACGGCGTAACAATCCGTTTTCTTGATCCTCCACTACACGAATTCGTACCTACAGACGAAAAGGATATTCAGCTTCTTGCTGATACACAGTGCAAGACTGTTGATGAAATTAAAGCAATTATTGCTTCACTTCACGAATTCAACCCAATGATGGGTCACCGTGGTTGCCGTCTTGCAGTAACATATCCTGAAATTGCTGCTATGCAGACAAGAGCTGTTATAAAAGCTGCTATCAATGTTTCTAAGAAACTTGGTAAAAATATCGTTCCTGAAATTATGATTCCATTGGTTGGTGAAATTAAGGAACTTAAGTACGTTAAGGACGTAGTTTGCAAAACTGCTGACGAAGTTATTGCTGCATCAGGCTTTGACCTTAAATATCAGGTTGGTACAATGATCGAAATTCCTCGTGCCGCCCTTACAGCAGATAAGATTGCTGAAGACGCTGAATTCTTCTCATTTGGTACAAACGACCTTACACAGATGACATACGGTTTCTCACGTGATGACGCAGGCAAGTTCCTTGACTACTACTATGAAAAGAAGATTTTCGAATCTGACCCATTTGCTAAGCTTGACCAGGAAGGCGTTGGCCGTTTGATGAAGATTGCTTCTGATTTAGGTAAGCAGACAAGACCTGACATTAAGCTTGGTATCTGCGGTGAACACGGCGGAGATCCTTCAACAGTTGAATTCTGCCACAGCATTGGTCTTAACTATGTATCATGCTCACCGTTCAGAGTTCCGATTGCACGTCTTGCTGCTGCACAGGCTGCAATTAAAGATATGAAGTAATTAAGTAAAATTATTTGCGACAGGACTTTTATCCTGTCGCAATATTTTTGATTAGCTGAGAGGTGTTTTTAAATGTCTAAACTTGAGCCAAAATTGTTTTATACAATAAAACATTATTCAAGGGAACAGTGCATAAAGGATATAATTGCAGGTATTATAGTTGCAATTATTGCCCTTCCCCTTTCAATTGCACTTGCGATTGCTTCAGGTGTTGGCCCTGAAAACGGTATTTACACTGCAATTATTGCAGGTTTTATAATTTCCTTTTTAGGCGGTAGCCGTGTGCAGATTGCAGGCCCTACTGCAGCATTTGCCTCCATAGTTGCAGGCATTGTAGCCATAAACGGTATGAGCGGACTTGCTACTGCAACAATACTTGCAGGTATTATACTTGTTATAATGGGTATATGCAAGCTCGGTAACCTTATAAGCTTTATACCGCAAACTATTACAACCGGTTTTACAACAGGTATTGCTGTAACTATTGCAGTAGGTCAGTTAAAAGACTTTTTAGGACTTACATATCCCGCAGGAACAGTAACAATTGAAACTGCCGAAAAGGTTGAAGCCGTTGTACACAACATTTCAACAATTAACTACACTGCTTTGGCAGTAGGTGTCCTTGCACTTGCAATACTTATAGTAGGCGGAAAGCTTATGAAGCGTGTCCCCGCTTCACTTATTGCCGTTATAGTAACTGCCGCAGTAGTTAAAATATTTAATCTTGAAGTTAATACAATAGGCAGCGTATATTCAAACCTTCAGGCAGGCCTGCCCAAATTCGTGGCTCCGGATTTGTCGTGGGAAATGATAAGAACAGTATTCCCCGACGCACTTACAATAGCATTGCTTGCAGGTATAGAATCTCTGCTTTCCTGCGTAGTTGCTGACGGTATGATAGGTAGCAAGCATAATTCAAATATGGAGCTTATTGCACAGGGTGCAGGTAATGCCGCATCTGCATTGTTTGGCGGCATCCCTGCTACGGGTGCTATTGCAAGAACAGCCGCAAATATCAAAAACGGCGGCCGTACACCAATAGCAGGTATGGTGCACGCAGTTGTATTGCTTTTGGTTTTGATTTTCCTTATGCCTTTGGCAAAGCTTATACCTATGCCAACAATTGCCGCAATTCTTTTCATTGTTGCATATAATATGAGTGAAATAAAGAAATTTGCTACAATATGCAAAATTTCACCAAAAAGTGATATATTCATACTTATACTCACATTTGTACTTACAGTAGTATTTGACCTTGTTGTTGCAATTTCCGTCGGTATTGTACTTGCTGCTATACTGTTTATGAAGAGAATGGCTGACGAAACACAGGTTACAGGATGGAAATATGTTGACGAAGCAACAGATACTGATAACATTTCACTTAAGAATGTACCTCAGAATACACTTGTTTACGAAATAAGCGGTCCTATGTTCTTTGGTGCATCAAACAAACTACTTAATGTTTTGCTTGATATAGAAGGTAAAAACGCAGTAATTCTTCGTATGAGAAGTGTTCCGGCACTTGATGCTACTGCACTTAACAGCCTTCAGGAAATATATGCAAAGATGAAGAAAAAAAATGTTACACTTATTCTTTCTCACGTTAATCAACAGCCTATGTCGGTAATTAGGAAGTCCGGCTTTAATAAGCTTGTTGGCGAAGAAAACATCTGCCCTAACATTGATGCGGCACTAAAGAGAGCAAATATATTACTTAACAAAAGTATAAAATAACAATAAATGAGATACAGAAAAATCTGTATCTCATTTATTTTGTCTGTCAATAATTCTTATAAAAGTTTTCTGTAAATCTTACCATATCCATAGCATCAGGACTGTAAAAATCTGCTTTTATCATATCAGCATATTCGAGATTTAAAACAGCACCGCCTACTGCTACTGTTATACCTTTATCAAGTGCGTGGAGCTTAAGTATAGTTTCCTCCATAGATGGAACTGTTGTAGTCATAAGGGCACTTAAACCAACTAATTTACAGTTGTTTTCCACCGCACACTTACACACATCCCCGGGGTCTACATCACGGCCCAGGTCTATTACCGTAAAGCCATAGCTTTCAAGCAACACCTTTACAATATTTTTGCCGATGTCGTGAATATCACCTTTAACGGTTGCAAGTATAACTTTTCGTTCGCTTTCTGCCTGTGCTGTGGGGAGTAGCTTTTTAACCTCCTCAAAGGCTGCAGTTGCCGCCTCGGCACTCATTAAAAGCTGTGGAAGGTATGCCTTTTTCTCTTCAAATGCCTTGCCTATTTCGTTAAGTGCAGGTATAATGTGGTCATTTATTACATCAAGTGGCTTTACAGTTTCCAAAAGCTGTTTTGCTCCCTTTGATGACATATCAGCCATACCCTTAATAATTGAATTTTTAAGGCTTGTATCTGACACCACTTCGGTTTTTGTATCTTCGATACTGTCTGCATATGCAATATATTCGCCGCATGCAGTATCAAGATTATGAAGAGCGTTGAAGGCATAATAAACATTCATCATCCCCTCTGAAAACGGATTTATGATTGCGCAGTCAAGACCGTTTTCCAGAGCATTTGCAAAAAATGTGGAATTTATAATTTCACGCTTTGGCAAACCAAAGGAAATGTTTGAAACACCAAGGCTTGATTTTATGCCCATTTCACGAAGCATTTTTACAGCCTGAAGTGTAACTATTGCACCATTAGGCTCTGAAGAAATTGTAAGAGCAAGAGGGTCTACTATAATATCCTTTTTATCTATACCGTATTCTTTAGCCTTTTCGATAATTTTGTTTGCAACGGCAATTCTGCCCTCTGCAGTTTCGGGAATACCGCTTTTATCCATTGCAAGTGCTATAACTACACCGCCGTATTTTTTCACAAGCGGAAAAACCGCCTCCATACTTTCAGGTTCACCGTTTACGGAGTTTACAAGTGGCTTACCGTTGTAATAACGCATAGCATCTTCCAAAACCTTAGGGTCTGATGTATCAATCTGCAAAGGTAAATCTGTAACCGCCTGAAGCTCGGTTACAACCTTTTTCATCATTCTCGCCTCGTCTATTTCAGGCAAGCCTACATTTACGTCAAGTATGTGTACACCCTTTTCAGCCTGGGTAATACCCTCGTTTAAAATATAGTTTAAATCCTCGGTTTTTAACGCCTCTTTGAGTTTTTTCTTTCCTGTAGGATTTATTCTTTCTCCAATCAAAATGGGCTTTTCACCTACAAAAACAGCCTGTGTGTATGAAGAAACAACGGTGTGCTCCTTGAAATTCGGTAGCTTATACTCTATCTCCGCTGTTTTTTCAACGGTTTTCTTCATATATTCAGGAGTGGTACCGCAACAACCACCTAAAATGTTAACCCCCTTTTGTGCAAGCTTAACCATATAATCAGAAAACTCTTCTGCATCAATATTAAAAACTGTCTTTCCGTCTGCAACAACGGGAAGTCCTGCATTGGGATTTGCAATAACGGGCACAGATGAATTCTCCATAAACCTGTCTATAATTGCAAGCATTTTGTCGGGACCAACAGAGCAGTTAAGACCTAATGCATCTACGCCCAAACCTTCAAGCATAGCAATCATAGCCTCAGGGCTTGCACCGGTCATCAGCTTTCCGCCCTCGTCATATACATTGGTTACAAATATGGGCAGGTCGCTGTTTTCCTTTGCCGCAAGTACAGCCGCCTTTGTTTCAAAGCTGTCATTCATTGTTTCGATAATTATAAGGTCTACTCCGCACTTTGCCGCAACCCTGATATTTGCAGAGTAAAGCTCAACCGCATCTTCAAATGCAAGGTCACCTAAAGGCTCTAAAAGTCTGCCTGTAGGACCTATGTCAAAGGCAATAAAAACATTTTCTCTATCTTCTGCCGCTTTATTTGCACAATTTATTGCCGCAATTATAAGTTCTTCATAATTATCATATTTATCACGGTTTATACCAAATGTGTTTGTTGTGATAACATTACAACCTGAATCAAGATATGCCTTGTGCATACCTGTAATGGCATCGGGATTTTCAATATTCCACATTTCAGGCGGTGTACCGGGCTGCAACCCCCTTGCCTGAAGGTAAGTGCCTGTACCGCCATCAAAATATATTCTCTTTTTCTTTATAAGTTCAAGTATTTTACTCATCACAAACCCCCATTATAGCAGTTATGGATTTTACAGGTGTCATCAAAAGTGACTTATTTATTGTTATTCCAATATTCTTTGAGGCATTTAACATACCAAGTAACTGTGTCTGAGTTTCCAACGCCAAGTCTCCGTAGCCGGGACTGAAACGATGTAGCTTCTCAGGATTTTTACGCAACATGTCATCCATATAGTCACAAAATGACTCTGCCGCCGCAGAAGCTACAGCATCTGTTATAAAGCGCTTTGATGCAGAAGTTACAGAAAATTTATTCAAAAGCCTGTCCACACTAATGCCCGTAGTAACAGCTAAAACTATTGCCATTTTACAGCCTCGCAAAACATTGCATAGATTTTTGCTGTAAATGTTCCCAAATCCCAAATTACATATATTTTCATCCACAAAATCTACAGGTACGCATGTGTATGCATACCTGTAGTCTGCAACTCTGTTAAACTCCTCTATGCACATATCAACTACAGAATGTTCAAAACTGCGGTCTGCCTTAAGCCTCTCGGCAAGCTCGTTTTTGTTTATAACTATTTTTTCTGCAGGCACTGTGCCACAAATTACGTTAATCATACTCATTTTATTATTTCCGAAAGATTCTTCTGAATCTGCTGCGCCACGTCAGGCTTGTTCATTGAATATATATGTACAGCGTTTATGCCGTTGGCATAAAGGTCTATAATCTGGTCTGTTGCATAAGCAATGCCTGCCTGCTTCATAGCCTCGGGGTTGTCGCCATATCTGTCAACTATGCGTATAAAACGCTGTGGCAAAGCGTTGCCTGAAATGGCACAAATTCTTTTAATCTGCTTTGCATTTGTAACAGGCATTATACCTGCAACAACAGGAACATCAACCCCTGCACGCAACAATCTGTACATAAAGTTATATAGAATATTATTGTCAAAAAACATCTGTGTAGTCAAAAATTCGCAACCGCAGTCCACCTTTATTTTGAGGCTTTCAATATCTGCGGCACTGTTTTTACTTTCGGGATGACCTTCAGGATAACAGGCACCGCCTATGCAAAAACCGCCAAAAATACGGATTTCTTCAGTAAGCTCGGAGGCGTAGTGATAATCAAGATGGTCCATACTCATACCGTCAGGAATGTCACCTCGAAGGGCAAGAATATTTTCAATTTCTAAAGACCTTAACTTTTCAAGCTGAGAATGCACAAGCTCTTTTGTTGAAGAAATACAGCTTAAATGTGCAAGTGCCGTAACACCCGAATTTTTAAGGTTTTTTGCAATCTGCGCAGTATAGTCGGATGTGCCTCCGCCTGCACCATAGGTAACACTCATATAGCTTGGATTAAGCTTTGCAATCTGCTCTGTGGCATTCATTACGCTTTCAAAATTATCACTTGTCTTTGGCGGAAAAACCTCAAAGGACAAACTTGGTTTGCTTCCCTTTATTATTTCTGTTAACCTCATTTTAATACCTTCTATCTGTTTATTATGCTTATAATTATAAAATAAAATCTTAAAAAAATCAAGGAATACCTTAGTATTCCTTGATTCAGACTGCCGAATTAAAATTCGGCAGTTTGGTATTACATAGTTTTTTTACTTGGTATAACATAAATAAACAAAAGTGAACTTATAAGAAGTATAAATGGATAGAACAAATAAGGTATTACTTCAAAGGCCGATACACTGTGCCCAAGCTCCGTTGCAGCGGATATTGCCACAAGCATCTGTGCACCGTAAGGGATAACACCCTGAAATACGCAGGAAAATGTATCTAATATAGATGCAGACTTTTTAGGGCTTATACCATAGTCTTTTGCCATCTCTGCGGCAATTGGATTTGCCATAACTATGGCAACAGTATTATTGGCAGTAGCTATATCCATTGCACCTACCAACAGCCCCATACCAAGCTGACCACCTTTTTTGCCTCTGAATATTTTTTTGATACCGTACAAAAGGGCATCAAAGCCGCCATACTCACGAATAAGGGCACATATTGCAGACACAAGTATTGCCACCATAGCTGTTTCAAACATGCCTGATGCTCCTGTTCCCATATTTGCAAGCAGGTCTGTTACAGCAGTAGAGCCTGTTAAAACCATAATTGCAGAACCGGACACTATTCCAACAATAAGTACAACAAACACATTTATTCCTACTATACCGCCTATAAGCACCAATATGTAAGGGATAGTCTGGATAAGATTATAATCATGTGTCTGTATGTGGTTTATATCCTGATTCATTGAAAGTATAATTATGATGATAAGTGTAACAATAGCTGCAGGAAACGCTATCCCAAAGTTTTCGCGGAATTTATCCTTCATTGCACAGCCCTGACCATTGCAGGCCGCAATTGTTGTATCGGATATAAAGGACAGATTGTCACCAAACATAGCACCACCCATAACAGAGCCTATACACAAAGGCAGGCTGAAGCCTGAAGCAGTTGATACTGCCACTGCTATTGGTGTAATAAGTGTAATGGTGCCAACAGATGTACCCATGGCTGTTGAAACAAAGCAACTTACTACAAACAAAACAGCTACAGCATACTGTGCAGGAATTACAGAAAGCATAAAATATGCTACCGATTCTGCACTGCTTCTGCCAACCACACCCACAAAAATACCTGCCGCAAGAAAAATAAGTATCATAGTAACAATATTTTTGTCACCAATGCCTTTTCCCATAAGGGTAAGTTTGTCATCAAAGCTGACCTTTCTGTTTTGCATACAAGCCGTAAGCAATGCCACAAGAAATGCTACCACAATTGGAATGTTATAAAATCCCATAGGAATTTTAAGTCCGTATTCAAATAATATACCCAGCCCTAAGTATAACACTAAAAATACTCCGATTGGCAACAATGCCAATGGATTTCCTTTTTTAAAATTCATAATATATTCCTCCGTCATTAGAATAATTATCTTTCAATATATTACCATACAAACAGACAAAAGGCAAGATTTTTACGATAGCAAAAGGTACTTCCTCGCTTTGCTCGGTCGCAGCTCTCCCTCTTCGAGGGAAACGCTATTTCGGCGAATCAGTCGCTACACCGAAAAGAAGTGGGTTCAGGCTTGCTGTCGCAAGCGGACTTGAACTACCTAAAGGTACTTCCTTCGGTCGCAGCTCTCCCTCTTCGAGGGAAACGCTATTTCGGCGAAGCAGTCGCTACACCGAAAAGAAGTGGGTTCAGGCTTGCTGTCGCAAGCGGACTTGA
>CAZNKU010000051.1:0-9827 GCA_964573775.1 uncultured Clostridiaceae bacterium | reverse complement strand
GGTACCATTGCAAACTGGCTTGATGCACCGCCCTGAAGGAACAATACCTTGTAGTTATCAGGTATATTCATAAGTTCTCTTACCAATGCTTCACAACCGTTTATAATAGCTTCATAAGGCTTTGAACGATGGCTCATTTCCATAACGCTCATACCAGAGCCGTTACAGTTAAGCATTTCGTCTGCTGCTCTTTTTAAAACTGATTCAGGCAGCATTGATGGACCTGCTGAAAAATTGTATACTCTTTCCATACTATACATCTCCTTAATATCTTATTCATTAATAGCTTTTGTAATGGCAATAGCCAACTGGTCGGGACAGGAAGTGCCTTTGCCGTTACAGTTAAGTCCTTTAAGACGTTCTGCAACTTCCTCAGCCTTCATACCTTCTACAAGTTTACATATACCCTGAGTGTTACCGTTACATCCTCCCACAAAGCTGACATTTTTAATAATTCCGTCTTCGATGTCAAAGTCTATTTTACGGGAACACACACCCTTTGTTATATACTCGTAATGTTTCATATTATAACCTCCCGGATACAACCTGTTAATTATACATTATACACCTGTTTTTTCTTTTTTTCAAGGTTAATATATACAAAAATTCAACAATTGGGTGAATTTTTGTATGTATTTATGTTTATATTTGTATAAATAATATTTTTTTGTAATATTTACTTGTATTTTTGAAAAAGTAGTGATATAATATTTAATAATTGGTATATATTTTATCATAAAATGGCAGAGGTTGTTGTTATGCCCAAGTTTTTTACAAAGCCTGACTATATTAATAACAAGGAACTGAGAATAATTGGCGATGATGTTTCGCATATTTCCAAAGTTCTTCGCATGTCTGCAGGTGATAATATTATAGTATGCGATGGTGAAGGAAATGATTATGATGCAACCATAATGTCAATTTCCAAAACCGAGGTTATTGCCGAAATAACAGGCAAGTACGTGTGTGATGCGGAACCATCCGTTAATGTTACCTTATATCAGGCATTGCCCAAGCAAGGCAAAATGGAATATATAATTCAAAAAAATATTGAACTTGGTGTTAATAAAATTATCCCTGTTTATACAAAAAGGTGTGTAGTAAAACCGTCGGATAAAACGGAAAGATGGTCAAAGGTTGCAGAATCTGCCGCTAAGCAGTGCGGTCGCGGTATAATACCTCAGGTAATGCCTGCTGTTAGCTTTAATGAAGCAATAGAGCAGATGAAGGAATATGACCTTGCTTTGATGCCTTACGAGTGTGAAGAAGAAAACGGACTTAAAAAAGTTCTTCAATCTTCAAATTATAAAAATGTATCAATTTTTATCGGTCCCGAGGGTGGTTTTGATTTAAAAGAGGTTGAAGTTGCACTTAGTGCAGGAGTTAAAACCGTAACATTGGGAAAACGAATTTTAAGAACAGAAACTGCCGCTTCTGCGGTGTTGCCAATAATAATGTATGAAAATGATGAAATGTAATTAAAGGAGTGTTTGTTTAATGGCGAAGATGAAACAGAGTAAACATGATAATATAAAGGAGAAAGCCACACTTGCAAAAAGAAATGAAAAAGTTGTAAACGATTTTCTTCTTCAGTTTGCATACACTCTTTTGATAGGTGTTGTAACAATTTTTGCTTTTAACGGTATAGCAAGCTATTCGTATGGTGGGGAAACATATAGTACAATGGTTAATTTTATGAAAGGTGCGGTAATTGTTGCATTTGTTGTTGGTATAGTTTCCTTGGTATGGGGTATAATAAAGAAAAAGCATGGCTTCAAAATTTTATCAATATATGCCTTTGTAAGTACAATTGTTTTTATGTGGTATATCAGTCATGAAATTGTTGATGCAATTAACATCGCTTTTATTTCTAATTTGTATAGTAATTTTGGTATATATAAATTTACACTCTTGTTATTCCCATTGCTTGGTGTTGCGGTAGTTGCGGAATTCGCCGTATACTTTGTGAGATATTACAAAATAAACCGTAAAAAATAAAAATTGATTCTAATAAGTCCGATGATTGTTCCTCGGACTTTTTCTTTGAAAAAGGAAGTGTTTTTATGAAACCAGATGTAATTAAAATTAAAGAAAATATAAATTTGCACTACGTTAAAACCTGTAAATTTAAAACTACTACTTTCAGCATATATATACAAAGACCGCTTACGAGGGAAGAAACTACTTTGAATTCTTTACTTTCAATGGTTCTTCGCCGAGGCTGTCCCGGGTTTGAAGATACAAAGGTTTTTTCAAGGCATCTTGACAGTCTTTACGGTACAGCTTTTTCAACCGCAGTGCGTAAAAAGGGCGAAAGACAGATTTTGTGTGCAAATTTTCAGTTTATAAATGATAAATTTCTTGATGATAATATCGATATTTTAGATGAGGTTTTAAAGCTTGCGGACAGTGCAATTTTAAAGCAGGAAGCATTTAACGAAGAATATATAAAGCAGGAAAAAGAAAATTTAAAACAGCAGATTTTATCTGTTATTAACGATAAACGTTCTTATGCAAGTAAACGTTGCACCGAAATAATGTGTAAGGATGAAGCTTACGGTATTTCAAAAATGGGTTATATTGAAGATTTGGACAAAATAGATAAAACAACACTTTTAAATCATTATAAAAATGTTATTTTGAAAAGTCCTGTTGATATTTTTGTAAACGGTGATGTTGATATTGACATTGTAGCAAAAAAGCTTAAAGCAATGTTTGAAAATATAGATGTTGAATATTTTGTTCCTGCACCTGCCGATGTAAAAAAGGAAGTGGCGGAATTAAAAAGAATTACCGAGGAACAGCAAATTGTACAGGGTAAGTTATGTATTGGCTTTAGAACCAATGTGTATGTTAACGATGAAGATTATCCTGCAATGATGATGTATAACTCTATTTTGGGTTGCGGTATATTCAGCAAGCTTTTCAACAATGTACGTGAAAAGCTGTCACTTTGCTATTATGCTTCATCATCTGTTGATTATCTTAAGGGAATTATGTTTATAAATTCAGGTATTGAAGTTTCTAATTTCCAAAAGGCATATGATGAAATTTTGGTGCAGATGGAGGATATTAAAAAGGGGAATATTTCCGATATGGAAATGTCTGCTGCCTTGCTTGGTACAGTAAATTCCATTAATTCTACATTGGATAATCCGTTTATTTTAGATGACTACTATCTTGGCAAAATAATTTCAGATAAAATGATAACTTTGGATGAACTTTCCGAAAGTATTAAAAAGGTTACAAAAGAGGATGTAATGAAGGTTGCTGAAAAAATTCAGCTTGATACAGTGTATTTTCTTAAAGGATGTGAAAACTGATGAATTTTGAGAAAATTGAAGATAAAAGATTAAATGAAATTTTATATAAAGGTGTACACAAAAGCGGACTTACCGTATATGTTTTGCCTAAAAAGGAACACAGTAAAAGCTATGCGGCTTTTGCCACAAATTATGGCTCAATAGATTACCGATTTGTTATTCCAGGAGAAAACGATTATACTGAAATTCCTGACGGTGTGGCACATTTTCTTGAACACAAGCTGTTTGAACAGCCGGACGGTTCAAATGCCTTTGATGCTTACAGTATGACAGGTGCAAACGCAAATGCTTTTACAAGCTTTAATTCAACAGTTTATTTGTATTCCTGCACAGATAAGTATTATGAAAATCTTGAAATTTTGCTTGATTTTGTAAGTAATCCCTATTTTACAAAGGAAAATGTTGATAAAGAGCAGGGAATAATAGGTCAGGAAATAAGAATGTACGATGACGACCCCGGCTGGAGAGTATTTTTTAATCTTCTTGACTGTCTGTATGTGAATCATCCCGTAAAAAAGGATATTGCAGGTACTGTGGAAAGTATTGCGGAAATTGATAAGGATTTGCTTTATAAATGTTATAATACCTTTTATAATCCTACAAATATGATTTTGTTTACCTGTGGTAATGTGGATTGCAAAAAAGTTGCCGAACTTGTTGAAAAGCATGTTAAGGCAAGTCCTAATACCGAAATTAAAAGGTATTTACCTGAGGAACCTAAAACAATAAATAAAAAGTATAAGGAACAGAGGCTTAGTATTTCAACCCCGCTTTTCCAGATTGGCTTTAAGGATACCGATGTTGGTTACGGTGGTGCAAAGCTTTTGAAAAAAGAGATTGTAACATCAATACTTCTTGAAATTTTAACAGGCGAGGGCAGTGACCTTTATAATAAAATGTATACAGAAGGTATTATAAACGATAGCTTTGACAGTGACTACGAGGGTGAAATAAGCTACGGCTTTGCATCCTTCAGCGGTGAAAGTACAGACCCGGACAAAGTGCTTGCAACAATTCTGGACTCTTTTTCAAAAAATGAAATTACAGAGGAAGAATTTGAAAGAGTTAAAAAGGTTGAAATTGCCAGATACCTTCGTATGTGGAACAGTGTTGAGGGAGTATCCAACACTATGGTTTCTGACTTGTTTAAAAATATAAACATTTTTGAATATTCCGATATTATCAAAAATATTAATCTTGATGATATCAAGCTTCGTTTTAAGGAATTGTTTGATGAGAAAAATTGTGTTATGTCGGTTATAAAACCTTATGAAAGTAACGGTGATGAATAGTGGGAGAAACTTTTTTGGTTACTTTTCCAAAATTGGGCTTGAATTTTAATATTAATCCATCTATAAATATTGGAACACTTGAAATAAGGTGGTATGCACTTTTTATTGTCACAGGAATGATTCTTGCTGTTGCTTTTTCAATTTGGGAGGGCAAGCGCATAGGTGTATCGTCCGATACAATTCTTGATGTGGCGTTAATAAGTATACCCTCAGCAATTATAGGCGCCAGAATATATTATGTTATATTTTCCATAGACAGATATGACAATTTTTGGGATATGCTTAAAATATGGGAAGGCGGTCTTGCAATATACGGCGGTGTTATTGCAGGTGTAGCTGCAGGGCTTATATATTTGCATAAAAAGAAAATTAGCAAGGGTAAAGTTTCAGACCTTGCAGGTATGGGCTTTTTAATAGGTCAGTCAATTGGCAGATGGGGCAATTTTATGAACGGTGAAGCCTATGGCGGACCAACCGATTTGCCCTGGGGAATGATTATACAGGGTGAAACCTTTGTTGCTGTACATCCAACATTTTTGTATGAAAGTATATGGAATATATTTGGCTTTGTGTTGCTGTTTTTCTACCGTAAGTATAAAAAGTTTGACGGAGAAATTTTCCTTATGTACATTGTGTGGTACGGCATGGGACGTGCATGGATAGAAGGTTTGCGTGCGGATTCACTTTACCTTTGGGCAACAAATATCCGTGTTTCACAGTTACTTGCTATGTTGGCAGTTGTTGGCGGTGTAATTATAATATTTTATAAAAGATATAAATTACATAAAGCCAAAACAGAATAGTTTTTAAGGGGCTGTAGCAAAATGATTTTCATTTTGCTACACGCTCTTTTTTATTAATACAAATAAAAAACGGAGTGTATTTTACACTCCGTTATTTACATAGCCTATATCTATTACGCTTCTTCAGATTCTTTCAACTTTGCGAAGCATTCACTGCAGTAGATTGGACGATCGTTCTTAGGTTTGAATGGAACCTTAGCCTCTCCACCGCATTCAGCACAAACTGCAACATGCATTTCTCTTGAAGCTTTAATAGCTTCCTTGCGTGCTACGCGGCAATCTTTGCATCTTGTAGGCTCATTCTGGAAACCTTTTTCAGCGTAGAACTCCTGTTCGCCTGCTGTAAAAACGAATTCGTTTCCACAATCTTTGCATACTAATGTCTTGTCTTCGTACATAACCTTTTACCTCACTTTAAAAAATTTCTTTGATGTTTAGGTTGGAAACATCGTATAAAAAGCACCTTTATGCTAATTATTGAATTGGTTGGAATCCATAAGCTTTTTCTTAATGCGCTGCAGGGCATTGTCTATGGATTTCAAGGACTTATTCATTGTTTCGGAAATTTCAATATACGACAAACCGTCTAAATAAAGCTCTAAAACATGATTTTCAAAACCGCTCAGTTTTTTTGAAATTTCGTTTTTGATTTCGCGCAAAGTTTCGTCAATGATATAAATTTCCTCCGGATTGGATACAGAATTCTGACGAATAATATTCACAAATGTGGTTTCGGAATCATCACCGAATACCGGAGCATTTATGGAAACAGATGCATTAAGCGGATTGTGTTTGTTTCTGTTTGCCGTTCGTATTGCTGTGAGGATTTGCCTTGTAATACATACATCCGCAAATGTCTTGAAGGTGATATTTTTTTCGGGTTTAAAATCCCTTACGGCTTTATAAAGACCAATCATACCTTCCTGAACAACATCATCGTTGTCGGCACCTATAAGGTAGTAGGCTCTTGCCTTACTTTTAACATAGTTTTTATACCGATGGAGTATTGTTTCTTCAGCAGAGCTGTTACCCTCTGCAGAAAGCAAAACCAATTGTTCATCACTAAGAGTACTCAAGTTATTTTGCATACTATACTCCTTTAATAACATTATCATAGATATTATATAATTTTTTGTAACAATTTGTCAAGGTAATTATTTGCACTGCAATGATTTTTGTGATATAATACCAAAAAAGGGGGTGCTTTTTTGGGCAATATAGTGTTAAGACTATTTACTGTTTTGCTATATATTGTAGTTTGCCTGGTTTTTTGCCTTAGCCCTTATATGGGAGGCAAGGATAAAAAGTTTGGTGTAAAAGTCGAAAAAGGCTCTAAGTATGTTCTGAACAATTGCCTTTTATATACAGTTGTATCAATTTTATCTGCTACAGTACTTGTTGTGGCTTGCATTATTAAAAACAGCCTTGTTTTTATGAATGTTTCAATTTTTCTGTATATTGTGTTTATGTCATCAATATACTTAAAAATAAGGCAAATTTTAAAGAATACTTTTGTAAAAGACAATTTTATGGAAATGATAATCAATAATCCTCCTGAAGAATACTTGATTAAAATGATAAATCCCTTTTTTTATACAGTTTACCTTGTACCGATAATTATAAGCTTTTTCATTGGCAAAGGGGATACATATTTGGTTTGGTTGCTTTCGGTTCAAATTTTTATTGCACTTCTTTCATTCGGTCTGAATATTTTAATTTGCAGGTTTAAAAACTATGTGGATGATAATTTTGAAGAATCAATAAACAAAAATCTTAAATATCGCAAAATGTGGAATGTTAACTCATTTTTTACATTGCTTGCGCTTTCTGCATCAATAACCCTGATGTATGCAGAATATAAAAATATTATTAACATTGCGGGCTTGGGTGAGTGGCTGCCTTTTGTTGTAATAGGTGTATCGGTTGCGGTTTTGATTTTTAATTCATTCAGATATTACAAAAAGTAATTTATCTATTGTATAAGATTGAAGTTAGTAGTATAATGATTTCATCGAAGATGAAATCGTCGATATAAATCTCTTGCGGTATTATTCGTGGTAAACTGATTGCCTCAATTACAACCGCAAACAAAAATCAAGATAATGCCGTCAACTAAATTGTTCATTAATTTTTCAATTAGTTTATGGAAAAATTAAAGTTTTGGAGGATTCAGTATGATTGAATATTTGAAATCATTTATTTTGGGAATTATTGAAGGTATAACCGAGTGGTTGCCTATAAGCTCTACGGGGCATATGATTTTGTTTAACGAAATTATAGATAATACAGGTTCGTTTTTAGAATCACAGCTTTATCTGTATGTTATACAGCTTGGTGCAATACTTGCGGTTGTAACTTTGTTTTTTAATAAGCTTAATCCATTTTCGGGAAAGAAAACGCCTGAGGAAAAAAATAACACATGGCAAATGTGGTTTAAGGTTATAGTTGCCTGTGTTCCTGCAGGTGTTATAGGTTTACTGCTTAATGATTTTATGGAAAAATTTGAAAACTGGCAGGTAGTTTCCGCAATGCTTATAATTTACGGTATAGCATTTATACTTGTGGAAAAATTGCAGAAAAAAACAGCTGTTGAAACAATAGACCAGATGTCATATAAAACTGCACTTTCAATAGGTGCATTTCAGGTACTTTCCATTATACCCGGTACGTCCCGTTCGGGATCAACAATTTTAGGCGGTATGCTTATGGGCTGTTCAAGAACGGTTGCGGCAGAGTTTTCATTTTTCCTTGCAATTCCCATTATGTTTGGAGTAAGTCTTTTAAAGATTTTAACACACGAGGGTGCAATAGAGTGGGGACTTTTGCTTGTGGGTATGCTTGTTTCATACATAGTATCAATGGTTGCAATTAAGTTTTTGATGAACTTTGTTAAAAAGCACAGCTTTTCGGGTTTTGGTTGGTACAGAATAGTTCTCGGCGTTTTGGTTATAGGCTATTTTTTGTTAAAATAATCTATTGACAAATCAATAAAAAATGATATAATATTTCTAAAGACTATGATGAAGACAGTAGCTGTCAGGGTAGCGCTTTTAGAGAGAAAGTGTCGTGGCTGGAAGCACTTTTGCGTGAATGACGGTGAATACCACTTCGGAGTTGCGTGCTGAAAATTGCAGTAAGCATTGCCGTGAGCCTTGCGTTAATGGTAATTAAGTGACGGTATGTACCGTAATTAGGGTGGAACCGTGCGAATTTGAATTTTGCACCCCTATTTTGAGTTATGCTCAAAGTAGGGGTGTTTTTATTGCTCTCCCCTTGTGTAAAGGAGGGTGACACGCTGTGCGTGATGGGAGGATTGTAAAAAATACTCTCTTGTTTTAGTTACAAAAGTGTATATATGAAAGGATTTGATAAAATGAGCGAAATGAACGAACTACAAACATTAAGACATTCTGCGTCACACATCTTGGCACAGGCTGTAAAAAGACTTTACCCTGATGTAAAGCTTGCTATAGGCCCTGCTATTGACACAGGTTTTTACTATGACTTTGATATTGAAACAAGCTTCACTCCTGAGGATTTGGAAAAAATTGAAGCCGAAATGAAAAAGATTGTTAAGGAAAACCTTAAAATCGAAAGATTTGAACTTCCAAAGGAAGAAGCATTAGAGCTTATGAAGGACGAGCCTTATAAAATTGAGCTTATAAATGACCTTCCTGAAGGTGAAGTAATTTCATTCTACAAACAAGGTGAATTTACAGACCTTTGTGCAGGCCCTCACGTTAAGTATACAAGTAAGGTAAAGGCTTATAAGCTTTTAAGTGCAACAGGTGCATACTGGAGAGGTGACGAAAAGAATAAGATGCTTACACGTATTTATGGTACAGCATTTGAAACAAAGGATGAGCTTGCTGCACATCTTGAACAGCTTGAAGAAGCTAAAAGACGTGACCATAACAAACTTGGCCGTGAACTTGGTTTGTTCACAACTGTTGATTCAATCGGTCAGGGACTTCCGATAATTCTTCCAAAGGGTTCAAGAATTATCCAGACTTTGCAGAGATTTGTTGAAGATGAAGAACAAAAACGCGGCTGGCAGTTAACAAAAACACCGCTTATGGCAAAGAGTGACCTTTATAAAATTTCAGGTCATTGGGACCACTATAAAGACGGTATGTTTGTAATGGGTGATGAAGATAAGGATAAGGAAGTTTTCGCACTACGTCCTATGACATGTCCGTTCCAGTATCAGGCATATCTTAACGAAATGAGAAGTTATCGTGACTTGCCGCTTCGTTACAGCGAAACATCAACACTATTCAGAAACGAATCTTCAGGCGAAATGCACGGTCTTATCCGTGTACGTCAGTTCACAATTTCAGAAGGTCACTTAATGTGCCTTCCTGAACAGTTGGAAGAAGAGTTTAAACAGTGTCTTGAGCTTGCAATTT
>CAZNKU010000050.1:0-10133 GCA_964573775.1 uncultured Clostridiaceae bacterium | reverse complement strand
CACTTCAGAATCTATCAGATGATCAGGATCTAGTAGGTGCTCACCTATATGATGTTGATGATGACAGAAACATCGGTGCTATTATTATAATGGGTGACATAATTCCCGGAGAAAATTCCGAAGAAGAACCGAGTACACCCGTAGAAATAAAGAATGCTACGTTTGTTACAAAGCTTTCTGCCACGACAGACGCAGATGGTTATGATATAATTCGTGTAACGGGCTACAAAGGTCTTGAAGAAGTTTCTTACATCTGTGAAACAACAGATGTTGAACCCGGTATGTTAGTAGTACCGATATACAAAGCAAACGGTGATATTAACTATTTCAACGTGGTTGGTGATGATTTCTCAATAACTGATGAATATGAAAGTGTTGCCTACGGTACATTGGAGTTGTATAACGATAGCGATTATTGGTCAAGTCCAATGGATGTAAGGAGGAAGATAGTCGTTGTCGATGGTGAAGAATATAAGGTTGAATCTTCTGCTAACATCTACGTGTATGATTCAACATCTACGCTACGGAATAAGTATAAAATTGGCGAAAGTCTTGCTTACATTGAATATGATGTTATAGATGAAGTAGGCGGTACATATGATCTATATGTTGATGGCGAAGTATCTAATGGTAAGGATGTTGCAGTATACTTATACATCTATGACGGGAATGTTGTTGACTTAGTATATTATATTTACTAATTAAGCTTAGACAAAAATGAAAGGAAATGGAAAAATGAAAAAATTACTATCAGCAATTTTAGCAGTAATGATGATATTAACATTATTCTCTACTGTTAATGTATTTGCAGATGCAAGTGCGATATTTACAATGTCATCAGCATCGGTACTTGTTGGAGATACCGTTTCGGTTCAGGTATCGTTAAAAAGCAGTGAGGAAATTAACTCAATTGCTTTGTCAGGTTTTACTTATAATTCCGAAATACTTACCTTTACAGGATTTTCGGATTATGAGCACATTGAAGATTTGACAATTTTGCCTCCGACTTTTGACGAAGACAAAATGGCAATAGTTATTGCGTTAAAGGACGCAACAGCATTTGACGGTAATATTTGTAAAATGAATTTTACGGTTAACAAGGCAGGTACTGCAACAGTATCTGCAACGCCTCTTACAAAAAAAGGCTCAACAGTAATTGAATCCTCAGTTGTGGATTCAACAATTACTGCAACAGAAAAACCAAAAGAAAACTTCAAAGGTCTTTCGATGGTAGATGCAACATACACATACGACGGCACAGAAAAGTCTGTTGCGGTTAAGGGAACAATCCCTGCCGGTGCAAGCGTTGTGTACGAAAATGAAAAGGCAACAGATGCCGGTGAATACAATGTAAGGGCAACTGTTTCAGCAAATGGTTACAATGATTTGGTTTTGACTTCAAAGCTTGTAATTAATCCAAAAGCTCTTACAGTTACAGGTCTTTCAGCACAGGCTAAAACTTATGACGGCACAACAGATGCAATTTTAACAGGCGGTACATTAAACGGTGTAGTATCAGCTGATGATGTTACAGCAGTTATGCCCATAAGCGGTACTTTTGCGAAGAAAGATGCAGGCACAGGTATTGCAGTAAGCTTTGATGAAATTGTTCTTTCCGGTACAGATAAGGGTAACTATACTCTTACTCAGCCGACAGGTTTGAAAGCAACTATCAGCAAGACAACACTTAAAGTTAAAGCTGACGATTTGTCTATGACAAAGGGCAGTGACGTTCCTGAGCTTACATATACAATCACAGAAGGTAAGCTTTTTGGTGATGATGCTTTAACAGGTGCGTTGACAACAAAAGCAAACGGCTCTAAAGTTGGTACTTTTGATATTACGCAGGGTACTTTAAAGGCAACATCAAACTACACTCTTACATTTATAAAGGGCACATTGACAGTAGAGGATAAAACAACTCAAAATATTACAGTATCAGAAATTACAAGTGCAGCATACGGTGATGCATCAATTACGCTGACAGTAACACCTGACAGTACATCACAACTTGCAAACTTCACATATGAAAGCAGTAACACAGATGTAGCAGAAATTTCTGCAGAAGGTGTAATTACAATCAAAGCCGCAGGCAAAGCTGACATTACAGTTAAACAGGCAGGTAATGACGAATATGCTCCGTTTACAAAGAAGCAGACACTTGTTGTAACCAAGAAGCCTATTACAGTAAATGCTGATGCAAAGAACAAAAAGGTTGGTGCTGCAGACCCTGAACTTACATACACAGTAGTAGGTGATTTGGTTGCGGGTGATACATTTACAGGCTCACTTACAAGAAAAGCCGGCGAAACAGTCGGTCAGTACGATATCTTGATTGGTACTCTTGAAATTAATGACAACTATGATATAACATACAACAAAGCAATTTTTGAAATTGTTGACAAGACAGTACAGAATATCACAGTTTCAGCAATTGCAAGCGCAACATACGGTGATGTTCCTATTACACTAACTGTAACACCTGACAGCACTGCAAATCTTACGGCATATACTTTTGAAAGCAGTAACACAGATGTTGCAGAGGTTTCTGCAGAAGGTGTAATTACAATCAAAGCCGCAGGTGAAGCTGATATCACAGTTAAACAGACAGGCAATGATGAATACGCAGCATATGAAAATACTCAAAAGCTTGTTGTAGGCACAAAGGGTGTTACAGTGACATCTGTTAACTTGGCAGAAAAAACAGCAGTTCTTGAAGGCGTAATTGCGGAAGATACCGCAGTTGCTATTGATTTCGATAAACTAAATATTGAAATTATTGAGGCTGTTGACGAAACAACTTCTAAAGTAAAAGTAACTAACTTTGCTTTGAAGGGTGAAAAATCTGAAAACTATACAGTAATAACAGAAAATGTTGAAGGTACTATTGCAACAGAAAATATAGTTACACTAACAATTACTGCAACAAACGGTACTGTAACGGGTGCAGGAAGCTATATTAAAGGAAGCACTGTAGCAGTTGTTGCTACACCTAACAGTAAGTATAAATTTAGCGGTTGGTATTTTAACAATACTCTTGTATCACAAGATGCAAACTATACATTTAAAGCTGAGTGCGATATTGAGTTACACGCTAAGTTCACTAGGGAATCTTCTGGTGGCGGCGGAGGCGGAGGCGGTGGTGCCGCAGTTAAACCTCCTGTAAAGGAAGAAGATAAACAGGAAGAACCAAAGGAAGAAAAACCATCAGCTTCTGTCAAATTTAATGACGTTAAGGAAAATGATTGGTACTTTGATTATGTAACAGAACTTGCAGAAAAAGGAATCGTTTCAGGCAATGGTAACGGCGGTTTTGCTCCAAATGCCAATGTTACACGTGAACAGTTCTTAAAGATGCTTTTGGAAGCAACAGATATCGAAGCAGAAGAATGTGAAAATGTATTTACAGACGTTGCAGACGATTGGTACAAAACTTATGTACTAAAGGCTAAAAATATTGGCATTGTAAACGGTGTAACAGATACAAGATTCGGTATTGGTGAAAATATAACACGTCAGGATATGGCGGTTATGATTACACGAACAATCGAAAAATTGGGAATAACAATAGAAGAAACTGAGGTAGATGCATTTGCAGATAACAATAAAGTTTCAGACTATGCAACAGAAGCCGTTGAATATATGAAATCAATAGGTCTTATTGAAGGTTATAATAACGAATACAGACCTCTTGATAATTTGACAAGAGCAGAAGCAGCAAAGGTTATTTCTGAATTACTAAAACTAATATAATGTGAATATTGAGGCTATCGCGGTTGTTACATCTGTGATAGCCTCAATTTACTATATGCTTAGGACGTGATAGTAAAGGGTCGTGATTCATCTCCACCACGTCGCAGCAAACCGTGCTGCATTCAAAATGATCGTGATAAAATTAAAAAAGCACCGTTATGACAAGGTTTGCCTTGCCATAATGGTGCTTTTTCTTGTTTAAACCAATAAATATATAAAACAGTATTTTGGGAATTTAATGTAAAATGGTAAGAGTGTTTATTCAAACAAATACCATTTATCGGGGATAAAGCCGTTGTCCTCGCCGCTGACGGGAATCATAATTCCGTATCCTCCTTGACTTACATAACTGTCAAAGTGCCTTTGCATATACAAAAGCTCACCGCGTTCAGGAATATCATAATGCTTAAGCGTTTTGTAGCCTGTTTCATCATCCTCGTATTTTTCCCTACATTCCAAATCAGAATAACGGAATGCCATTCTCATAAGACGCACATTGTTACGTGCAGTTTCATCTTCTGCAGCATTCAGTGCGTTTTCAAAACCATTGTACATTTTTTCTTTGTCTATATGCTCCATAAGATATATTCCTGCCGTCATTATTTCGCATTGACCATCAAGAACGCTTTCCGCATAACGGATATTCTCTGCGATATATTCTCCGCCTTTTCCGAACATTCTGCAAAATATCTTTAAATTATCATTTATTGACATTTCGCTGTCGTAAGCCGTTCTTCCGTAGGTATAGAAGTTGAATATATTATTCCATAGATTATATACCTCAATCTGAGTTTCCGTACCGTCAATTCCTTTTTCTATAAAGCGTTTGCACATTGCCTGCATTTCGTCAGCCATAGGGATATATCGCTGTCTTCCGGGATATACGCCCATAAAATAATCGTAGTAAGAAATTCTTGTCCCCATTTTTTTCCATCCCAGAAGATTTTCCTCATAGTCAGTTCCTGAAAGACAGCTTCCGTCAGGCTTACCTATACTGCGAAGTCCCGATTCCTCGGGGCTTGTTCTGTGCCATACAGCTTCCGTTACAGAAATATTTGATTCGAGCTTCATGTTATCCGGAGCACTCCATAAATCCGAGTATGCAAGCATATTTATCGTTACATCGGGATGAACAGACTTGACTCTTTTTGCAATCGAGTTAATCATATATGTATAATTTTCACTTTTTGTATAACCCTTGCATTTTTCACAGCAACACTGAGGTGCTCTGCCGTCTTTATTGAGAATTGCATATGTCTTAACCTGAGGATTTTGTGATAACCACGAAATTAGGTTTTCGGAGATTTGATTTATCATATCCTCATTCCTTGAACAAAGCACCATTTGTCCCCAATGGCTTACCATTTCAAAACGAGTTCCATCCTCTGTCAGTTTATAGTATTCGGGATGCGTTTCAAAATAGTGCTCACTGAAATATTTATTTCCTCTTTGCGGAAGCAGCGTATCAATAGCATCGTGATGCCCTACTTTAAAGAGAATACCCCTTTTTGCTGCGGCATCAAGCATACCGTTCACCTTAAAATTTTCGTAAACACCGTTCCAGGTATAAATATAATTGTATCTGTTTTTTGAAAGCCAGTCAAGGAATTTAATATCAAGCTCGTAATTTACCGCCTTACCGTGTGAGGAATACTGTGCAACGGCGCATCTGTAAGAAACATCGGCACAGGGCTTGGAATAGAAAATGTCCTTTATTTCAAAAGCTTCCTGCTTGGGAACATATTCGCCCCCGCTGACGCCATCTTTAGTGTATGCGGCAAGGGAGCACCCCAAAAAGCGTTCAAGGAATTCATATACAGCATAAATCGTACCGCGTTCACATTCATTTGTGTTTTTGGAGCTTCCTGCAAGAACAAGGCAGTTTTCGTATGATTTTATGAATATGCCTTCTGGTCCCGGAACAATACTATCAAATTCGGCTTCGGTTATATATTTCTTTGTGATTGAATTTCTTTCGGGTCCTCCGATTAAAATCACATCTTTTGCCAAAGTTTCTTCATCTGTGCATATTGAAAGCTGTGCACCGAAAATCATTTTTATGTATTTTTGTAATTCCTCTGCTGCAAATTTTTCCCTTTCTGTTGCATTATGAGGAATTATTATTGAAATACATGAGTTACTGTTCAAAATCATTTTACTGTCTCCGTTTTATCGTATAATTTAGTGTTTCCAATTGACAAAATGTTTATGTTGACCATTCTTTTTTATTATATTTAATTTATTCACTATTATACAATATGTTATTTGTTTTGACAAGATATTTTTTAGAAAAACCCACATCATTAGGCGGTTCATCTTAGGGATTTTTGGTAAAATGACAGAAGAAGGCGTTGGTTTAAATGTGGCTCCTGCAACCATAACACTTAGGTGACTAACTATTGATTTTTAATAGTTAATCACCTCTTTTGATGAAATTTTCTTTTTATATTCCGACGGCGTTACACCTGTTTCGGCGACAAAAGCTTTGTAAAAATGGCTGTAATCATAATAGCCCAACACTGAACATATTTTAGAAAGCGTAATGTCGTTTTCGCACAAAAGACCTATGGCACATTCAATTTTCACATGCCTTATAAAATCACCCAGACATTTGCCTGTTTTTCGTTTTACAAGTTTATTTATGTAGTTAGGATGATATGAAAATTCTTTGGAAATGCTTGTAGCGGATACATCTTTATCATAATTTAACCGAATATATTCCACAATCTTATCCGCAACACTATCTACAATTGTGGGGGATGTCAGTATTTCCGCAAAAGCAGAACGAATTTGCGAACATACATAAAAATCATAAAATCGTTCCGTATTATCTGCACAAATTATGTTATCAATTATTCTTTTACAATGTTCCCCTGTAAAAACACCACTTTTGTTCAAAAATGGGGCATCTTCAAATTCATATATTCCGGAGCAAAGTTCAGGCGTATATTCATCAGCAAAAATACAACCGCTTTTTACTTTTTTATCATTTTCCACATTACATATATCAAAAGAAATGCTGTAAACCGAAAAATCACTTCCGCAAGGCAACATTTGGTACAAACTACCGGGAACCAAAAGCAAAACATCGCCGCACTGAACCCTTTGAATACTATCGTTTATACAAACATTAAAAAACCCGTTTGCCACATACATAAAACGGTATGTATACTGTGTTTTCCAAAGGCTGATTTTTTTATATAAATTTTCATTATGTCGGTAATTAACACAATATATGCCATAAAATTTTGGTGAAATGTCATTAACTTTCATACCTGCTCCTTAAAATGTTTGATTTTTACATATATAAATTTCTTTATTACCTTTAATATTATAGGTTATTTGAGTTATAATGTCAATAACAGAACTCGATTTTTACAGGAGGATTGCATATGAACATATACGATACTTTAATTGTAGGCTGCGGATATTCACCTGTGGGGTATGCCACAGCAAACAAAAACACCATAATATGTGAGGAGCATCAGGTGTGCGACACAAATTTTTATCTGCCGCTGAACACATTTTCCTATACTCCCTACACTCCCGAAACCACAGAGGGTAAAAAACTCCAAAAAGCATTTGATGACCTTTCAATATTTTCGGGAGAATTTCAAAACACCAACGGTTTTGAATGTGCTTTTTGCAACTATCTTGTTGAAAATCCTACCAACATCCTTTTAAAATGTCGTGTGATAAAAGCCGAAAAAAATAATGACGTATACGATGTTACAATACAGACAAATGAGGGACTTTCTCATTTACACACGCGACAAATAATTGATTGTACAAACGCCTCAAAGCAAAAGGTAATTACGGTTTTATTTAATTCTTTCGATATTGAAGCTACACAAAAAGCTTTATTATCCGCATTTAATGGTGCCGTAATCGAAAAAGCCTTTTACGAAAACAGATATGCAATTCACATTAGTGTTGGAGATAAGGACGAAAACACAGCCAAGTTATACATATATAATAAATGGTGCAAGCTTGACACTGATTCAAAAATCATATACATTGCTCCCGTTTTTTCAAGGGAAGAAAACACAACAAACATACTTTGTGATGCAAATTATCAAAATCCCATTGAGGCGTTTGAAAAAGGATATAACTATGGTAAGGAGGCGGCGTTATGATACTTTCAACATTTGAAAACGGAAAAGTAGTAAAAAGCATCGTAACTGAACAGAAATTTGACCTGAAATGCGACGTGCTTGTTGTAGGTGCAGGAAGTGCAGGAGTGTATGCCGCAGATGCTGCCGCAAAAAACGGTGCGGATGTAATATTATGCGAAATCGGAGAAAACATAGGTGGTATGCACATTTGCGGAAGTGTAACCGGATATTACTACGGAATGAAGGGCGGTACATTTGAAGAGGATGACGAAAAAAACGAAAATGACACCATTTTCTTTCACAATGGCATTCAATGGGAACAAAGGCAGATACGTGTGATCGAAAGACTTATCAAAAGCGGTGTAAAAATACTTTGTCGTCATAGTGCCACAGGTCTTTTACTAAATGATAATCGCATTACAGGTATACGCGCTTTTAACGGAAAAACCACTATTGATATTGGTGCAAAAATCACCATTGATGCCACAAGCGACGGACATCTTTTAAGAATGACGGATGTACCGAAAAAATACGGAAAAGAAAATGAGGGTGTGTATGTTCCGTTCACCACAAGAACACAATACACAAATGATGGTAAGCTGTATTCCTGCAACACAGACAGCGGACTTATGAACCATTATGATGCTGTGGATTTTTCAAAACAAACCATTGCTTCACACTCCGTCGCCTCCCAACTTATCAAAGAAGGCGAATTTGTAAATGTAGCTTTGCAGGTAGGCATAAGAGAAGGATTAACCTTTGAGGGTGAAGAAACTCTTAACTATCGCGATGTTGTCTACAGTAATCATCCGAAAAAAATTTTATTCTGGGCATATTCTGATTTTGACCGTCACGGATACGAACGCGCACTTGATGAAGAACTGTTCCAGAATTGGTGGGTAATAAGCAACCTTGCAACTGTAATAATTACCATAGCCGTTCCTTTTGGAAGCGTAGTTCCGAAAGGTATAAAAGGCTTGGTTACTGCAGGCAGATGTCTTTCCTGCGATTCATACACTCACAGTGCAGTGAGAATGAACAGGGATATGTTCCGTATGGGTGAATGTGTGGGAACTGCCGCAGCTTTGGCAGTAAAGAGTGGTGTGGACTTTATGGACATTGACTATGACAAATTCTGTGAGCTTACAGATAACGGATGTCACAACGGTGTATTACCACATGGTTTTTACTTTGATAATAACTACAGAGTATACTTGCAGAAAATGAAATCCTTAAACAGAACACCTGACCCGAAATATTCTCACCTTAGACCTAATGATCGTATTAGGGAATCATTGGAGTTTAAAACAGATAAAACTCTACATCTTTTAAAAACAGATGCTCCAGGACCTGCGTTGTGGTCTTGTTACATTGCAAAGGACAAAAAAGAAATTTCAGATAAATTGTATGATATGATGACCGATAACCCTGACTTGTTGCACCGTTATAATTGTGCTATTGCATTGGGGCTTGTAGGTGACAAAAGAGCAATTCCTGTTCTAAGGGAAATTATAGATAACAGAGATTGTTTCTTCTTTACAGACAACAGACGTTCCAACCAATTCCGCAGTGTTGTTGCGGTATGTCTTATGGGCAGGTTAGGTAGTGAAGATGACCTTCCTCTTCTTTATGAAATATTGAAAGATGAAGAATGGGAAAAACCTATGTACCACACTCTTCCGCACAATTACCTTTACCATCCATATCCTGACAGAAACTTTGTGTATTTTTCAATGATAACACATCTTTGTGTTGCAATTTACAAAATATACCAAAGAAATAATTTGCCGCTTGCTGAACTAAATGAAATATTCAGCAAATTCTTTGAAGGGGACAAAGTGTTCCGCAGACTAACCCAAACCAACAAGGGCGAGCCTGCATATGAAGAAATAAAAAATTATATAGATACCATATTAAAACTTACAAATATATAGAATGGGGTAGCTAATTAGACAATGGGACGAATAATAAGCAATGGCTGATAGAAAAGTATATGACAAAATCCTTATTAGCAGAATTTAAATGCCGAGGGAATGATTGCATTTAATAAAAATGTGTGATATAATAATCTCATCGAAGATGAAATCAGCTAAATTCGCTAACGCGAGCTAAATTGAACAAGTTCAGCTAAATTGCCTGCGGCAGCTAAATGTGCTTCGCACGCTTGATGGCGAATTTAATTTAGCTACTCCAAAGGAGTTATTTAGCTATGGAGCGAAGCGGAATAATTTAGCTTTGAACGAAGTTCAAAATTTAGCTAAAAAG
>CAZNKU010000049.1:0-10269 GCA_964573775.1 uncultured Clostridiaceae bacterium | reverse complement strand
AAGGATTGCCTGCCTCGTCGGCAAATTCATGAAAGTTTGTGAAATCCCCCAAAGCAGATGCACGGATATCACTGCCCTTTACACCTACAATTCTGTTGTTGTAAACTACACCGTAGTCAAGAGGCTTAACACAAGGATTTCCCTTTGTTACGCCATTTTCTACAACTGCCTCAATAACCCATTCGCCGCTTTTTGTAAATTCAAGTCTCCTTTTTTTATATGTAAATTCTGAACTATCCTCATCTTCATTATAATGACTAATCTTTATACCTATATAATCGCCTTCTTCTAAATTCGTAAAACTTAAAGTCCAGCTTTTCTTTCGTGCATCATCTGCATTCCATCTAATCCATACAGATTCTTTTTTTGTGCCGTTTTTTTTATATAAGACAAGCGGAAGTTGCAAATACTCATCGAAATACGAGTCATACGGAAATTCCAATTCATCCTCATCAGGAAATTTTACACTTACCATAAAGCTTACAGCATTTATATTTTCAATGGGTATGCTGGTTGCTTTCATTTCCATTCTATAACGGGTTAAGCCGCTACTGGTTTTATATTTATAAGGTCCTAAAATATCCCCAAAGACAATGGGATACTTAGTTGAAAATATTTTATTTTTCTCGTCAACATATCTTACATTAGGGTAGAATACACTTCCATTGTTATAGTTGTTTGTGCATGTGCAATCGGCCATCTGTATTTTTGTTTCCGTATCATCTTGTGTGGATGTCACATAATTTTTTACACCATTTTCAACCCAACACAGATAATCTTCACCGTCTATGTAGTAAACCTTGCCGTTCTCAACCTTGTAAATTCTCTTTATTTCCTGCTCATCAATAAGCTTTTCTCTGGGCTTTCGGGGACTTGCATAAGGGTAGTTTTCAGATGCCATGTTTTTGCAGTCTGCCATTTCACCGTCATACTGACTGCCCTTTATTTTATTTACCCCACGCCAGCTTGTAATATCAAAACCAAAGGTTGAAACTGCAGGCAAAGGCTTGCTCTCATAAGGTATTGCCATATAATCACTCCTTTCGTCGTTTTAATGTAGAATGCAGAATGAAGAATGAAGAATTATAGTTGAAATGCTCTGCATTTCTTAATTCAAAAGCAAGCAAAGCTTGCTGTCCTTAACTCTGCACTCTGCACTCTTAATTCTGCATTAAAAACGTATTCTCCGTTTTACAGCCTTTATTTTGTCATCATACAATGAAAGGTATCTGTTCCATTCATCCATAAGTATTTGTGCAAGCTGTACATCATCGGTTTTTACAAGCTGATATCCTATGTATGCAGGTATTGCCACGTGAGTATGCTCTGAAACCTCGTATTCGTAAGTTTCCAATTCTTCGTCACTCATCTTCGTAAGGTCTTTTGGTAATGCAAAGTAGTATAAAACAAACTTGCCTGTATCGTTAATTACAATAAAATTATCCTCCGCAATAAGATAGTCAATTCCCCTAAGTTCATCATTTGCATCAACCAATCCCTGCAAAGCCACTCTGTAAAAATCATCAGGCAGCTTTGTTTTAAAAGGTGCTTTTTCAACCTCAATGTCAAGCTTTCTTACAATGTGCGTACCGTATTTTGCAATGTACATCTGTGCCTCGTTTGCAAGTACGGGGAACAGCTTGCTTTCATAATCAGAACTTTTACTGTCCGTCTTTAAAAAAGCTATATCAACACTTTGTTTGTAAGTCATAAAATCAACTCCTTTCGTCGTTGGAATACAGAATGCAAAGTGATGAATGCAGAGTTATGGTTGAAATGCTCCGCATTTCTTAATTAAAAAGCAAGCAAAGCTTGCTGTCCTTAATTCTGCACTCTTAATTCTTCATTCTGCATTTAACAAAAGAGGCTTACGCCTCTTTTGTTACCTTAAACACAGCAAGCTCTTTTGGTCTTACAATTTTTGCACCAAATGTATTAAGACCTTTTACAGCATCTTCAAAACCGTTGTGAGGTCTGTAAGCCTCAACCTTGTCAATACCTGATGCAAAGGCAATGGCATCGTGTGTACGTACCATACAGTAGTAGGCACCGTCATCGTCAACATGCAGGTTGTTGGAAGGTCTTACATAACAACCGTCGTACATAGAAATAATGCCTCTTTCCAAAAGCTTGTCGTTGTTGGTTTTAAGCTCAATAAGATTTTCCTTAAAGATGTTGTACATAAACCATGGAAGCTCAATAACAACCTCCATATTAGTAGGCACATCATTTTCACGAAGTGTAAGTATAGCGTCATCAATAAGCTTTTTGGCAGTTGTGGAATCTGTAATTGCCACAGTATCCTCCGTAATATTTTCAGCCTCCGCTGCCAAAGACCCAACGTACTTGTCGCGGATGTTTGCAAATTCTCTTGCAGCATTTTCAAGATTTTTTCCATAATGCCGTTAATTGCCTGAGCCTTGTCAACATCGTCAATGGAAATGTTAAAGTATTTCGCATTGTCAATTTTAAGGTAAAGTGATGTATCGGAAACCGCTTCAGGCGGATTAATTTCCGTACCTGGTTCGTAGTCACCTATTGTAGGTGTACCAAGACCTAAAATCTTTACCTGTTCGCCTTTCTTTGCCTCACCCTCAAACTGAGTGTTACACCAGTCTGCAAGTGTGCAAAGTCGCTCAAGTTCTGTCTGTATGTGTTTTGACCAGAAGGTCGGTTTAAAATTGTTGTAACTCATAATATAATCTCCTTTTCATATCTTAGGGATGTAAAAAAGTGCAGAACGCAAAAAGAAAAATATTATATCGGCTCCCCTGTGTAAGGGGAGCTGGCAAATCAAAGATTTGACTGAGGGGTTGTTGTAGAAAACCCTGTCGGCTTTTCTTATTTTCTTATTCTTTTTGCTTCGAACAAACTTCACCTCTCGCTGTATAAACATACAGCTTCGGGTAACCCTGCGGTTCAGTTTGTCCAATCTGCCTCTTTTTTTCCTATCCCCTTTTTAACTTTTTCTTTACTTCCATTTTGTCATACTCTGACGTATTCTCTTTATAATTTCAGGATTATCCAAATCCTTGTCAGACAGCTTGTCTACATCATCAGGTGAATAGTATTCCTTTAAATTAGAAGCACCGCTGTCTTTAACAGAGCCTGTAGATGCAGTGTGCACCTTCGGTGACTTTTTAAAGCTGTCCTTACCTTTAAGCTTTACAAACTTTTCCATACCCTTTCGTATAGTTAATGGGTTTTCGTTCATAAAATCCTCAAATTCTTCGTTGTGCAAAAACTCCTCAAAGCTTCCGCCAACGTTTTCCTCAAACCATTTGCGGTCCGAGCTTATCATTTCATCAATTTCCTCCGGAGTAGGCTTTTGTCTTTCTTCAGACTTAGCCTTGCTTCGCTCACGGGCAAGCCTGCCCTTTACGATGTTGTCCACCTCTGCCTGAGTGTAAGTTTTTTCACTTTTAACTTCAGCATCGGTATTTGTTGTAATTTCTCTGTTTTCTTCCATAAATAAACCTCCGTTTACAGTCCGTCGACTATTAATTCCACTTATAGCCCGTCGGCTTTTATAAATGCAGAGCGCAGAGTGTAGAGTGCAGAATTTTGGTTAAAATGCTTTGCATTTTTTAATTCAAAAGCAAGCAAAGCTTGCTATCCATAATTCTACATTCTTCATTCTTAATTCTGCATTAATTTAAACTCCCATCCTCTCGGCAATCACTTGCTCTAAATACTGCGGATTTTCCACAGCCATCATTATTTCCTCATCAGACATAGAGTTTAAAATACTGTCCACATCGGGAATATTTTTCCCGACTGTAACTTCCTCCTTGGGTGTTGGACCTTGAGGAGTGATTTGTTGCTGTCTTTTTTTAAGGTCTGCAATGTACTTAGTCATCTGCGCTTTAGGAAAACCGCTGGATGATGGCATTGCACTAACATAAAATTCAAGGTCAATAAGCTGTTTTTGAAGCAGATTATCTAAAATCTGTGTCATAACAAGCTCGTTCCATCTTGAAGACGGACCAACCTCCACCTTAACGTTAAGCATAAGTCTGTTCCACGCCTCGGGACTTATGGCAAAGGTTTCAACAGTCTCGGAAATTCCGTCCGATACGGATACAATCTTTTCAACTTCGCTGTGGTAAGCTCTCCACATATCCGCAAAGATTAAAGCATTGTCTTCAATGTAGTTGTAAAACCTTCGCTTAATACTGTCCAGAGGTACGGCAGTCTGCTCCATAACAGCAAGTATAGCCTTACCCGATGCGTTTTCAGGGTTAATGTTACCCAATGCACCGTCGTTTGCGCCCATAAGCTCTTTAGTTAAGGTTATGGTACGTTCAAACATATTAAAGGCATCGTTGCCAACACCCTGAGGAGTAATATAACAAACAGCATCCCTTACGTTGTAACCTCCCGTCACGCCAATAGCTACACCAGTTTCCGTGGATGGGTTATCTATAAGGTCTGCGTTGTATATCATTTTTGGAAATGATGCAAAAGTGGTGCTTGCCATAATCATAGCAGCAATGGTATTTATGTAGTCCTGATTAGGTATCAATGACTTTGCATCTGGAATACCAAAGAAAAAGTTTTTTGCAGGCTCCCAGGTCATCATTGCAATGGGGTATCGCTTAAGCTCCAAATCAGTATCTTCCACAATTACAAAATCCCTTGTGGACTTTGTGAAGTGAATTGTGCCTGTTTTATCATCTCTCCAAAGCATTAAAAGTAAGGTAACCTTTTCATCATCACGCATTTCCATCTTGGCGGCATCACCTGCCTGATAGATAGTTTCCGTGTCAGGCATAATGCTTTCAATGTCCTGATCAGTTAAACTGTTCGCTCCTGTGGCTCTGGCGCGCCGAGCCTCCCTCTTTAATGCTCCCAATGTACGCCTGAATGCTACAATAATGTATTCCTGACTTTGAATATCAGCCACATTAGGATTTGCGGGGTAAATGTTGTTACCGTCAATAAGCTCAGACTTTATTTCATCCTTATTGCAATCAAAGTAGTGGAACATAAAGCCGTTACCCGTAATTGCCGCATCCGTAAGCATACATTCGTTTAAATAGTCCATTTTGTTCTTTTCCCACAGCACCTTTGAATAATTTGTAAGTACATCGGAAATTTTCTGTAAAGTTTCAAATTCAGGGTCCCTTGTGTTTTCCGAAGTAAAAAGCACCGAAGTATCATTTTGCATAATAACGGAAATTTTGTAACGTATAACAGGCTTTATAACGTTAAAAACAGGCATTGGTAAACCATTAGATACCGTGTTACCCCATTGGTCACCCTGATAGTAACGGTAGTTTTCATCTACCGTGCTGTAATAGTTGTTGGCGTTTTTGTAGTCGGCACAGGCTTTGTACCTTTGCCACGCCAGTGTTTCGTCAATGTTATTCAATGTAAAACCTCCCTTTTAAAATTAAGAATGCAGAATGATGAATGCATAATTATTGTAAGCAAGCTCTGCTTGCTTTTGAATCAGAAAAATGCGTTGCATTTTTACCACAACTCTGCACTCTGAATTCTAAACTCTGCATTAATTCTGATGTCTGTTACTGTAATTCAGCATATTAGCCAGCCCCTCCGCAATTTTGCGTTGCTCCTCCGTAGGCTCAGATACAGTGCGTGGCTTTGGCTCCGCCTCCGCCATCTTGGTATCTATTGCCTTTAAACCTGCAATAAAACACCCTGCCCCCACAATTAAAATTATCAGGGCAGTAACTGCTCCCATTAAAATACTTGCCATACTGTTTCCTCCTTTTTGTTTGCTTCTGAGGTAATTATACACATAAGGTATAGTGGCTTTTAATGGTCACTTTTTAGTTGATAGTTATGGTAGGGCAGGGGCTTGCTCCTGCCGAAAAAAAAAAAAAAGGAACGCCAAAGCGTTCCTTCCGTAACTATTAACTATTATTTAATTTTAGGCATCATAACATTTTCAATCGACCACACATCACACTGACCATAATCATTCCAACCTGTAGCGACCAGACTGCCGTCTGCCTTAAGTCCAACTGTGTGATAATTTCCGCATGCTATTGCTACAATGTCACTCCAACTGCTTACATTGCACTGAGAATCGGTATTATTTCCGACAGCCACAACAGTACCGTCAGACTTTAAGCCTACAGTAAAGTTACCCCCCGAGGAAATCATAACAATATCTTCCCAATCGTTCACGGAATATCTGCCGTCAGAAGTATCGCCGGCATAAACAACAGTACCATCAGCCTTTAAACCGATTGTATGGTCATATCCTGCAGCAACCGCAACAATATCATTCCAACCGTAAACATTACACTGACCATAATCATTGTTGCCTGTTGCAACAACAGTACCGTCTTTTTTCACACCAACAGTGTGGTTTTGGCTAGTCGAAATAAAGGTAATATCATTCCATTCCCATACATCGCACTGACCGTAGCCGTTGTCACCAACAGCCACAACAGTACCGTTACTCTTAAGACCTACATTAAATCCAAAACCGCCCGATGCCTGTACAATGTCTGACCACCCGGAAGCATCGCACTGATTATATGAATCCCAACCTACAATGCTGACACTGCCGTCATTTTTTATACCGATAGTGCTCCATACACCTGCACCAACACCGGCAAGATCAGACCAGCCGTAAACCTCACATTCATTGTCCTCGTTATAACCAATGGCGGTTAAAATCTTTGAATCTTTAAGAACGACGGTGTGACCGTAACCTGCCGAAATAGTAGATGAACGGCTGTAGTTTGTAAGATATTTTTTACTGTCCTTATAGTCAGAATAATCTGTAAAAATACCAAGACTTCTGGTATATTCACCTTCTTCAAAAAGAAATTCCGCAAAGCCATAATTCACTTCAATAATACGGTCTTTAGAATCCTTGTAATCACCAAGCTCTTCAAAAACGTCAATACTATCTTCAAACTTTTTGTTTTCAAAAAGGTTTTCTGCATGGGCATAGGTTACTTCCAAAACCTTGTCTTCAGAATCCTTGTAATCGTCAAGTTTTTTAAAAGCTTTTATACTTTCGGTATATTTGCCATTTTTGTAAAGATTCAACGCATTGCTGTACCTAACTTCAGGAACAACAAATTTAATAATAACAAAAATTGCAACAGCAATAACCACAGCCAAAATACCGGAAATAATTAAAATCTTTTTAAGCTTCTTTTTACCTGCAGTCTTTTTTTCTTCAGCCTTAACTGCATTAACCTTAATATCTTCAATCATTTGCTGACAAACAACAATTTTTTCATTAGAGTCACGGTGACCGGGAATAAGCTGAAACTGTCTTATTGCGTTTTCACAGCCCTCTACGGTGTTCATACTCATAAAGCGCATACCGGAGCTGTAAAACTCATCCTTTTTCATAAACTCAATCTGACCGTGGCACTTTTCCATAAGCACAGCGGCATCCTTGTAGTCGGCAATTTGTTCAAGCTGTTTTATTGCATTTTCATATCCTGCAATGGTTTTTAGTGAAATAAGTCTTATGGCAGAATCATAAATTTCATCTTTTTTCATAGCTTCTGCCTTTTCAATAAACTTGTAAGAAAGCTCAATAGCATCCCTGTGGTCGCCAACCTGCTTAAGCTGTTTTGCGGCATTCTGATATCCCGTCACAGTATTGGCAACTGCAAGCTGTATAGCCGCCTTGTATAGATTTTCCTTACGAACCCACTCAATTTTTTCGGTGCATTCTTTAGCGAGGTCAGAGGCATCCTTGTAGCCTGAAATTTTTTCAAATTCCTGAGCAACAAAAGAAAACTGCTCCTCTGTTTCAGCCATATTCATAAGTCTTTCAAGTCTTTGATATGTAACACTCATATTGTATTCCTTTATGGCAGATACAATTTTTTCATCACCGAAACGGATAATTTTCTCATAATTAATATTGCTTTCAAATGGATTTTTCTCAAGCAACAAATCCTTTGATTTTTTAACTTTCAAATCAACCAATAGCTTTCCTAAATAAGCAACTGCATTTTCAGGGTCCGCATCCAGCACCCTTTCGCAGTATTCATTAGCCTTTGCAAAATCGCCGTCCTCCAAAAATAACGAAGCACGTTTAAGTATAGGCTCAATATCCGAATTCTGATTACTGATATACTCAATCATAAATTCATACTCCTTTTGACAAATTATGATATTTAATTTTACCACTATTTGACAAAAAAGTCAATTGTATAAAAACAAAGGCTTTATTAATGCAGAGCGTAAAGTTATGATAAAAATACTATGTTTTTTAAATGCAAAAGCAAGCAGGGCTTGCTAACCATAATTCTGCATTCTTAATTCTTCACTCTGCATTTAAAAAAAAGGAACGCAAAAGCGTTCCCTCCATAACTATTCACTATTCACTACTCACTATTAACTAAAAATACACCCCACAATTGTGAGGTGTACTCTTCAATACCTATTAAATTATGACACAACAGAAACGTACCATTATATTTTTAATTCATATATGATTTTCTCGAACAAATCTCTCAAATCAACTTCTGATTTCATATAAATTGCACCGATATCATAATCATCATATACATCAATATCATATCCATTTAATGTATATGTTTGTATCATAGAGCCATCTACATCGACTAACAATTTTTGCCTTACTGTTTTGGGATATTCATTTTCAATTATATTACAAATTTTATTAAATATCAGTGAATCATTCTCACCATAAACATCGTATTCAAACATACTTAATCTCCTCCCAATCCAAATTCCTTATTAACATCTGCATTAGTTTTTGATGCAGTGTTTAAAATGTCCCAAAGTGCTTCTTCTTCCGTCATATGCTTTCGAATCATTTTACTTTTCAATAATTCATCAAATGTCAGTACAGGTCTCTTTTTTTCTAATAATTCTGCAGTTTTACGATCGGTCATCAACAGTCTAGCCTCTCGCTTATAAATATTCCTTAAATTAAAAGCTTGTACAGCCTGTTCTTTTAAAGTGCCTGTTTTATCTATTTGATTAAGTATATTAGAAACATTGTTCACATACCATTCCCTAACACTTTTATTATCCATATTCATTATACCACTCTCACCATTCCCTGTCAACGAATCAGGCTGTTTTAAGCAGTTTTCATATTTCAGGTAAAAGTCCTTTATTTTTGTATCAACCTTGTGCTTTTCAAGATGCTTTCTGTATTCAGGCAGTGTAAAGCTTTCCACCCTTTGCTTCATAAGAGGCTTTTTTTAATTAATAATGAATAATTAATAATTGTGGTAGAAACTCCGCGAGTTTCTCTGAATTGTAGGGGCTGATGCCCACATCAGCCCGCATATTGTATATTACACGGTACGATGTAGGCATCGTATCCTACACATGTTTCTTATTTTAAAAGAAATGCCTTGTAGGGGTCGATGCCCTTCATCGACCCGGTTACGGACAGCTGTGGGCATCTGTCCCTACATCCTCTATCCATTCTCAATTTTCAATTTATTTTGTCTGTTTTCTGTGTTGCCCGGCTCAAAAAAATATACCTTACACCATTCTCGATGTAAGGTATATCTTACTAATTACCATTATTTACAATACAACAGAACTGTCCTCTTGTGTTTGCTTGTGTTTTTCAATTAATCTTCATATAGCATATGACTGAATTCCGTAAAAGTATCTGCAACTTCGGCAATTTCTAAAGTTTCATGATCAATAAGAACAATATGATTATTGGTCATATCAAAGCATATGTGGTCTCCAGCTGACGTCATACCAAACTCCAGATATTTACCAACAAAATCCTGTTCGTCTTCATTGTACCATTCGCAAAAATTCCATATATTCTCCGGATCGCCTTTATTAAATGATAAAGGACTAAAATCAGTTGTGCCTATTGCTTCAATATTAACATCAAAAGCATCATTTATTAATCTTGCTCCGTTGTGATGTCTGACAAAATCTTTAAAGTCTTCCGGTAAAGTATATTTCATCATTTCTTCAAATTCCAATATCATGTTTTCAGATTTCAATTCACGATGTCTATAAATATTCAAATGACTCCAATTCATAAAAAAACTCCTTATCTGTATTTACTACCTCCACCCCATACATCTCTACCTCCAGTATGACCTGTTTTTATGTGAATATCTCGATTAACCAATTGCAACTTACCTGTTTCCTCGCAATGATGCCAAGTGAAACATTCGGGTCTTTTTCCGTTCAAAATATCTTCCAATTGTTCTTCAGTAAACAATTTTCTTACCTCAGAATCACTTTTGACCGCCTCAAAAAGCTGACGGTTACATTCCTTAAATTGAACCCTGTCTCTTTTAAAGTACAAAT
>CAZNKU010000048.1:0-10553 GCA_964573775.1 uncultured Clostridiaceae bacterium | reverse complement strand
CAAGTTTGTAAGGGTAAAAGTCAAGAAAAAGTTGCGTTTAGTTTTACAATTAAGGGACATTACACAGAAAATAACTGTACGGATTATCGGACATTTAATAACGTATTATAAGGGTGAACTTTAAATGGACAAACTGTTTGAGTTTTTGAAACTTAATAATCTTAGCATATCAACTGCCGAAAGCTGTACAGGCGGTATGATAGCATCAGCCATTACAAATGTAAGTGGTGCATCAGCTTTTTTTGGAACAGGTGTTGTTACATATTCCAATGAAGCTAAAATGAAACTTATAGGTGTAAATAAAGAAACACTTGATAAATACGGTGCAGTAAGCGAACAAACCGCAGCCGAAATGGCTGAAGGTGTTTTAAAGCTTGGTGAATCGGACATTTCAGTTGCTGTCACAGGTATTGCAGGTCCAACAGGTGGGACAGCTGAAAAACCTGTAGGGCTTGTGTATATAGGTGTTTCAGGTAAATATGGCACTTTTGTTTACAAAAACTTTTTTAATGGTAACAGAGATGATGTAAGAACGCAGACAGTTAATACTGCTTTCAAGCTTGTTTTTGATTATTTAATTAAATTTCACAGTTGATTTTTTTGTTTATTTGAAGTATTATATTATTGGTGGATTTTTGTAAATCCGGAAAGGAAGTAAAAATTATGGATGAAAATAAAAGAAAAGCCCTTGAGGTTACTTTTGCACAAATTGAAAAACAGTTTGGCAAAGGTTCAATTATGAGATTGGGTGAAAATACACATCTTGATGTTGAGGCTATATCAACAGGTTCGCTTTCTTTGGACCTTGCTTTGGGTATAGGTGGTATTCCGAAGGGTAGAATTATTGAAATATACGGACCTGAATCTTCAGGTAAAACAACTGTGGCTTTACATGTTGTTGCTGAAGTTCAGAAAAATGGCGGAGTTGCAGCATTTATTGATGCAGAACACGCTTTGGATCCTAAATATTCATCTGCGTTAGGAGTAAATGTTGATGAACTTATAGTTTCACAGCCTGATACAGGTGAACAAGCACTTGATATTGCTGAACATCTTGTACGTAGCGGTGCTGTTGATGTTATTGTTGTTGACTCTGTTGCTGCCTTGGTTCCTAAGCAGGAAATTGAAGGTGAAATGGGTGATTCACATATGGGTCTTCAGGCAAGACTTATGTCACAGGCTTTGCGTAAACTTAGCGGTATTATAAATAAGTCAAATTGTACTATGATTTTCATTAACCAGTTAAGACAGAAAATCGGTGTTATATACGGTAATCCGGAAACTACAACAGGTGGTAATGCATTGAAATTCTATGCATCAGTACGTATTGATATAAGACGTGTAGAAACATTAAAGGCAGGTACCGAAATGATTGGTAACAGAACACGTGCAAAAATCGTAAAAAACAAAGTTGCACCTCCGTTTAAAACTGCTGAGTTTGATATAATGTATGGCAAAGGTATTTCAAGAATCGGTGACATCTTAGATATTGGCGCAAATCTTGACATTGTTACTAAAGGTGGTTCATGGTATAGCTACAATGACACTAAAATTGGTCAGGGTAGAGACAATGCTAAAAATTATTTACTTGAAAATCCTGATATTGCAAACGAAATTGAAATGAAAATTCGTGCAAAAGTTGCCGGTGACAGTACTTTGATAGAAACTGAAATTGGCGATGATGAATAATTACAGTGATAATTTTTTAAAATGCAAGGAGTGTGCTTTTTATTATCTTAATAAAAAAAGGCATACCAAAAAAGAACTGATAGACAAACTTGTTAAAAGAGAGTACGACATATCAGTCGCAAAAGAAGTTGCGGATTATCTTGAAGAAGCAAAGTACATAGATGATGCTGATTATGCAAGGCGTTTTATACTTGATGCTGTCAGAATAAAAAAGCGCGGTATGGTAAGGATTAAAAGAGATTTATTAATAAAGGGTGTAGAAAGTAATATAATTGATACTGTTGTATCGGATTTAGAACTTGACACATACTCTGTTCTTTCAAATTTGATTGACTCAAAAGCTTTTAACATGGATTTGAATGATGAAAAACAACTTAACAGATTATACGGTTTTTTGTTAAGACGCGGTTTTAAGTATGGAGATATTAATGATGCTTTAACTGAGTACCGCAATAAAAAGGAGAATTATTAATTGGAAAAAATTGCATTTGTATCTCTTGGTTGTCCAAAAAACCTTGTTGATACCGAATATATGTTAGGTGCTTTAGCATCAGAGGGATATGAATTTACGGATGATGAAAGCATTGCCGATGTAATTATTGTAAATACATGTTGTTTTATTAATGATGCAAAGCAGGAGTCTATTGATACAATAATAGATGTGGGACAGTGGAAAACTGACGGAAATTGTAAGCGTCTAATTGTTACAGGCTGCCTTGCACAAAGATACAAAGATGAGATAATCAAGGAGCTTCCTGAAGTTGATGCAGTTATAAGCGTTGGAGATGCCGAGGGGGTTTTGCGTGCGGTTAAGTCTGATGAGGTTATCGTTGATTGCGATAAACCTTATTGTCTTGAAAGCAGATTTGAAAGAATGGTGTCTACACCACCGTATGTTGCATATTTAAAGGTTTCAGACGGTTGCGATAACCATTGTACATATTGTGTTATACCTTCAATAAGAGGTAAGCTTCAGAGTAAATCTATTGAAGTATGTGTAGCAGAAGCACGTAAGCTTGTTGAAACAGGGGTTTTTGAAATTGTTTTGCTTGCTCAGGACTTAACTAATTATGGCAAGGATTTATATGGTGCTCCAAAGCTTGTTGAGTTGCTTAAAGAACTTGGTAAAATAGATGGTCTTAAATGGATCAGATTGTTATATTGTTATCCGGAAAGCATAACTGATGAACTTATAGATGAGATATCAGTTAATGACAAGGTTTGCAAATATATAGATATTCCAATTCAACATTGTAACAATACGATTTTAAAAAGAATGGGAAGACGGGGCAATAAAGAAACAATTGTTAATGTTGTTAATAAGCTTAGAAATAAAATTCCCGATATTACAATAAGAACAACTTTAATAACAGGTTTTCCCGGTGAAACAGACGAACAGTATCTTGAAATGGAAAACTTTATACACGAAATGAAATTTGACAGACTTGGAGTATTTGCATATTCTCAGGAAGAAGAAACTCCTGCCGCAAATATGCCTGATCAGATAGATGAAGAAACAAAACAACGCAGACAGGAAATGCTTATGCTTGCCCAAAGTGAAGTTGTTGAAGAAAAATCTATGGAAAAAGTAGGAAGCGTTATTGATGTACTTGTTGAAGGATATGACGCAGTAACAAAACAGCATTTTGGTCGAAGTCAAGCAGATACAATGGATATTGATGCAAAGATTTTCTTTGAATCAAAAAAGCGTCTTACTGAAGGAACTTTTGTTAATGTTAAAATCGAAGGATTCTTTGATTATGACTTGATTGGAAAAATAGAGGAGTGATTTTTTATGAATTTGCCAAATAAACTAACAATACTTAGAATAATTTTGGTTCCTGCATTTTTGGTTATATTTAATTTTGAAATCTTTTGGCTTGCAGGCATAGTTTTTGTTATAGCATCACTTACGGATCTTGCTGACGGAAAAATTGCAAGAAAATATAATCTTGTTACAAATTTTGGAAAGTTTGCTGACCCTTTAGCTGATAAGCTTTTAGTTTGCGCGGCTTTAATTGCTTTGTGTTCAACAGGCAGGCTTGGAATGCCGTTGCTTGGTATGTGGGCTACATTTATTATTATTGCCAGAGAATTTATGGTTACAGGCATAAGGCTTGTTGCCGCAGCGGAAGGCAAAGTAATTGCTGCAGGTATGTCCGGCAAGATTAAAACAACAGTTCAGATGATAACTATAATTTATATTCTTTTTTCTGATTTGGTTATTTATTTGTTTACAGTTATAGGATTGCCTGTAATTGTACATGATGTATTGGTTAATGTATTTGTTGTAGCATCTGTTGTTATGACTGTTTATTCAGGTGCAGAGTATTTAATTCAGAACAGAGCGTTGCTGGATACAAATAAGTAAGGAGATTAGTTTATGACTCGTATAGTAGTTGATGCAATGGGTGGAGATAATGCTCCAAAGGCTGTTGTTGAGGGATGTATTAAGGCTGTAAATGAGCTTGATGTTAAAGTTATTCTTGTTGGTAAGGAAGACTTAATTAAAGAACAGCTTGCAGATTATAACGGTGACAGAATTTCAATTGTACATGCCCAAGATGTTATTTCAAATGATGAAGATCCCGCCAAGGCTGTAAGAAGAAAAAAAGAATCGTCAGTAGTTGTTGGAATGAAGCTTATTGCAGATGGTCAGGGTGATGCTTTTGTTTCTGCTGGAAGCACAGGTGCGGTTGTAAGTGGAGCAACATTAATTATTAAACGAATAAATGGAGTAAGACGCGTTGCACTTGGCAGTATTTTTCCAACGCCATTAAAACCAACGTTGGTGCTTGATTGTGGTGCTAATTCTGATTGCACACCTGAGTTTTTGCAACAGTTTGCAATTATGGGCGATGCGTATATGAAGGCAGTTTATGGAATTGAAAATCCTACAGTTGGGCTTTTGAATAACGGAGCAGAAGAACATAAAGGTAGCAATTTGTATAAGGAAACATATCAACTGCTTAAAACCATGGAGATCAATTTTATTGGAAACATTGAAGCAAGAGATGTTTTTGATTGTAAAGCCGATGTTGTTGTTGCGGATGGTTTTGCCGGTAATATATTCCTTAAAACAACCGAAGGAACCGCAGGATTTTTCAGTAAGAAAATGAAAAGTCTGTTTATGAAAAATATTGTAACGAAAATTTGCGCTTTATTTTTGAAAAATGGGATTAAAGAATTTAAAGCCAGCTTTGATTACACAGAACACGGCGGTGCTCCGGTTTTGGGCTCTAAAAAAGTTGTTATAAAAGCACATGGAAGTTCAAATGCAAAAGCTTTCTATAATGCTATTCGTCAGGCTAAACATTTTTATGAAAACGGAGTTATTGAAGCAATTAACAATAAACTTCAAAAACCACTTGACGAATAGAGGTAGAATAGTATATTATAATACAGTAAGAGTACATATATATGGTGTTTAGACATGAAACAATAAACGCCTTAGGAAAGGAAGATTATATTATGGAACTTGAACAAATTAAAAAAATTTTAGCTGAACAGTTTTCTATGAATGAAGATGATATTACTGTCGATACATCATTTACAGAAGATATTGGTGCAGATTCTTTGGATTTAGTTGAACTTGTTATGGCTTTAGAACAAGAATTTGACATTGAAATTGATGACGATGAAGTAGAAAAGATTAAAACTGTTGGAGATGCAGTACGCTATATCAAAGATAAAGCCTGAATAGGCTTTATCTTTTTTACAAGATTCGGAGGATTTTTGTATGCAGAAATTAATGCAGGATATATCATATGAATTTAAAGATATTAATTTGCTTAAAACTGCTTTTACCCATAGTTCATATGCTAATGAAAACAAAATACAAAGTTATGAGAGATTAGAATTTCTGGGCGACAGCATACTTTCATTTGTGGTAAGTACTCAACTTTATGCTTCAAACGAAAATATACCGGAGGGAGAAATGTCCAAGCTCAGAGCAGCAATTGTATGCGAAAAATCTCTTGATGAATGTGCAAAAAGACTTAATTTTGGTAAATATCTTATATTAAGTAAGGGTGAGGAATTAACCGGTGGAAGAAACAGAGCATCTATTCTTGCCGATGTATTTGAGGCATTGCTTGCCGCTATATACATTGATTCCGGTTTTGAAAAAGCTAAAGACTTTGTTTTATCTCAGCTTGGTGATGCTATCGAGAAAGCTTGTAAAGGAATTCCACTTTACACTGATTACAAAACAGAGCTTCAGGAAATTGCACAGAGTCGTGGTAAAAAGGTTGAATATAACCATATTGGTGAAGATGGTCCTGCACACAGAAGAATTTTTACTGTTCAGGTATCCTATGATGGTGCAGTAATATCTGAGGCAAAAGGTAACAGTAAAAAAGATGCGGAACAAAATGCAGCAAGACTTGCAATCAAAGAGGTACAAAATGGCTAAATATAAGATTATTCCAATATTTGTACCACATCGCGGATGTCCGCATCAGTGTTCTTTTTGTAACCAGCGACATATAACAGGACAATCAGATGATATGACATCGGAAAAGGCAAAAAGTATTATTGAAATGTATCTTGGGACTATTGATACAGAAAAATACAGAACAGAAATTGCATTTTATGGTGGAAGTTTTACTGCTATTGATATAGAGTACCAGACTGAACTTTTAAAAACTGCTTTTTGGTATGTTGAAAACAAGGGTGTAAAGGGTATTCGCTTGTCAACTCGCCCCGATTGTATTTCTGTAGAAATACTTGATAATTTAAAGAAGTATGGTGTCACTGAAATTGAACTTGGTGTTCAGTCTATGAGCAATGATGTACTTGTTTCAAATAACAGAGGTCATAGTTCCAATGACGTTATTAATGCTGTAAAATTAATACGACAGTACGATTTTTCTCTAGGGTTGCAACAAATGACTGGTTTATATAAGGATAGTGACGAGGATGATTTATATACTGCAAAAAAGATATGTAAACTTAAGCCCGATTTTGTAAGAATTTATCCTACTTTAGTGTTTAATAATACTGATTTGGCTGATTACTATAAAAATGGATTATATGTTCCGCATACATTAGAACATGCTGTGGAATTATGTAAAATAATAAAAAATATATATGACGAGTATAATGTTAAAATTATACGACTCGGATTACTTATGTCAGATGATGAGGCAAAAAATAATTATTTGTCAGGACCGTATCATCCGAGATTTCGTGAATTAGTTGAAAAATGATTTTGGAGGTATGAAATGCGTTTAAAGGGTTTGGAATTACAAGGTTTTAAATCTTTTGCAGACAGAACAGTTTTGGATTTTGAAAATGGAATAACGGCTGTTGTTGGTCCTAACGGAAGCGGTAAAAGTAACATATCTGATGCTATGCGTTGGGTTATGGGTGAACAAAGCGCCAAGTCATTGCGAGGCGGCAGTATGCAGGATGTAATTTTTTCGGGTACTCAAAAGCGTAAACCTTTAGGTTATGCAGAGGTATCTTTGATTATTGATAATTCCGACAAAAAACTTCCTGTTGACTTTGAGGAAGTTGTTGTTACCAGAAGACTTTTCCGTTCAGGCGAAAGTGAATATTACATAAATAAATCTTCTGTTAGACTAAAAGATATACATGAACTTTTTATGGATACCGGTGTTGGTAGAGACGGTTATTCAATTATCGGACAAGGTAAAATTGCTGAAATTGTAAATACCAAGTCTGATGATCGAAGAACTATGTTTGAAGAGGCGGCAGGTATTACAAAATTCAGATACCGTAAAGAGGAAGCCGAAAGAAAGCTTTCTCATACAAATGATAATGTTACACGTGTAAATGATATTATAACCGAAATTGAAGGTCAGATTGGTCCTTTGAAGCAACAGTCCGAAAAGGCAAAAAAATACTTGAATTTGCGTGATAAATTAAAAGTATTAGAAGTTAATGTTTCGCTTAAAAACATCGTAAAATACCGTAAGTTGATTGAAGAAGTCGGTAGTCAGGTTGAAACGTTGAATGCTCAGCTCGAAGATATAAACAGCAAAATTGAAGAGAATGAGAAGCAGACAGAACAGATTTTTGCCAACATCAATGAAGCGGAAAAATTTGCTGAAGAAAACCGTAATAAACAACAGATTAACATTCAGACACTTTCAAATTATAAAAGTGATATTGAGGTTTTGAAAAGCAAGATTGATGGTAATAATGATAATATTAAACGTATACAGTCCGAAATAGAAGAACTTAATGTCAAATACGATGAAATAGAAAAATCTGTAATGGGTGAAGAAGACGGATTTAATAAGCTTAAAAACAAACAGGAATCTTTAAATGAAGAAGTTAAAGGACTTGAACAAAAACTTTTGGATTTTGACAGGGAATCTGCAAAGGATAACGAAGATATTGACATTATAAATACGGAAATTATTGAGAGTATGAATAATGTTGCCAATATCCGTTCGACAATCAGTAATTACAAAGCTTTAATTCAGAGTTTTGCCGAAAGGGCTGAAACTGTAAAAAAAGAACTTTCCGATAAAAAAGGCGATATTGACAGACTCTGTGCAAATGTTGATGATTTGCAGAAAAATTATGACCAGTTGCATAAGGAACTTTCTGACGAAAAAAATAAACTTGATGCAGAACGTACAGAATATTTGATTACTGTTTCTGACTGCAATAAAGCGGAAGAAGATTTGCAGAATGCAAAGAATATGCTTCAGCAAGCTGTATCAAGACAAAAGCTTTTGAAGGATATGGAAAAATCCTTTGACAACTACAGCCGCAGTGTTAAAGCTGTTATGAATGAATATTCAAACGGTAATTTGAAAGGTGTAAAGCTTTACGGTACAGTCGCAGGTCTTGTTAGTGTTGATAAGGAATATTCAACAGCCATTGAAGTGGCTTTGGGTGGTTCCGCACAGTATATTGTTACAGAAACTGAAGAAGATGCTAAAAAATCAATAGAGTTTTTAAAACGCACTAAGCAGGGAAGAGCAACTTTCTTGCCTGTTTCTGCTGCAAAAAACAGCATTTTTAATGAAAAAGGCGTGGAAAACTGTAAAGGTTATCTTGGTATAGCATCCGATTTAATTAATTATGATAAAAAATACAACACTGTTATTTCCGGTCTTTTAGGAAAAGTTGTTGTTGTTGATAATGTTGATAATGCTGTTGCAATTTCACGCAAATATTCTTACAAATTCCGCGTAGTAACTTTGAATGGTGAACTTCTTGCACCAGGTGGATCTATGTCCGGTGGTAGCAGAAACAATACAAACGGACTTTTTGCCCGTTCAAATGAAATTGTAGAACTTGATAAAACAATTAAAGATTTAACCTCCAAAGCGGATGCTTTAGAAAAAAGCTATACCGAGCTTACTTCTGTATCGGAACAAAAGAAGAATATTGTTGAAGAATTGCAGAATAAAGTATCTGAAAAAAATAATGAAATTATAAAAATTCAGTCTGATCTAACACATTCTAAAGCTTTCACAGATTCTTTGCTTGAAGGACAAAATGCTATGAATAATGAGCTTGTACAGCTTGATGTTCAGGTTGCTGATATGGAAAAACAAATTGAAATTCACAACGCTGAGATTGACACGGTAAATTCTAAAATATCAGCTTTAGAAAAAGAAATTGAACAAAAACGCGAAAGATTGGGAATTGATCTGAAAGCCAGAGAAGAAATCGTAGAAAAAATTGGAGATATAAAGATTGAACTTAATACGGTTATGAAGGATGTAGAGATGTATAACCAAAGGATTGCTATGGTTAATCTCAGAAAACAGGAAATTACAGTTAATATTTCTCAAAAAGAGAAAAACATTGAAGAGATTAAAAGTGTAAATGATGACATTAATGATGATATTGATTTTAAAACAGAACAGATAAATTCAATAAATGAGGAAATATCATCACTTAATGAAATAATTAAAAATTCTGAGGATGCACGTAAGGAAGCTCAGGAATCTATTAAAAAACAGCAGGAACTCAATAAGAAACTGCGAGATAATCAACTTATTGTTCAGCAGGAACAAAGCCGAGTTGAAAGTAAGAAGACAAAAACAGATGTTGAACTTGAGAACATAATTAATAAATTATGGGAAGATTATGAACTTACAATTACAACGGCAGAAGAACTAAGAACAGAAATTCCTGATAATGCAGTTCGTCAGATTAATGAAATCAAGGCTGAAATAAAAGGCTTGGGTAATATTAATATTGATGCTATTGAGGAATATAATCAGGTTGGTGAAAGATATGAGTTTCTTAAAACACAACGTGATGATCTTGTTGAAGCACAAAATAATCTTCAACAGGTAATTGAAGATATGGTAATGATTATGAAGCAGCAATTCAGTGAGAAGTTTGCTGTTATAAACAAGCATTTTGGAAACACTTTTGTTCAGTTGTTCGGCGGTGGTAAAGCGGAACTTGTACTTACTGAGCCAAAGGATGTTCTTAACAGCGGTGTTGAAATCAATGTACAACCACCCGGTAAGGCAGTTAAGAGTATGATGCAGCTTTCGGGCGGAGAGCAGGCTTTTGTATCCATTGCTTTGCTGTTTGCTATTTTGAAGGTTCGTCCTGCACCTTTCTGTGTGCTGGATGAAATTGAAGCGGCTCTTGATGATGTTAATGTTATAAGATTTGCTGATTATTTAAAGAAATTCAGCAATGATTCCCAGTTTATTGTTGTTACACACAGACGCGGTACGATGGAAGCGGCAAATATATTGTATGGTGTAACAATGCAGGAACAGGGTGTTTCAAGATTACTGTCTTTGAATATTGATGATGTAGTTGATATGAATATTGATTAGCCGAAAGAAAGCAATCCGAACCCGCCTTAAACAGCGTAATTTCGGCATCTTTAGGCTTGTCATCTTTGCAAG
>CAZNKU010000047.1:0-10872 GCA_964573775.1 uncultured Clostridiaceae bacterium | reverse complement strand
AACGACACGCGGATTTTCAGTCCGCTGCTCTACCAACTGAGCTACAGAGGCATATGGCGACCGAGAAGGGGCTCGAACCCTCGACCTCCAGCGTGACAGGCTGGCGTTCTAACCAACTGAACTACTCGGCCAACTATATTAAACTACGGGACATTCTTCTCTACTGAACCCGTCAGCAAGATATATTCTACTACAACGAAAACAAAATGTCAAGCATTTTTTTAAAAAAATTTCGAAAAATTTTTGGAGAAATAAAAAACGCACTTTATTTAGTGCATTTTTTCAAAAGCTCCTCAATATCTTGTGTTGAAAACTTATAAATTTTATCACAAAAGTTACAATTTACTTCTGTTCCGTTGTCTTCAAGCAGGGAAGAAAGGTCTTTTTTACCAATAGAAATAAGTGCAGACTCAACTCTTTCCTTACTGCAGTTACATTTATACTCGGGAGTTTCTTCCTTTAGAATATGATATGGCATTACATCACTTAAAATTTCTTTTATAATTTCTTCCGGTGTGTAACCCTTATCTACCATTGTGCTTACAGGTGGTATTTCACCAAGTCTTTTTTCTATTGCTGTAATAAGCTGTTCGTCATCAGGACTCCAACCGGGCATCATCTGTATAACATATCCGCCTGCCGCTTTTACGGAGTAGTCTCTGTCGACCAATACACCTAAGGATATTGCGGTTGGTATTTGCTCGCTTGTGGCATAGTAGTATGTCAGGTCTTCTGCAATTTCACCTGATGTAATTTCTACCTGACCGATGTATGGTTGTGTACCCTTGCCTAAATCACGGATAACACTTAAATATCCGTTTTTGCCTATGCCGTTGCCTACGTCAATTTTTCCGTCAGGACGCAACGGTAAATCTGCCTGTGGGTTTTGTACATATCCACGCACATTGCTTTTGGAATCTGCCACTACAACTACTGTTCCCAATGGACCGTCGCCTTTGAATTGTACGGTAAGGGACACGTTTTCATCTTTTTGCATAGCGCCCATAAGGGCACCTGCCGTTAAAGTTCTTCCCAGTGCTGCTGTGGCAAGGGGCATAGTTTGGTGTATTTTCTGTGCTTTTGCCGCAATGTCTGTTGTAACTGCGGCATAAATTCTCATTGCTGCATTATCTGTTAATGCAACAGCTATTTTGTCACTCATTCTTCTTTGTTACCTCCGGTTAGTTCACTAAGTTGTTTAAGTTCATAAAATTTATCTTTTCCCTCGGTATTTTAAATTTTGCCAACATTATAACATACTGTTTATATAAGTCAATAGATTTTCAAAATATTTTTTAAATTTTTTTGTAATATTAAAAGAACTATTTGTGATAGTTTTCGTTGTTTATAATTTTAAATGCACGGTAAATCTGTTCGGTTAAAACTACTCTCATAAGCTGATGAGGAAATGTCATTTTTGAAAACGAAAGCTTCAACTTTCCCATATTTTTAATTCTGTCATCCAGGCCGTTTGAACCACCTATAATAAAACAGATGTGAGAATTTCCCTCCACGGACATTCTGCTTATAAATTCAGCAAGCTCTTCACTTGACAGTTGTTTGCCTTCAACACACAAAGGAACACATACACCCTTTATTTTGGGAATTATAAGCTCTGCCTCACGCTGTATTTCCATATTGTCATCAGGGAAGTCCTGTACCTGGGTTATTTTGAAGTTGCAGTATCTGCAAAGGCGTTTGCTGTATTCCTCAATTGCCGCTGTAAAATACTTTTCCTTTATTTTTCCTACTGCAATTATTTCTATTGTAATCATAAAAGCACCTCTTTTTCTTCATTATTATAACACAGCAGCAAACTTTTTCGCAACAGTATAAAAAAATTACAAAAAACTATTGACAAAGACATTCTTTTGTGTTAACATATTTAAGCAAAGCAGAAGTTATCCAACTTTCTCACCTTTTCGACAATGGGTTGACTGGGTTATAAAATTGTTAATAATATCAGTTTTATAATATGTGTGGATGGCTTTATGCTATCCACATTTTTTCATTTTTGGGGGTAGATGTTATCAGTAAAGAACATGCTATTAATGAACAAATCAGAGATAAGGAAGTACGTCTTATCGGCGACAACGGAGAACAGCTTGGCATAGTTTCTTCAAAGCAGGCTCTTGATATGGCAGGCGAAAAGAATCTTGACCTTGTTATGATTGCTCCTAATGCTACTCCGCCTGTTTGCAAAATTATGGACTATGGTAAGTTCCGTTTTGAAGCTGCAAAGAAGGAAAAGGAACAGCGTAAAAACCAGAAGGTTGTTGAAACCAAGGAAGTAAGACTTACACCTAACATTGACGATCATGATTTCTTCACAAAAGTTAACAATGCTAAAAAGTTTTTAAAGAGCGGCAACAAGGTTAAAGTAACCGTACGTTTCCGTGGAAGAGAAGTTACCCATGCTTCACTTGGCGAGGATATACTTATCCGTTTCAAGGAAGAGGTTGAAGAAGTGGGTGTTGTAGACAAGCAACCAAAAATGGAAGGCAGAAATATGTCTATGTTTATTTCACCGAAAGGTGCTTAAATAAAAGCGAATACGAAAGGAGAATTGCTTTATGGCTAATAAAATAAAAACTCACAGAGGTGCTGCTAAGAGATTTAAGCTTACAGCTACAGGTAAAGTAAAAAGAGGTTCTGCGTTCAGAAGTCATATTTTGAACAAGAAAACAACTAAGAGAAAAAGAGGCCTTAGAAAGGCTGCTTACTGCCATGATTCAAATGCAGCAGTTATCAAGAAGTTAATTCCATACAAATAATATTCGATAAAGCGTAGGAGGTAAATTATAAATGGCTAGAATTAAAGGTGCTATGCACACTAGAAAAAGACATAAAAAAATATTAAAGCTTGCTAAAGGTTACAGAGGTGGCAGAAGCCGTTTGTTCAGAACTGCTAACGAAGCAGTTATGAAGGCTATGTCTAACGCTTACATCGGCAGAAAGCAGAAGAAGAGAGATTTCCGTCAGCTATGGATTGCTCGTATCAATGCTGCTGCACGTGCTAACGGTATGAACTACAGCACAATGATGAACGGTCTTAAAAAAGCTGGAATCAGCATTAACAGAAAAATGCTTGCTGAAATCGCAGTATCTGATGCTGCAGCTTTCGCAGCTTTGGTAGAAACAGCTAAAGAAGCAAGAAAATAATGATTTTAATTGGGGTCGCACACGCATGCGTCCCCATTTGCTGTCTTTTAGGAAAAAATTATATTTCAAAAATTTGTAGTTGATTTTTTAAAAATTTTCTGTTATATTACCTAATATAAAATTCAGGATGTTGTGAATAATATGATAAAAGAAATTACTTCAACAGAAAATAAAATATACAAACAGACAAAAAAACTGCTAAACCGTTCTGAACGTAACAAGACCAAGCTGTTTATTGCAGAAGGACAACGTATTGTTGAGGATTCAGTAAATGCTGGTGTTGCAGAATATCTATTTGTTTCGGAAAACTATGCAGGGGTTGATTATGATTTGCCTGTATACCGCGTAAGCGATAAAATGTTTGCAGCACTTTCCGATACACAAACTACACAGGGTATAATAGCAGTTTGTAAAATGGCAGATTATAATATAGAAGAAATTACCTGCGACACATTGCTGGTATGTGACGGAGTTTCTGACCCGGGTAACCTTGGTACTCTTATCCGCACTGCGGAATGCAGTGGTGCGGGAGGCGTAGTTTTACTTAAAGGCACTGTGGACCCGTACAGCCCTAAGGTTGTGCGTTCAACAATGGGGTCAATTTTTCGTGTACCCGTATATTTTGCACAGATTCAGGATTTAAAAGACCATCTTGCAGACTATGCAATAGTTGCCACAGTACTTGATGGTTCGAAAGACCTTTATGACATAGAATTTCCCGAAAAAACCGCTGTGGTTGTGGGTAATGAAGCACACGGTGTAAGCAACGAAGTTGCAGATATGGCACAGATACGCACACTTATTCCTATGTGCGGAAATTCCGAATCCTTGAATGCTTCTGTTGCGGGAAGTATTGTTATGTACGAAATTTTCAGACAAAAAAGACTGAAATCGGGGTATTGATATGGAAAAAATATACGCAATATGGCTGGCAGAAGCATTTGGTGCAGGCAGCCGTATTTCTCCGCTTTTATGTGAATATTATAATTCCTTTGAGGCAATATATAATGCAGATTCGGACGAACTTGCGTTAATACAGGGAATATCGGATGTGCATATATATAAATTGAACGATAAAAGCGTAAAAAGAGCAGAAGAAATTGCCGCAGAATGCCTGGCACTGGGTATAAACATTGTTACAATTTTTGATGACGATTATCCGGAAAATCTTAAAAACATACCTTGTCCGCCGGTGGTACTTTATGTAAAAGGAAAGCTTCCCGACATTAAAAATATTCCGTCAGTTGCAATTGTGGGTTCAAGAAAACCAAGCAATTACGGAGCAAAAATGGCAGAGAAAATTGCAGCAGATTTGGGAAACAGAGGATTTATGATTGTAAGTGGTATGGCAAGAGGCATAGATACCTTTGCACATAAAGGCGCCATACGTTCAGAGGCTTTGACGGTGGCTGTACTTGGTTGCGGTGTTGATGTACTTTATCCGCCTGAAAACGGTGCAGTTAAAGATTTAATAGAACAAAACGGTGCTGTTATTTCAGAATTTGCACCGGGAACATCACCAATGCCTACGCACTTTCCTGTACGAAACAGAATAGTCAGCGGTATGTCAAATGCAGTACTTGTGGTGGAGGGTAAAGCATCCAGCGGTTCATCCATAACTGCAAACATTGCAAAAGACCAGGGCAGAGAAGTGTTTTGTCTGCCTGGGAATGTTGACAATCCCCTTAGTGCAGTATCCCATAAACTTATTCGTGATGGGGCAAGGCTTGTAACCTGTGCAGAGGATATTATTATGGATTTGGGATATATGCTGGTGGAAGAAAGTAGTCGAAGTGAAAACAGCCAACAACGTATGAACATTGTTTTTGAAAAACTCACAGGTGACCAGCGGAGAATTGCAGAGGTATTAGATTCAAATACGCCTATGCATATAGATGAAATTTGCTTTAAATCGGGTATTGAAATTGCAGTGGCAAACCAATGCCTGTTTATGTTAGAACTTTCGGGTACAGTAAGACAGTTACCCGGTAAACAATATATTTTGAGCCTTTAACAGGCAGAAACGGAGGGCTATATGGCAGACTATTTAGTGGTGGTGGAATCACCTGCCAAAGCTAAGACAATTAAAAAGTATTTAGGCAAAAACTATACAGTCCTTGCATCAAACGGACATATCCGTGATTTACCTAAAAGTCAGTTAGGTATTGACGTAGAAAACAACTTTGAACCGCGATATATCACCATAAGAGGTAAAGGTGATTTGCTTACAAAGCTTAAAAAGGAAGCAAAAGCGGCTAAAAAAGTTTTTCTGGCAACTGACCCTGACCGTGAAGGTGAGGCTATTTCGTGGCATCTTGCATCCGCTTTGGAAATTGCGGAAAAGGATACCTACCGTATTACTTTTAATGAAATTACAAAGTCAGCAGTTCAGAATGCTGTAAAAAACCCAAGAGCAATTGATCAGGATTTGGTTGATGCTCAGCAGGCAAGACGTGCTCTTGACCGTATTGTTGGTTACAAAATAAGTCCGCTTTTGTGGAAAAAAGTTAAAAAAGGACTTAGTGCAGGTCGTGTTCAATCAGTTGCAACACGTCTTGTTGTAGACCGTGAAAGAGAAATTGAAGCATTTATTCCACAGGAATACTGGAGAATTGATGCTAAGCTTAATAAAAACGGAGACCGCAAAAAGTTTTCAGCACATTTCCACGGTGATAAAAATGGCAAAATTGAACTTACAAATGAAGCACAGGTACGTGGAATTCTTGCTAAAATTGACGGTGGCGCATACGTTGTAAGTGACGTTGTTACAAAGACAAAAAGTCGTAATCCCGCACCGCCGTTTACCACAAGTACACTTCAGCAGGAAGCTTCACGTAAGCTTAACTTTACATCACGCCGTACAATGCAGGCTGCTCAGCAGCTTTATGAAGGCGTTGAGGTTAAGGGCAAAGGCACAATCGGTCTTATAACATATATGAGAACTGACTCACTTCGTATTTCGGACGAAGCAAAAGCTACTGCATTTGAATTTATCAAATCAACATACGGTGAGGAATATGCTCCCGAAACACCTCGCACATATAAAACTAAAAAATCCGCTCAGGATGCGCATGAAGCTATAAGACCTTCAAATGTTACACTGCTTCCCGAAGACGTTAAGGATAGCTTAACACCTGATCTTTATAAGATTTATAAGCTTATATGGGAGCGTTTTGTTGCCAGCCAGATGTCATCTGCAGTTTTTGATACTGTTTCAGTAGATATTGACGTTGCAGACTATGTTTTCAAGGCAAACGGTTCAACCATAAAATTCCCGGGCTTTATGAAGATATATGTGGAGAGTAAAGAAAATAAGGACGAAGATGACGGCGCATTGCCGCTTCTTGAAAAAGGTGAGGAGCTTAAGCTTTCAAAGCTTGAAGAATCACAGCATTTTACAGAACCTCCTGCAAGATATACAGAAGCGTCACTTATCAAGGCGATGGAAGAAGAGGGCATAGGCCGTCCAAGTACTTATGCACCGACTATTACAACAATTCTTTCAAGAAACTATGTTTCACGTAAGGGTAAGGCCTTGCATCCAACGGAGCTTGGTACTGTAATTACAGACCTTATGATAGAATATTTTAGGGATATTGTAGATATTGAATTTACTGCAAATATGGAAGAAAAGCTTGATGATGTAGAAGATGGTACAATTGATTGGATAAAGGTTGTTTCCGATTTTTACGGACCCTTTGAAGAAACTTTGAAAAAAGCAGAGGATGCCATAGGCAAAATCAAGATAGAAGACGAAGTTTCTGATGTACCTTGCGAAAAGTGCGGCAGAATGATGGTTTATAAAATGGGTCGCTTTGGTAAATTCCTTGCATGTCCAGGCTTCCCCGAATGCCGTAATGCAAAACCTATTATTAAGGAATCAGGTGCAAACTGTCCTAAATGTGGTGGCAAGCTTTTGATTAAAAAATCAAAAAGAGGTAAGACCTATTATGGTTGTGAACATAACCCGACATGTGAATTTATGACATGGGATACACCGCTCACACAGGAATGTCCTAAGTGTGGAGGCCTATTGCTTGAAAACAAATTCAGAGGCAAAAAACGTGTATACTGTGCCGATGAAAAATGCGGCTATGAAGAAAACAAGGAGAAAAAGAGCAAATGACAGTAACTGTTATCGGTGCAGGTCTTGCGGGCTGTGAGGCTGCATGGCAGATTGCAAACAGAGGTGTTAAAGTTAGGCTTATAGATATGAAGCCTGAAAAAAAATCACCTGCTCATAAAAATGATAATCTTGCAGAGCTTGTGTGCAGTAATTCACTGCGTGCAGACGGTATAACAAATGCAGTAGGTCTTTTAAAGGAAGAGATGCGCCTTTTAAATTCCCTGATTATGGAATGTGCCGATGCCACAAAGGTTCCTGCAGGCGGTGCTTTGGCTGTTGACAGACAGGGCTTTTCGGAAATGATAACCGAAAGGATTAAAAATCACGAAAATATAGAACTTGTACTTTCCGAGGAAGTATCACAAATTCCTGATGGCATTGTTGTAATTGCCACAGGACCACTTACATCCGATGCACTTATAGGTGAAATCACAAGACTTACGGAAGGAGAAGAATATCTGCACTTTTTCGATGCGGCGGCACCTATTGTTATGTACGATAGCATTGACCACAACATAACATATAAGGCGGCTCGTTACGGAAAGGGCGGAGATGACTATATAAACTGCCCTATGTCAAAGGAACAGTACGAGGCTTTCTGGACAGAGCTTGTAAATGCAGAAACTGCAGAACTTAAAGAATTTGAAAACAATGTTTTTGAAGGATGTATGCCTGTTGAGGTTATGGCAAAAAGGGGTAAGGAAACTCTTGTTTTCGGACCACTTAAACCGGTTGGCCTTGATAAACCCGACGGTACAAAAAATTATGCAGTTGTTCAGCTTCGTCAGGACAATGCCGAGGGCACAATGTATAACATTGTAGGTTTTCAGACACACCTTAAATTTCCGGAGCAAAAAAGAGTTTTCGGTATGATACCTGGACTTGAAAATGCAACCTTTGCACGCTATGGTGTTATGCACAGAAACACATATATAAATTCACCTAATCTTTTGGATGCAACCTATAATATGAAAAAGCATCCCGATGTATTTTTTGCAGGACAGATAACAGGTGTTGAAGGTTATGTGGAAAGTGCATCAAGCGGTTTGGTTGCCGGTATAAATGCCGCAATGAAGGCTTTGGGCAAGGAAAAAGTGGTGTTTGACCGTGCTACGGCACACGGTGCATTGGCGGCTTATATTTCCGAGTATTCAGGCAAGAATTTTCAGCCAATGAACATAAATTTCGGGCTTTTGCCGTCACTTGAAGAGAGAATTAAAAATAAAAAAGAAAGATATGAAAAAATTTCTAAAAAAGCTCTTGCAATTATAGAAAATATGTGATATAATATTCAAGCTGTAAAAACAGCTAAAAATACACACGCAGACGGATTTGTGTGCTGTTGCCCAAGTGGTTGTGCATAAAAATGAAGTCTTGCGGAGGTATAAAAACAAGGAGGAAAATAAAAATGGCAGTAATTTCAATGAAACAGCTGCTTGAGGCCGGTGTACACTTTGGTCACCAGACTCGCAGATGGAACCCGAAAATGGCAGAGTACATTTTCACAGAAAGAAACGGTATCTACATCATCGACTTGCAGAAGACTGCAAAGAAGATTGAAGAAGCTTACGCTTTCATCAGAGACGTAGCTTTGGATGGCAAGGACATCTTGTTCGTAGGTACAAAGAAACAGGCTCAGGAAGCTATCACAGAAGAAGCTAAGAGAATCGGTATGTACTACGTTAACAACCGTTGGTTGGGTGGTATGCTTACAAACTTCAAAACTATCAGAAAGAGTATTGATCGTTTGTATCAGCTACAGAAGATGGAAGAAGACGGTACATTCGAACTTCTACCAAAGAAAGAAGTTATGAAGCTTAAGAAGGAAATGGAAAAGCTTGAAAAGAACTTCGGCGGTATTAAGGAAATGAAGGACATGCCTGGTGCTATGTTCGTTGTTGACCCTCGTAAAGAAAAAATCGCTATTGCAGAAGCTAAGAGACTTAACATCCCTGTAGTAGCTATCGTTGATACAAACTGTGACCCTGAAGAAGTTGATTACGTTATCCCTGGTAACGACGACGCTATCAGAGCAGTTAAATTGATTGTTGAATGCATTGCAAATGCTGTTTTGGAAGCAAAACAGGGTGAATCAATGGCAGCAGCAGTTGAAGAAGATGGCGCTGAAGCAGCAGATGCTGAATAATTTGTCATCTACCAAAATTTAATATAAAGGAGACTTTTAATATGAGTTTTACAGCTGCAGATGTTAAAAATTTGCGTGAAAAGACCGGTTGCGGTATGATGGACTGCAAAAAGGCTCTTACAGAAACTAACGGTGATTTTGACAAGGCTATGGATTTTTTGAGAGAAAAAGGTCTTGCTACTGCTGAAAAGAAGGCAGGCAGAATCGCTGCTGAAGGTATGGTTGATATTCTTGTTGAAGGTAACGTAGGTGCTATGGTTGAAGTTAACTCCGAAACAGACTTCGTTGCTAAAAATGAAGAATTCCAGGCACTTGTTAAGAATATTGCTAAGCAGGTTATTGCTACAAACCCAGCTGATGTTGATGCATTGCTTGCATCTAACTTTGTTGATGACAGCGCTGTAACAATCAAAGATATGCTTACAGAAAAAATCGCTAAAATCGGTGAAAATATGAACCTTAGAAGATTTGCTCGTTTCGACGGCAATGTTGTGGGTTACATTCACATGGGCGGTAGAATTGGTGTTATGGTTAATGTTGAATGTGCAGACTTTAGTGATGAAGCTAAAGAAGCGGCAAGAGATGTTGCTATGCACATCGCTGCTATGAACCCTGCTTACCTTGACGAAGCTTCAGTTCCTGCTGAAGATCTTGAAAAGGAAAAGCACTTCATTCTTGCTCAGATGAAGGAAGATCCTAAAAATGCTAACAAGCCTGAAAACATTTTGGAAAAAATGCTTACAGGTAAAATCAACAAGTTCTTTGAACAGAACTGCTTGACAAAGCAGGCATTCGTTAAGGATGACAGCGTATCTGTTGAAAAGTTCCTTGCTTCTAAGGGCGTTAAGTTGGTTGACTTCGTTCGTTTTGAAAAGGGCGAAGGTCTTGAAAAGAAAGCTGACGATTTTGCTGCAGAAGTTGCAAGCATGATGAAATAATTAAATAATTAAAATTTTAAAAGACGGAAACTTTTGTTTCCGTCTTTCAGCGTGTCGATAAAACTATCGACACGCTGGCAGATTGCGAAAAAGGCAGTTATATTTTGTCAATTTGAATTCGTCGGCGTACGATGGTACGGTAGAGTTCAAATTGGCAAAAAGCAAGTAACCGCAAGGAAAATTAGATGTTTTCCTTGCGGTTTTGTAGTTATATTTTTTTCGGCAAGAGCAAGCACTTGCCCTACAATTGAATATAATTATTAAATCAATTGCGGTAGAACAACTTTTTCGACGGTCTGAGACGGAAACTTTTGTTTCCGTCTCTTATGTTATATATAGATTAAATCTTTTGTACGGTTTAAGTATTCACCGTTATTTGTATTTTTGTTACTTTTTAAAATTACGGAATTATATAGTCATAATAAAAAAGTGTTTTGAAAACACTTCAACCCCCTGTCTCCGCTGTCCGCTACGGTCGTTGATAGGCGCTTGCCACCGGC